>NZ_JBFBBN010000066.1:6879-52531 GCF_040682715.1 Amycolatopsis sp. NPDC051128 | reverse complement strand
TTGGGGGGTGGGTCCCCCCCCCCCCCCCCTTGGGGGGGGGGGCCCCCCCCCCCCCCCCCCCCGCCACATTGGGGCGCTAGCCCGGCACCGGGACGAAGATGTTCCACCACCCGGTCGTCGGCGATGTCACGCTCGCCTACGAGGGCCTGGGAAGGGCGGCGGAACCCGGCCTGGCTCGGCGACGGAAGGCCTTCGCCCGGTGTGCCCGGAATGTGACCTCCTGCCGCTACCGTCCCCCCGAACGCGACACCGAGGGGGCCCCGTGCGGAAGACCGGTTTCACCATCGCCGTGGCGGCACTGGCGTTGACGGCCTGCGATCCGGCCCCCGCCGCCGGGCCGCCGCCCACCACCGTCGCCGCGCTCACGGCGCCGGCCGCCGATGTCGCCCAGCTGGTGGCCGCCGCCCGGGCCGGGATCGCGGCGGCCCCGTCCGCCACCTTCACCATGGACGCCGTGCTCGGCACCTCGGGCAAGAGCGCGACCGGCTCGCTCCGCTTCGACGGCGACACGCGGAGCCTCACGCTCACCGTCGACGGCAGCGAGACGCGGGTGATCGGCAAGAGGAGCTACACCCACGTACCGGTGGGACTCCCCGGCAAGCCGTGGGTCGGTAGCGATCCCGACAGCCCCGACAGACCCGACAACCCGTTGGCCCGGGCGGCCGGCGGGGTGGTGCCCACGTTCGTGAGGCTGCCGGATCTGGATCACGCCCTGACGGGGCTCGCGCGGGCCGGGCGGATCGTGTCGGCGGAGCAGACCCGGCTGCGCGACCTGCCGGTCAACCACTACCGGCTCGAAATCGACGCCGCCAAGATCCCGGATCTGTTCCCGGAGTTCACGGAACCGCCGACGAACGGCAAGCCGGCCAAGCCGATCACCGCGAAGCTGCCCGCCGAGCTGTGGCTCGACGCGGCACAGCGGCCGGCGCGGTTCACCGTCGACCTGGCCTCCGGATTCCCGCAGCCGGGTACCCTGGCGACCTTCAAGGGCACGACCGACTACCGCGACTGGGGCGACCCGGTGGAGATCGAGACACCGCCCGCCGACCAGGTCGTCGACATCTGGGAGCTGATCAAGAAGATGGGAACCTAGCCGCGCAGCGCCGGTCCGAGCCAGCGGCGGACGAGGGCCCGCAGGCCGTCGTCGGTGAGCACCGGCGCCGAGGGGTACTGCAGGAACGACATGAAGAGCCGCATCAGGATCTCGGCGAGCCCCTGGAGGTCTTCGTCGGTGGTGACGCCGGCGGCGGCCCAGTCGACCGGCACGTTGCGCAGGATCCGCGCGCCGAAGGAGAAGGCCAGCGGGGAAAGCACGCCGTCGGTGAAGAAGTCGGCTTCGCCCGCCTCCAGGAGCAGGCCCAGGTAAGGCTCGCCGGGGACCGCCCGGACGGCGAACACCACCGACTCCACGGCCGCTTCGGCGGCACTGCCGAACGAAGCCAGGTGGCGTTCCATCCGCCCGGCGAACTCCTCGACGCCGGCCAGTGCCACGGCACGGAGGATGTCCTTGAGGCCCGGGAAGTACCGGTAGACGGTCTGCCGGGTGACCCCGGCCTCGGCGGCGACGTCGGAGAGGCTGGTCTTGGCGAGCCCGGCCCGGTCGAGGCACGCCGTCGCCGCTTCGACGATCCGCCGGCGTGCCTCGTCCTCGGTGCCGGGTGGGTTGCCCTGCCATCCGTGATGCCCCATGCGCGCCATCTTCCCCGAGCGGGGCACCTCAGACGGCGGCAGGTGCCGGGCGGCGAGCGCGATACAGCGCGGCCAGCAGCAGACCGGCCCCGGCGAAGCAGGCGAGCGCGTAGAGCCCGCTTCCGATCGGGGTGCCGTCCCCGGTGACGCCGTCGACCGCGGCGAAGTAGGCCGGGAGGGCGCCGATCCAGCACACCGCCATGCCACCGAGGTAGAGGGCGGGGTAGATCCGCGCGAAGGCGGACAAGGGCTCGGCCAAGGGCTTGGCGTGCGCGACGATCCAGGCGCCGGCCAGCCAGAGCAGCGCCAGTTCGACGCCGAGGATCCAGGCCTGCGCCGTGGTGTTCCCGCCGAAGAGGCTCGACGGGAGGCCGGCGATCGCCATGGTCGGCGGGGTGAGGACGCCGGCCACCAGAATGCGTCCGGCGAGTGACCACCCGCGTCGGGGGCCGCCGGCGAGGCGCACGACCAGGTACGTCATAGCGCCCATCGAGACGGAGGCGAACAGCAGCATGCTGGTCATCGGCACCGCCGCCAGTGCCGGGTGGTTGACGAGGCGGTTGCCCGGGTTCCACGCCCACCACTTGAGCTGCGGGCCGACCTGGTCGAAGACCTCGTAGAACACCTGGCAGGCGAACGCGACGGCGACCGCACCGACCGCCGGGCCCCGGTGCCGGAAGATCCCGAGCGACCGCACGAGTTCGTAGGCGAGCTGGCTGAACATCGGGTAGAACGCGACGATGTAGAGCGGCAGCCGGTCCCCCATGAACTGCACGGTGAAGAGGTTGTGGGCGAAGATGAAGCCGTACAGCCGGTCGAGGCCGAACCACTCCGGGAAGTACAGCGGCGGTTCGGTGACGAACAGGTAGACCAGCGAGGCCCACCACAGCGCCAGGTTGACCGGATCGCCGTCGCGGTGCCGGCGAACGGCGTGCACCAGAGCGAATACGGCGCCGCCGACGACGAGCACCTCCAGCAGGGGCATCGACCAGTGCGCGAGGTCCCAGGGAAAGCGGACCGAAACCACCGGCGCGACGTCGTGGCAGTCGAACCCGAGGCCGCGGGTGACGGCCTCGGCCTCCGGCCCGCATCCGGCGCTCATCGCGTGGCCGCGGCCGCGGTGACCGGCGAGTAGTCCGTGGCCGGCGGCTCGGCCCGGGGGTCGAACCCGAAGGGCACCCGGTGCCGCCCGAGCGCCGCGCGGACGCGGTAGCGCACGAGCCCGGCGATCACCCGCGGGTTGCGCAGCATCTCCCCCAGCGACTCGTCGAGGTTGAACACCTTGGCGAAGTGTTCGTCGACCACGTCGTCCTCGCGGGCGGCGCCGACGATCAGGCTGAACGCCGGCGTGGACACGGCCGCGAGGACGCGTCGCTTCCACTCGCCCGGCTTCTCGGTGCCCACCGCGCATTCGTAGCCCTGGTCCCTGGCCATCGCCAGGCGCCACGGCACGTTGAGCAGCTTGCGTTGCGCGGCGAGGAACCCCGGGACGAACCCCGCGTCGAGCCGCGCGGCGCGGGACAGGTGCTCGCGCAGCAGTAGGGCCGACCCCGCGGCGGAGCTGATGCCCTGTGCGTAGAACGGGTTGAACGCGCAGATCGAGTCGCCGACGAACACCAGCCCCTTCGGCGGCGTGCGAAGCCGGTCGTAGCGCCGCCACTTGTTGCCGGTGGACCGGGTCAGGTGCACCTCCGAGGTGGGGGCGCACCGCTCCATCGCGGCCGCGAACAACGGCGTCCGCACCCGGCGGGCGACCTCGACGAACGCGTCGGTGGTGCGCGGCATCTCGAGGCCCCACGAGCCCATGCAGGCGATGACGCGGTTCCCTTCGATCGGGAAGAAGTTCACCAGGAACTCGTGCTCGGCGGGGTGCTCGCCCTTGTCCGGCGTCGGCATGATCACCAGGTGCCGCCACCACCAGGACGCGGGCCGCTCCGCGGGCAGGTCGTACCAGCGCGAGGTGTAGGTGACCTTGGCGTCGAGGGTCCGCACCTCGGGCTCGGGCCAGCCCGCTGCCACCAGCCAGCCGCTGACCGCGGAACCCCGGCCCATGGCATCGACGACGAAGTCGGCGTCGACGTGCTCGTCGCCTTCGGAAGTGGTGAAGCCGACCCCGGTGACGGCGCCGTCCCGCACGGTCAGGCCGCTCACCGCGGCCCCTTCGCGGATGACCACGTTGGCCAGCTCCCGCACCTTGTCGCGCAGGACCCGCTCGATGAGGATCCGCGAGCCGTAGATCATCGTCATCGAGCTGCGTTTGCGGGCTGACCAGCCCGGCCCGTCGAGGTAGGCCGCGTCCATGGACGGCATCAGGTGCAGCCCGCCCGCCGCGATGAGGTCGTCCTCGAAGCCGGGGAACAGCGCCCCGATCGCGCGACGGCCCGAGTTCAGCAGGAAGTGCGGGTGCTTGCTCTGCGGGACGCCGCGCCGGTGCTCCGCCGCCACCGGGAGCTCGTCGCGTTCCAGCACCAGCACCCGGTCGAAGTGCGGGGCGAGCGCCCCCGCGGCGCACAGACCGGCGGCGCTGCCACCGAGGACGACGGCGGTCCTGCCGAGCCGCATGCGGATCAACTCCCCACGTCATTCATACAAATGGACATCGAATGTATGAATGACGCCGGGTGCGTGTCAAGGACGGCCGCCGGGCCCTAGGGTGGCCGGATGGTGCGCGGAGTCGGTCGGACCGAGGGGACGCTGCTGGTCACCGTGGTGCTGGCGGTGCTGGTGGCGACCGGCGTGCAGGCGAAGTCGCCGGGGACCTGGTTCATGGAGGTCGTCTGGATCCTGGCCGGGTTGCCACTGGTGGTGGCCCTGCGCAAGAGGTTCCCGCTGACGCGGCTGCTGTGCTGGCTGCTGGTGCTGCACGCGGTCGTGCTGTGCTACGGCGGGCAGTACACCTACGCGGAGACCCCGCTCGGGGAGTGGGTGCAGCACTGGCTGGGCACCCGGCGCAACGACTACGACCGCCTCGGCCACTTCGTCCAGGGCTTCGTCCCCGCGGTGGCCGTGCGCGAAGTGCTGCTGCGCCGGACACCGCTGCGGCCCGGCGGCTGGGTCGCGTTCCTGACCGTGAGCGTGTGCCTGGCGATCAGCGCCTGCTTCGAGTTCGTCGAGTGGTTCAGCGCCCTGATCGCCGGGGCGGGCGCGGACGCTTTCCTCGCCACCCAGGGAGACGTCTGGGACACGCAGTGGGACATGTTCCTCTGCCTGTGCGGCGCGGTCCTTTCGGTGCTCGTGTGGCGCCGTCTCCACGACCGGCAGCTGGGCGAGTCGGTCCGGGAGGTCGGGGCGGCGGGTTGACCGTCGCGGAGCTCGGCTCTGTCCACATCGGACTCAGCGGAGCGTCGCCCAGAATCCCGTCAGTGCCGCGGCGCCGCGGGCCGGGTCCTCGGTCATCCACCAGTGACCCAGGCCGTCGAGGACCGCCACCCGGGCCCCCGCGCGGGCGGCGGCCCGGCGGCGTTGCTCGTCGGTGCCGACGATGTGGTCTTCGGTGGCCAGGATCGCCAGGCCCGGGCGGGCCGCCGCGCGTTCCAGCTCCAGGCCGAGACCCAGGGTGCCCGCCTCGGCCGCCGCCCGGTACAGGGTGAGCACCGCGCGGCCCATCGCCTCGTCCTGGCCCGCCGCGACGCGCGCCGCGACCCGCCGGTCCATCCCCCGCTCCACCAGCACCGCCGTGCGCTTCTCGGCCGTCGCGCCGAACCGGGCCGCGACGTCGGCCTCGCCGACACCCGGCGTCTGCCACCGGCGGGCCAGCTCGTGCCATTCGTAGCCCGGGTCGTAGCTTCCGAGCACGTCGCTGACCCAGCTGCGCACCAGATGCGGGTGGCTCAGCACCACGTTCACGACGTGGCCGCCGCCGAGGTCGTGGCCCACCAGGTCCACCGGCTCGCCGAACGCCGTCAGTTCTTCGACGAGCCAGTCCCGGTAGCCCGCGTAGGTGGCACCGAACCCGGCCGGCAGTGGCGCCCCGAAACCGGGCGGGGACAGGCAAACCAGGTCCGACCGCACCGCCACCAGCTCGGCCAGCAACGGCTCCCAGACGGCCGCCGTCTCGGGGTTGCCGTGGACGAACACCGCCGGCATCAGACCGCGACCGGCGTGGTCGGCTGCAGGACCGACTCCACGAGCGCTTCGCCGCGCAGGTGGGCGACGGCCTGGTACTCGGGGTCGCGGATCATGGCGGCGAACGCCCGCCGGTCCGGGTAGCGGACCAGCACGACCATGTCCCACGCCTGCCCGTCCTCGGCGACCAGCGCGCGTCCGCCGTCGCCCAGGTACTCCACGGTCAAGCCGTACCGGGCGTTGATCGAACGGCCGAGCGCTTCCGCGTAACGCTGGTAGCTTTCGCGGCCGCCATCCGGCCGGAACCGCAGCAGGTTGAGCATCACGACCGGGCCGCCCGGGTCGTCGGCGAGCAGGGTGTCGAGTTCACGGTCGTCGATTTCGATCATGGGGACCTCCCGGGAGCCAGTACCGCTTCGCCGGCCACACTACACATACTTGTTGGTCGACACGCAAGTTACTTTGCTAGACTCCGGGCATGACCACCGCACGCCGCACCCAGCAGGAGCGCCGCGACCGGGCCGAAGCCGCGCTGCTGACCGCCGCCGCCGAACTGGTCGTCGAGCAGGGCGTCCGCTCGCTGACGCTGGCCAAGGTCGGGGAACGCGCCGGGTACAGCCGCGGCATCGTCACCCACCACTTCGGCGCCAAGCAGGTGCTCGTCGAACGGCTCGCGCGGGCCACGCAGGCCGGGTTCGTGCCGGGCCTCGACGGCGTGCCGCCCGGGCTCGGCCGCCTGCTGCGGCTGATCGACGGCTATCTGGGCGAGCTCGGCCGGATCGGCGTCTTCAACCGTGCGTTCCTGCTGCTGTGGGCCGAAGCCGCCACGCAGCCGGAGCTGGCCCCGATCTTCCGCGAGCGGGACGACGCCTTCCGCGCCGACCTGCGCGACGACGTCGAGGCCGGCATCGCGGACGGCACGATCGACCCGGGCGTCGACCCGGCCGAAGTCGCGGTCGCCGTCGTCGGCCAGCTCCGCGGGATCGCGCTGCAGCGGCTGCTCGACCCGCAGGCCACCGACCTCGAGCAGCTTCGCGGCAGCGTCACCGGCTACTGGCGCCGGGCCCTCGCTTCCGATGCCGCTGAAGGCCGCCATCAGGACATCCAGTGCCCTGATGGCGGCCTTCAGCGGTCAACACCCGAAGCCCCCGAGGCTTAGCGGCCCCACAGCCGCCAGGTCTGGTTGAGCGGGCTCGACTGGCTGGCCGGCTTGCAGGTCCACTGGATGACCGCGGCGCGGGCTGCCGTGGAGACTCCGTTGACGTCGACGCACTTGCCGCTGTGCCGGGCGACCAGCTGGTAGTCGTGCGCGTCGTTGCCGCCGTAGGTCACCCTTCGCAGGGTGAACTGCTGGTTCGCCGCGCCGGCCTGACAGGTCCGCTGGGCGACGACGGCGCCGTCCGCCGTCGAGGCCCCGTCGACGTCGAGGCACTTGCCGCTCTGCTGGTTCGCCACGGTGAACGTGCCGTCGGCGCCGGCCACCGGCTGAAAGTTCCAGAGCTGCTGGTCGCCGCCCTCGCAGGAGAACTGCTGCTGCGGGTTGCCGTCGGCGGTCTTCATGTCGGTGTTGTCCAGGCACTGCTGGGAATGCTGGGCGACGGCGACGGACTGGAAGCCGCTGTCCGACGGCGGAAGCAGGGTGATGGTGTAGGAGTCGTCGACGTTCGTGTGCGGCACGTTCACCGTCGTGGCGTTGCCGGACAGGGTCACCACGGAGTTCTGCACGGTGATCGGTCCGGCGACGGCGCCGCCGCCGTTGTACGGGATGCGCTGGACGAGCACCCGGACCTGGTTGTTCTGCACGACCCCGCTCGTGGTGTCCAGGCGCTTCAGGCCGACCGCGACGTTGCCCGTCGTGCGACCGCCGCCGACCAGGATCTTGGCCGTCCCGGCCGCCTTCGTGGCGAACGCGTCGTAGCCCGAACTGGGCGTGGTGGACACGATCTGGCCGGTCTGCCCACCGTAGAAGCGGTAGACCCACCATTCGCCCTTCGGCTGGTGCTGGCCCGAGTTCCGGACGAGCAGGTTGCCGAGGTCGTTGTGGAGGTTCCCGCCGCTCGCCCAGTTGGCCCGCAGGCCGTCGGCGCCGGCCCGTTCCAGGCGGGCGATGTACCAGGCGCCGTCGCCGGGGTTCTGTTCGTTCGAGGCGCCGTACTCGTTGATCTGGTACGGCCGGGGGTGCGGGATGCCGCGGGAGCCGAGCGACGAGTTCGCCGCGGCCACGTTGGCCACCGGGTCGCCGGGCAGGGAGTGCCAGCTCACGATGTCGGGGACGACGTTGTTGGCGCGGACGTAATCGAGGTACTGACTCCACCAGCCGGTCGAGGTCGACGGGACGCCGGCGAGGCTCGGGCCGACGATCGGCTGGTCCGGGAAGGCCGCCCGGACGCGCTGGTACGCGCGGCTCCACATGGCGAAGTACTGGGCCTGCGTGCGGTTCCAGAAGATCGAGATGTTGGGCTCGTTCCAGAGGTCCCACTGCACCGGGGCGCCGGTCGCCCGCACGTCGTTGATCAGGCGCGTGAGGAAGTTGTCGAAGTCGGTCCAGTTGCCGTTGTCGCCGGGGAAGCGGGAGATCGCGGCGCCGTCCGCGCCCCAGAGGTCGTGCACGAGCAGGACGAACTGGCCACCCAGTGACCGCGTGCGCAGCAACTGCGCGCGGGTGGCGTTCCACCGGCGGTCGTACCGGCCCGCCACCCAGCCACCCGGGCTGTCCAGCTGCGCGCCGCCGGCGCGCATCGCCTGGAACTTCACGTCGCGGAAGAAGTGGTCCGCGGGCGCCGAAGCGTCCTCGGACATGCCGTAGATCCACCCGGACGCGCGGTAGGTCGGCGCCCCGCCCGCGACGGAGAAGTCGACGGCGACGGACTCGTCCGCGGCCCGGGCCGTTTCGGTGAAAGTTACCAGGGAAGCGGCGGCGAGCGCGCCGGCGAGAAGGGCGGCGAACCCGCGACGGCGGGTGCGCGTTGCTACGAGAGTGTCCACATGCGACTCCTTGACCGGAGGGATGTCGTGCGGGACCCGCGTCCCGGCTCGGCACCGGGGCGCGGGGAAACGGAACGGGCCGTGGCGGCCTCAGCTTCGGGGAGATTCCCGGGAACCGGCCGGGCCGGCGGCGCCCCGGAAAAGGGGGGCGGCCGGAAGGGGAGATCGCGGTGCGCGCGGCACCGCGGCAGTTCGCCGTTGAACCATGGGTGCTCCGAACAGGTGGGGACGAGGATGCTCGAACCGGTTCGATCGCGACTGAAGGTACGCGTCACCAATGCCTGAAGCAAGGGGCGCGGCGGAAACCGAACCGGTTCGACGATCACCCGCGGCGGCGGGCCCCGGTGCTCGACCGCAGCGAAATCGGCGGCTCCAGCAGCGCGTTGCGCGGCGTGGCCGAGGGGTCGGCGATCTGCTCCTGCAGCAGCTCGACAGCCAGCCGCGCCATCTCCCCCGCGGGCACGTTCGCCGCGGTCAAGGGCGGGTGGAAGTCCTCGGCCAGCCGGTCGGCGATCACGCCGGTGAGCGAGAAATCGCGGGGCACGTCGAGCTTCGCGCGCTCCAACGCGCGTTGCACGCCAGGCAGGGCGGCTTCGTTGATCGTCACGGCCGCCGTCACCTCCGGCCACCGTTCGCGGATCCGGTCGAAGCACGCCAGGCCAGCGGCCGGGTCGTCGGCGCAGCACACGGTGTGCCCGGTCATGCCGCACTCCGCGGTGGTCTCGAGGAAGCCCGACATCGCGCGCACGGCCGGGCCGTAGCCGGCGGCGACCAGCTCGGCGGACCGGTTGACCAGCACGACGTCCTGGTGCCCCAGGTCGGCGAGGTGGCGCACGCAGCGGCTGATCAGCGTCGCGTAGTCGACGTCCACCCACCAGGACGCGCCCGGGTGCTCGACGTGGCCGATCGCGACGAACGGCAGCCCCGCCCGGCCCAGCCGGTCCACCCGGGCGTCCTCCAGCCGGACCTCCATCAGGATGACCCCGTCGACCCGGCGGCCGGTGACGATCCGCTCGAACGACCGGTCGTGGTCCCCGCCGCTGGGCGAAAGCAGCACGTCGTGGTCGTGCACCGCGGCGGCCTCCACGACACTCGCCACGAACCCCAGCTGGACGTCGGTCAGCCGCGCGCTCGCGGGCGGTATCGCCAGGCCGAACGTGCGGGTGCGCCCCTCGGCGAGCGCGCGGGCGCTGGCGTTGGGCCGGTAGCCCAGCTCGGCGATGACGTCGTTGATCCGCCGGACCGTCGCGGCGGACACCGGCCGCTTGCCGCTCAGCGCGTAGGACACGGTGCTCCGGGACACCCCGGCCCGCTTGGCGATCTCGCCGATGTTCATGCCCTTCCCCTCTCCGGCTCTCGCTGAACCGGTTCGATTAGCGGCCAGCATAGAACATTGCCTCTTGCGTGCGACTGTCTCGGCGGTTTAGGTTGACGCCGCTTCGTCTCATCGAACCGGTTCGATGTTTGTCGGCACCGACGCCGCCAGGAAGGACCACCCATGCACCCCGCATCGCTCGCCCGCCGTCTCCCGGCGGCACTGACGGCGGCCGGCCTGGCCGTCGCGCTGACCGCCTGCTCGGCCACCCCCGCCCCCAGCGGCGCACCGAGCACGCTCTCGGTCTGGGACCCCTACCCGCAGTTCGCCGCCGGTTCGGAGTGGGCGAAGACGATCGACCGGTGCGGGAGCGAAGCCGGCGTGCAGATCCAGCGCCAGGCCTACGACACCACCGACCTGACCACCAAGGTGCTCCTCGCCGCGCAGCAGCGCACCGCGCCGAACGTCCTGGTCATCGACAACCCGGTGGTCTCGACCCTCGCCGAAGCCGGGGTGCTCAAGCCGAACCAGGACGTGGGGCTGGACGCCGCCCAGGCGGCGCCGAACCTGGTCGCGGCCGGCGTGGCAGGCGACCGGACCTACGGCGTGCCGATCGGCGCCAACACCCTGGCCCTCTACTACAACAAGGCCGTGCTCACCGCCGCCGGCGTCGACCCGGCGTCGATCAAGGACTGGGCGTCGCTGACCGCGGCGCTGGCCAAGGTGAAGGGCGCGGGCAAGAAGGGCATCACGTTCTCCGCGATCGGCACCGAAGAGGGCAGCTTCCAGTTCCTGCCGTGGTTCTGGGGATCCGGCGCGGCGCTGACCGACCTCGCGTCCGAACCGGCCACCGCGGCCCTCGCGCAGTGGAAGTCCTGGCTGGACAACGGGTACGCACCGAACTCGGTGGTCAACAACACCCAGACCACCAGCTGGCAGGAGTTCGCGACCGGCGAATACGCCTTCGCCGAGAACGGCACCTGGCAGCTGCAGAACGCGAAGAAGGCCGGCTTCGAGTACGGCGTCCTCGCGATCCCGGGCCGCACCGGGGGCACCGCGCCCGCCCCGACCGGCGGCGAGTTCGTCACCGTCCCCGCGCAGGACAACCCGGACGCGGAAAAGACCGCGGCCCGCGTCGCCGGCTGCCTGACCAGCCCGGACAAGGTCCTGTCGTCGGACACCGCGCTCACCTACGTCTCGGCCGTGCCGTCCGTGCAGGAGAAGCAGGTCGCGGCGCAGCCCGAACTGGCCGTGTGGGTGGACGCGGTGAAGAACGCGAAGGGACGCACCGGCGACAACCTCGGCACCCGGTACCCGCGGATCTCGCAGCCGCTGTGGGGCGCCTTGCAGGCCGCACTCACCGGTGCGAAGGCGCCGGAAGCCGCCATGAAGGACGCCCAAGCCGCCGCCGCGTCGGCGAAGTAGGCCGGATGCTCTCCCGATCCACGGTCCGGCAGCTCGTCGGCTGGGCGTTCCTGGTGCCGCTGGTGGCCTACCTGGTGCTCTGTTACGTCTATCCGCTGGCCACCAACATCGACCTGAGCATCCGCGACTACACCGTCCGGACGTTCGTCCACGGCGGCGCGCCGCTGGCCGGCCTGGCCAACTACGCCAAGGTGTTCGGCGACCCCGCCTTCCGGACGGCGCTGCTGAACACCTTCGTGTTCACGGCCGCGTCCCTGGCGTTCCAGTACGCGATCGGCCTCGCGATGGCGGTGTTCTTCGCTCGCCGCTTCCGGTTGTCGGCCACCCTGCGCGCGTTGTTCCTCGTGCCGTGGCTGCTGCCGCTGATCGTGTCGGCCTCCACGTGGGCGTGGCTGCTCAACAGCGAGTCCGGCCTGGTCAACGCCGTCCTGGAGGGGATCGGCGTGGAGCGGGTCAACTGGCTGACCTCGCCGTCGTGGTCGCTCGTGTCGGTCACCGCGGCCAACATCTGGATCGGGATCCCGTTCAACCTCGTCGTGCTCTACAGCGGACTGCGCAACATTCCCGCGGAGGTGTACGAAGCGTCCGCTTTGGACGGTGCGAACGCGTGGCAGGCCTTCCGGCACATCACGTTTCCGCTGCTGCGCCCGGTCTCGGCGATCACCCTGCTGCTGGGCCTGGTCTACACGCTCAAGGTGTTCGACATCATCTGGATCATGACGAAGGGCGGCCCCAGCGGATCGTCCAGCACCCTGGCGACCTGGTCGTACGAGCTGGGCTTCGGCACCCTGGTGCCCCGGTTCGGGCTCAGCGCCGCGGTCGGCAACGTTCTCATTCTCCTCGCCCTGGTCGCCGGCCTGGTGTACGTCCGCCTGCAACGCCGGCAGGACCTCGCATGAGGCGCCCGGCCTGGTCGACCGCGGTCGGCCTGCTCCTCACCGCGGCCATGCTGTTCCCGGTCTACTGGATGATCAACGTGTCGCTCACCCCGGCGGGCGACATGCGCAAGTCACCGCCGAGCCTCTTCCCGGCCGCCCCGACGTTCGAGGGCTATCAGCGGGTCCTGCGGGAACAGCTGCCCTACCTGGCGACCAGCCTGCTGGTCGCGGTGGGCACGGTCGTGCTCACCCTGGCGCTGGCGGCCCCGGCCGCGTACTCGCTGGCCAAGCTGCGCCCGCGCGGCCGGCGAGTGCTCGGCTTCCTGCTGCTGGTGGCGCAGATGATCCCCGGGATCATCATGGCGCTGGGCTTCTACGGCATCTACGTCAGCCTCGGCATCACCAACACCGTGTGGGGCCTGATCTTCGCCGACTCGACCATCGCGGTGCCGTTCGCCGTGCTGATCCTGACGTCGTTCATGGCGTCCGTGCCCGACGAGCTGCTGCAGGCGGCCCGGATCGACGGTGCCGGCCCGTGGCGCACGTTCGTCTCCGTCGTCCTGCCGGCCAGCCGCAACGGCGTGGTCACCGCCGCGCTGTTCTCGTTCCTGTGGGCGTGGTCGGACTTCGTCTTCGCCGCCACGGTCGACGCCGGTGGCCGGCTGCAGCCGCTGACCCTCGGCATCTACCGCTACATCGGCAACAACAACCAGGAGTGGAACTCCATCATGGCCACCGCCGTCGTCGCGTCCGTGCCCGCGGCGGTCCTGCTCGTGGTGGCCCAACGCTACGTCGCCGCGGGCATCACGTCCGGTGCCGTGAAAGACTGAGAGGAATTCCCTGTGGCCCCCGAGTTCTCCGTCCGGGAGATCCCCTTCAGCCGGTCCGGCGCCTGGTTCGGCCTCTCCCCCGTGGTCGGGACGGCCGAGTACGCCGAAGACCTGCACCTGGTGTCCCACCGCAACGGTCTCCACCCGATCCTGTCGCTGGTGCCGGTCGACGGCGGCCACCGGGTCGCCGCCACGATCACCGCCGACCCCGCGACGCTCACGTGGGCGGTGGGCGACGCCCGCGTGAGCGCCGTGTTCTCCGCCGTGGACACGCTGCGGATCGCCGGGACCGGGCTGGCCATGCGGATCGCCGCGACCGAACGGACCTTGACCCCCTTCACCGGCACCTACTTCTTCGCCGACCCCGAGGGACGGGTCGTGTTCACCTCCTACGAGACCGGGCACCGCTTCCGGCTGACGCTCGTCGCGGGGCGGTGGCAGGTCAACGGCGCCCAGGAGCTGGGGACGGCCGACCGGGCGGTCGTCGCGGGTGGCGACGGCGGGCCGTGGGAGGTGGTGATCGAGGAGCTGACGACGGCCCGGACGGCGCCTGAGTCCACATCGGACTTCACGACGGCGGTGACCGCGGCGCGCGCGGACTTCACCGGATTCGCCGACGCCGTGGCGCCCTGGCGCGACGACCGGGCGCCGGCCGCCGAGCTCGCGTGCTACGTCGTCTGGTCCGCCACCGTCGCTCCCGGCGGATTCGTCACCCGCCCCGCGGTCCTGATGTCGAAGCACTGGATGGACCGGGTGTGGAGCTGGGACCACTGCTTCAACGCGCTGAGCCTGGCCCGCGGCCTGCCGGGGCTCGCGTGGGACCAGATCCAGGTGGTGTTCGACCACCAGGACGCCCAGGGCGCGCTCCCCGACTCGATCACCCACTCGGAGGTCCTCCACAACTTCGTCAAGCCGCCGATCCACGGCTGGGCGCTGACCCGGCTGCGCGACCGGCTCCCCGGCGGCCTGCCCGACGCCGCGACCGCGTACCGGCAGCTGGCGGCCTGGACGTCGTTCTGGCTGGACCACCGGCGGGCGCCGGGGAGCCGGCTGCCCTACTACGAACACGGCAACGACAGCGGCTGGGACAACTCCACGGTGTTCCGCGAAGAGCGGCTCGTCGAGTCGGCCGACCTCGCCGCTTTCCTGGTCCTGCAACTGAAGGAGCTCGCGACCCTGGCCGAGGAAGTGGGCGACACGTCGGCCCGGTGGCGCGAGGAGGCCGACGAACTGCTGGCCGCGATGCTGGCCGAGCTGTGGGACGGCACCCGGTTCGTCAGCCGCGGCGCGGGCACGGAAGACGTCCGCGGCAGCGCGAGCCTGCTCGAACTCATGCCGGTCGTGCTCGGCGAACACCTGCCACCGGAGGTGTTCGCCCGGCTGTGCGACGGCGTCGCCGCCCACCTGACGTCCGTCGGGCTGGCCACGGAGCTGCCCGCCTCGCCGTACTACGAAGCGGACGGGTACTGGCGCGGCCCGGTGTGGGCGCCCGCCACGGTGCTGATCGAGGACGGCCTCCGCCGCGGTGGCGCCACCGACCTCGCCGACCGGGTGAGCGCCCGGTTCCGCGCGCTGTGCGAGAAGTCCGGTTTCGCGGAGAACTTCGACGCCCTCACCGGCGAGGGCCTCCGCGACCGCGCGTACACGTGGACGGCCAGCGCGTACCTGACGTTGGCGGAGGACGCCTCGCGGCGAGCTGTTCAAGCGGACGGCCGCTGAGCAGCGGCGTCAGTGACACGCGCCGGGTCTCACCCTGCCGGAGGATGAGCGTGCCGAATCGATCAGCCGTCACCCGGCGCCTGTGGTGGTGAGGACCGCGGACAGCCGCGCCAGCACCTCGGGGTGCACGCGGTAGTAGATCCACGTCCCGCGCCGCTCGCCGGTGATCAGGCCCGACTCCCGGAGCACCTTCAGGTGGTGCGAGATCGTCGGCCCGGTCAGCTCGAAGGCGTCCGTCAGGTCGCACACGCACGCCTCGCCCCCGGCATGGGACGCGATCAGCGAGAGCAACCGCAGGCGGACGGGGTCGGCCATCGCCTTGAACAGGTGCGCTAGCTGGGCCGCCTGATCCTGCGTCAACGGCTCCCGGGCCAGCGGCGCGCAGCAGGCGTCCATCGCGACCAGCGGCAGTTGTTTCGACATCTCTCTATATTGACAGGTCTGAAGATAGAGGGCAATCTAAGCTTGTCACTGTTTAGACGATGATCTATCCAAGGAGGTAGCAGGATGTCACGGGTGCAACTGGCACTGCGGGTCGGCGACCTGGCGGGCTCGATCGACTTCTACTCGAAGCTGTTCGGGACGGAACCGGCCAAGCTTCGTCCCGGCTACGCGAACTTCGCGATCGAGGAGCCCGCGCTGAAGCTCGTGCTGCTGGAAGGCGAGCCCGGCCAGGCGACGGTGATGGACCACCTCGGCGTGGAGGTCGAGTCGACCGGCCAGGTCGACGCCGCCGCCCAGCGGCTCACCGGCGAGGGCCTGGAAACGCTCACCGAGGACAACACCACGTGCTGCTACGCGGTGCAGGACAAGGTGTGGGTGCACGGGCCGGGCAAGGAACCCTGGGAGGTCTACACGGTGAAGGACGACTCGGCGACCTACGGAAGCGACAGTGCCACCCCGGCAACGTGCTGCACACCGGACGCCGAGTCGGCCGCGAAGCCCGAGGGCTGCTGCAACTGAGCACCGGAGCCGGTGCGCGATCGAAGGACGCTCCGGCAACCGTGCCGCGGCAGGAACGGACATACACGGGTGTATTGAATACAGGTGTGCATCGCGATGAAGACGACAGCATGGTGACAGAAAGTGCCAAAGCCACCACAGGACGCGAGGTCCGGGTGACTAAGCGGCGCGCCGAGACGCGGCAGCGGTTGCTCGAGGCGGCGCTGGAGGTGTTCGCCGAGGAAGGGTTCGGGCGCTCGACCGTCGAGCAGGTCTGTACCCGCGCCGGCTACACCCGAGGCGCGTTCTACTCGAACTTCGCCTCCCTGGACGAACTGTTCCTGGCCATGTGGGAGCAGCGGTCCACCACGCAGATCGACCGGCTGCGGCAGCGGTTCGAGGCCGGCGAACCACCCGCGGTGCGCGACATGACCGAGGTCGTCGGACACGTGCTGGACGAGGTGCCGATGGACGAGGAGTGGTACCGGGTGAGCGCCGAGTTCACCGCGCACGCGCTGCGCAATCCCAGCCTGCGCGCGGTGGTGGCCGCGCGGGAGCGGGCGATCGCGGCATCGTTCCTGCCGTTCCTCCGCGCGCTGCTCGCCCGGATCGGCCGGGTCGTGCCCGATCCCGACGCGCTGGGCCAGGCCCTCGTCGCCGTGCACGACGGCACCGCTCTGCAGTGCTTCACCGAACCGGACGACCCCGTGGTGTGGCGGCACCGGGCCGAGTTGTTCGGCCACGTCGTCACCGCCTACAGCGTCGAAGACAAGTAGCGAGATCGGGGTCACAGCGCGTTTCATACACGAATGTATCTGATACGTTCATGTATCGAACGGTCGTCGGACCGGAAGACGGGACGCTGTGATGGATTTCGAACCGGAAGTGATCGTCGTCGGCGCCGGGCTGGCGGGCCTGGTCACCACTTATGAGCTGGTCAAGGCCGGCCGCCGGGTGCTGGTCGTCGAGCAGGAGAACCGGCACAACCTCGGGGGGCAGGCGTTCTGGTCACTGGGCGGTCTCTTCCTCGTCGACAGCCCGGAACAGCGGCGAAACCGGATCAACGACTCCTACGAGCTGGCACTGCAGGACTGGCTGGGCTCGGCCGGATTCGACCGCGACGAGCCCGACCGGTGGGCCCGGCAGTGGGCCGAGGCCTACGTGCGGTTCGCCGCGACGGAGAAGCGCCGCTACCTGCACGACCTCGGACTGCGGTTCACGCCGGTCGTCGGGTGGGCCGAACGCGGCGGCGGGTCCGCCGAGGGACACGGCAACTCGGTGCCCCGCTTCCACCTGACCTGGGGCACCGGCCCGGAGGTCGTGCGCGTGTTCGCCGAACCGGTGCTCGCCGGTGAACGGCGCGGGCTCGTCCGGTTTGCCTTCCGCCACCAGGTCGACGAGCTCGTCGTCGAAAACGGCGCCGTGGCCGGGGTGCGGGGCACCGTGCTCGAACCGTCCGATCTGGACCGGGGCAAGGCCTCCTCGCGCACTCCGGCCGGTGAGTTCGAGTTCCGGGCCGCCGCCGTGGTCGTCACCTCGGGCGGGATCGGGCACAACTTCGACCTGATCCGGCGGAACTGGCCGGCCGAGCGCCTCGGCCCGTGCCCGGAGACGCTGATCGCGGGCGTCCCGGCGCACGTGGACGGGCGCATGCTGGCGATCACTGAGCAGGCGGGCGGCGCGATCGTCAACCGCGACCGCATGTGGCACTACACCGAGGGCGTGCACAACTGGAACCCCGTGTGGCCCGATCACGCGATCCGGATCATCCCCGGGCCGTCCTCACTGTGGTTCGACGCCACCGGCAAGCGGCTGCCGGCCCCCAACTTCCCCGGCTTCGACACGAACGCGTCGATGAAGGCCATCCTCGCCACCGGCCACGACTACTCCTGGTTCGTCCTGACGCAGTCGATCATCGAACGGGAATTCGCGCTGTCGGGGTCGGAGCAGAATCCCGACATCACCGGCAAGGACATCAAGCTGACCCTCGCCAGCCGGGTGGCCAAGGGCGCGCCGGGCCCGGTGGAGGCGTTCAAGAAGCACGGCGTGGACTTCGTCGTCGCCGACACGCTCGACGAACTCGTCAAGGGCATGAACAAGATCTCCCGGGGTCCGCAGCTCGACGCCGCCGACCTGGAGCGCCAGATCGTGGCGCGTGACCGGGAACTCGGCAACGCGTTCTCCAAGGACCTCCAGCTGATGGCCGTCGCCAACGCCCGCCGCACGCTCGGCGACCGGCTGGCGCGGGTGACGAAGCCGCACCGGATCCTCGACCCGGCGCACGGGCCGTTGATCGCGGTCCGGCTCAACGTCCTGACCCGCAAGACCCTCGGCGGCATCCAGACCAACCTCGACTCGCAGGCGATGCGGCCCGACGGCACGCCGTTCCCCGGCCTGTACGCGGCGGGTGAGGTGGCCGGCTTCGGGGGCGGCGGCGTGCACGGTTACAACGCGCTGGAAGGCACCTTCCTCGGCGGCTGCATTTTCTCGGGCCGGGCCGCCGGGCTCGCGCTGGCGCGCCGGTGATGGAGTCGCCGAACGCGACGCCCGAGGGCTGCTGCGACTGAGCGCCGGAGCCGGTGCGCGATCGAGGGGCGCACCGGCCCGGCCGGTGCCGCCGCGACCCGCGACCCGCGACCGTCAATCAACCTCAGGCGCGCGACACCGGGCGCGGATGATCGCCGAGTGCAGCTTGTCGCCGACTTCGTGGGTGAGCCGGACGTCGACGCCGACGAATCCGGCTTCCCGCAACAGATCCCGGTAGCCGCCGGCGGTGAGGGCACCGCCGAGGCATTCGACCGCGCCGGCGCGGTCCGCGCGTTCGGCGTCGGTGAGCGTCTCGTCGGCGAGGATGTCGGTGATGCCGAGACGGCCGCCGGGGCACAGGACGCGGGCGATTTCCGCGAAGACAGCGCGCTTGTCGGACGACAGGGCGATGACGCAGTTGGAGACGACGACGTCGACCGAGGCGTCCGGCAGCGGGATCCGTTCGATCGCGCCCTTGACGAACTCGGCGTTCGCCACGCCCGCCTGCTCCACGTGCCGGCGGGCGAGGGCGAGCATTTCGTCGGTCATGTCCAGCCCGATGGCGCGGCCGGCCGGACCGACGCGGCGGGCGGAGAGCAAGACGTCGAGCCCGCCGCCGGAGCCGAGGTCGAGCACGGTCTCACCGGGACGCAGATCCGCCACGGCCAACGGATTTCCGCAGCCCAAGCTGGTCGCGGCCACGCTCTCCGGGATCTCCTCGCCGGCGTAGTGGACGGCACCCAGCCGGTCGGCGTCCCCGGCACCGGCGAGCAGGCCGGTTTCCTCACCGGCCAGTGCCCGGCGGGCCGCGGCGGCGTAGCGGTCGCGAACGGCGTCACGGTCGGGATTCATCGGCCGGCCTTCCCGGCGGCCAACGGCCGGACCCCGCGTCCCATGACCACGTCCGCGGCGCTCGGGAAGCAGGACACGCACTCCTCGTTGACCCGGTAGAGCCGGGCGGTCCCGCGGGGCTCGACGAGCACGAAACCGACCTCGGCCAGCACCTTCAGGTGCGCGGAGACGGTGGACTGACTCACGCTCACCCGCTCGACGATCTCCCCCACCGTCATCGGGCCGGCGGTCGAGGCCAGCAGGCTGAGGACCTGCACCCGCGTCGGGTCCGCGAGCGCCCGGAACCACCCGGCGTAGGTCTTGGCGGTGACGCGGTCCAGCACGGCAGCCCCTTTCATCGTCCATCGACGATAGACGATCGAAGGACGCTCCGGCAACCGCCGATCAGCGGACGGAGGTGGCCGCCCGCGGGCGCAGCCCCACGGTCGCGACCGCGCCGGCGACCGCCACCGACGCCGCGACGACCAGGCCGGTCGTCAGGCAGGTTCGCTGTCCGCCGTTCGACCACCGCAAACACCGCCAGCAGCACGACCGCCAGCGGAACCGTCACCACCGGAACCACGCCGGACAGGGACGTCGACGAACTGCGCCAGGCACAGCAGCAGAACGGCGGCCCGTTCCCGCATCCGGTCAATCCACCTCCGCGAGTCATGGTGCGGGACCACGGCCGCGGCCGCAGAGCGCGGGGCGGGCAGCGCTTCCCCAAGGAACGCTCATGCCAGCGCCTCGCCGGTTCGTCGCCCAACGGGGTGCACCTGGGCGTTCGCTTCGAGGGCAAGTTGTTCGCGCATGGCCGTCCGCAGCAGCTCGTTCAGCGCCAGATGCCGCAGGCTCGGCACGACCACATGGTGCGCCTCCGCGCGGACCAGTTCGGTGATGAGTTCCTCGAAGCCCTCCCGCGACCCGCAGTCGAGTTCGAAGAAGAAGCTGACGAAGTACAGCCCCTTTGACGCGGCGAACCGAGTCACCGCCTGCTCAACGCGGCGCACCCGGTAGTCCGGCACGTCTGCGGGAACCCGCAGGTAGCCGTAGGCCAGCGGCGTGGTGACGAGGGTGGTGGGTTCATCGTCTCGCAGAAGCGGTGCAGGAAACCGCGTTGCGGAAGTCATAGCCGTCTCGTTCCGGGTCGTCCGATGCAGGTGGGCAGCATCCCGGCGGCCAGGACGGTTGCCCACGGAAAGCAACGAAGAAGAGGGAGTCCGCCCGTCGCCCGGAGTGGCCGACCGGTCTACCGGCCGCCGGGGTGCTTGGCATTTACCCTCGTCCCAGGCCCGCGCGAAGATCATGACGAGACGCGGATCCCCGGTATGCGTCGGATGCATAGAGACCAGGCGGCGGAGCGCATAGAGTGACCGTTGTCATACCGAACGCACGCACCCTGCCGAGGCCACACCGCATGAGCGCTCGCCCCGCCACCCGTTACTGCCGTTGTGGTGCGCGCTTGGCCCAGGACAACCTGGCCGCACTCTGCGACACGGACGAGCTGCAGGATGCGCTCGCCGCCCGGCACATGGGACTCGCCTCGTCGCCGGGGCAGCGTCTTGACGGACCTGGCCACGATCGGCGTACAGCGGCGCGACACCCACCAACTCGTCACCTACGGCAATGCCGCGCTGGACGTGGCCCGGCAGACCGGCTCCGCCGGGTACGTCGGCCGCAAGCTGGCCGTTCTCCGCCCGCAGCTGGCCCCGTTCCGGGCTGATACCCACGTTCGTCACCTTGAGCAGGAGATTGCCCGGCTCAAGGCCGTTCCCGCCTGACGTCAGGAGACCTCGTTGTCCGAAGAGCACGGCCGCATCTTCCGCGAAGCCTGGATCGCGGGCGTCAAGAAGCACTACCCCGGTGAGCCGAAGCCCGGCTATATCGCGCCATGGGACGAGACGCCCGACTGGGAGCGCCAGAGCGCGGCCGCGGTCTACGAGCAGGTGGCAGCCTTCATCCAGGCGACGGCCGGCGCGTCCACGAAGCTGACCGGCGAGCAGAAGGGCCGCTTCGTGAGCTTGTGCTGGATTGGCCAGATCTACAAGCACATCCCCGAGCCAAAGCCCGCCTATGTGGCTGACTGGGACAACCTGCCGGACTGGCAGAAGCAGACGGACATGGAGATCTTCGAGCGGATCGAGGACGCAGAGTTGGGCGCCTGATCGCCAAGGGGGCGCGGCAAACCAGTCCGAGGTTCGTTAACAGCGGTGCTCGCCCACAGCCGTGAACCGCTTGCGCGGCAGAGGAATCCTTAACTATCCGGCCTTGCCCGAACGCCACATTGGGGTGCAAACCCGGACCCCGTCAACGAACCTCGGACGCGCGACACTGGTAACTCCCGGGGTCCGCGGCTCGACGCCGCCGAACTGGAGCGCCAGATCCTGGCGCGTGACCGGGAACTGGGCAATCAGCGCCCGGCGGCGGCCGCCTGAGCAAGCCACGGCCTGAGAGTTCGGGCGCGGTCAGCCCTCCGGAACGTGGTTCACCCTCGGCCGAAGACCGAGAGGTCGATCGACTCGCCCAGCACCCGGTCGCCTTCGGCGTTGGGGTGGTAGCAGTCGCTGCGCCAGGCCGGGCGGATCACCGTCGGGTCGCCCGGGTCGCGCAGCACCGAGTCGAAGTCCAGGACCGCGTCGAACGTGCCCGAGGTGCGGATCCACGTGTTGACCGCCAGCCGGACCTGTTCCTTCGACTCGCCGGCGGCGTTGCACATCGGCAGGACGGTCGCGCCGACGATCCGGCGCCCCGCGGCGTGCACCCGCCTCGCGATGGCGCGCATCGCGTCGATGACCTGCGCGGCCGGCGCCGGCGGCGCGTAGGTGCCGCCGCCGATGTCGTTCGTGCCCTCCAGCAGCAGGACGTACCGCGTCCCGGGCAGCGACAGCGCGTCGCGGTCGAGCCGCGCCGGAGCGGGCGGGCCGCAGCACTGGCCGGTCGGGTCGTACGGATTCGGCTGGACGCTGACCGTGTTGCCGCTGATCCCGGCGTTGGCCACCGACAACCGCCGCGACGGCGGCAGCTGCGCGAGGCGGGCGGCGAGGACGTCGGTCCAGCGCGGGCCACCCCCGAAAGCGTTGTAGCCGTCGGTGATGGAGTCGCCGAACGCGACGATGGTGCCCCTCGCCGGGGAAACGGCGCTGATCGCGTCAGCCCACCAGAGGACACCGGGCGCGAAGGCGCCGTAGGCGGTCCCCGATTCGTCCGCGCCGGCGTCGCCGGCTCCGGCCGAGGTGAAGGACCCCGGCGTGTCGGTCTCCGGTGGCGGGAACGTGTGGTCGTTGATCGGTGACCCCGGCGCGTACACACTCACCGAGACGTGGTCGCCGCGGCGCACCGACAGCGGCACCGGATCGCTCCACGCGCTGCCGCCTGGCGGCACGGTCACCGAGCGCCGGAAGCCGAACGTGGCGCGGTGGTTCGACCGCGGCACCAGTGCCGGCGAATCCGTCTTGGGCTGCAGCCCGACCCACACCGACCGCGCGGTCAGCGCGGTGGCGCCGAACGGGTTGCTCAGCCGGACGCGCAGCGCCGTCCCGCTCGCGGTCACCGTGAGAACGTTGCGGATCGTGGCGTCGGGCGCCGTGCCGTGCACGCCCTGGAGCGCGGATTCGGTCAGCGTGACCGTGTGCGGCCCGAGTGCGCCCGACGGTTCGGCCGCCGCCGTGACCGGGCTGAACAGCAACGTGGAGATGGCCAGGACAACGGCCGGTCTGTGCATGCGCATCCGAACGCCTCCAAGTCGAACATCGATGGGTCAGGACTGAGACTTGCTCCGATCAGGAGAACGAGACGGAGTTTCGGCTGCCGGCGCGGTACCCCGGAGAAGGAACGTCCCGCACCGGCACTCCCCCGGCCTGGCTGCCGAGGTTCACCAGCGACACGGCGCCCAGCCCGCCGGAGCCGTCGCCGCCCCACGAAGCGATCGCGATCGTGTTGCGGCCGTCGGCGCGCAGGATCCCGGCGGGGACCACGAACACGTGCTGCGGGCCGACGTTGTTGAGGTACCGCCCGATGTTCCACCCGTTGACGAAGATCTGGGCGCGGTAGACCCGCCGCGGGTCGTCGTCGATCCGGAGCCCGACCGACGTGTCCTGGCCGGGACGGAGGTTCAGCGAGAATTCGGTGCGGTACCAGGTCACCCCGGGCGTCGGCGCGGCGGCCGGGAGCGCCGTCGGCCGCCAGCGGCGGTCGGGGAAGCCGGGCAGCGACCAGCCTTCGCGTTCGCCGTAGAGGCCACCGTTGTTGAAGACGCCGCGGACCGGGTCGGCGAGGTCTTCGCCACCGGCGTTGCCCTGGATCTTCCAGGCGATCGGCGACGCCGAGCCGGCCAGGGCGGCCGAGGTCAGGCCGCGCGGCTCCTTGTGCGCGTCGTTGACGTCCCAGTCCTGGTTGTGGCCCATGTTCTCGAGCAGGACCGCGATGACGTTGCCGGTGCCGGGTTTCAGCGTGCCGGCCGGGATCGGGAACTCCTTGCTCCCGCTGCCGCTGCTGCCGAGGTAGGTCCCGTTCAGCCAGGCCGCGTACACGCCCTGGTTGCCGGTGGTGCCCGACAGCGAAACCGCGGTTTCCGCCCCGGTGGCCGTGAAGTGGCCGCGGTACCAGATGTCGCCGTGGTGGAAGCCGTAGTCGTCGGCGTCGAGGACCGGTTGCCCGGCCGGCGGCTTGGTGGGGTTGTTCGTCGTGGTGTGGTCGGCGGCGACCCACGCGGAGTCGTCGAAGCCCGGCTCCCGCTCCGGCGTCTCGTACTGGGTCCGCCACCCGGTGAGCGCGGGAAGCGTCACCGGGCAGGGGCCGTCGAGGTGCCCGAGCAGCGTGCCCGACGCGGTGCGCGTGGTCCGCAGCGGCCGGCCGTTCCAGGTGACCAGCGCGATCGACGGCGGCGCCCACACCTCCAGGTCGCCGGCCGCGCTCGTGTCCCCGGTGAGGGCGAGGACGCGACCGGACGCCTTCGCGTCGCGGACCAGGTTCGCGCCGCGTTCGAGCACCGGACCCGCCGCGGTGTCCTGCTTCCAGAACGCGGCCGAGGCGGCGGTGTCGGCAATGAGCAGTTCCAGCGGCGCCTTGCCGGGCGCCTCGATCCGCACCCGGGCCAGGCCCGCGTGCCGGTAGTCCAGCCGGAGGTCGCCCCGGGCAGCGTCCCAGGTGGTGCTCACCGCTCCGTCGAGCACGGTGACCCGCGGCCGCGCCGGGTAGCGCAGCACCGTCTCGCCGTCCTGGCCCGCGGCCCCGTAGAGGACCGCCGTGTCGTGGCCGCCGATCCGGGCGTGGGTCATGATTTCCGACGTCGAGTACACCAGCCGCTGGTCGCCGAGGTCGTAGCCGGCGACCAGCAGTTTCGCCTCCCGGCCGCCGAGCCGCAGCTCGCCCTGCTGGGGCACGACCGGGTAGGCGCCGTCCGGAGTGGTCAGCGGGAAGGTCGTGGCGGTGGCCGCCGTCGACGTGTTGTCCTGGTGCTGAGCCAGGATGAACCGGGTCTTCGTCTCCGGGTTCACCTGGCTCTTCAGCGTGATGTCCGGGTTGGTCCCGGTGATGTCGGGCCCGTAGGCGACCGGGTCGGTTTCCGCGAGCGGCGCGACCGCCTGGGTGAAGTAGCCGAGCCGCTTCTGCTCGTCGTACTTGGGGCCGAGCTGCCGCCCTTCGGTGATGGCGGCGCCGTAGTCGTAAGAGGTATAGACCACCTTCGGGTCGGGCAGCCACCCCCAGCTCGTGCCGCCGAAGGTCATGTAGAAGTTCTGGAGCGTGGCGCCGGAGGAGATGTTGTTCTTGTAGAAGACGCTTTCGAAGTCCGCGTTGGTGAGCTCACGGCACTTCTCGTAGCCGGGGCCGCCCCATGGGTCGAACGAACCGCCCTGGAACTCGGCCAGGAACATGGGGGTGTTCGGGGAAGCGTTGCGTGCCCAGCGGTATTCCGGCGCCTGCTTCCACGCCGCCGGATTGGCGCAGTCGAAGCCCTGCGGGTAGCCGTCGAAGGCGTACAGGTCCGGGGCACCCGGCTTGCCGGGCGCCCACTTGCCCCCGGCCCAGACGTCGTTGTGGAACAACGGCACGGTGATGCCGTCGGCCCGGGCCTTGTCGACCAGCGTCTGCATGTACTCCGCGTCGAGGACGGTCCCGCTGTACTCGTTCTCCACCTGGTACAGGAGCACGGGTCCGCCGCCGTCGGTCACCTGGTGCCGCTTCAGGATCGCGTCGATCGCGGTGAACCACTCCTTCGCCGCGTCGAGGTAGTCCGGCGCGCTGGTCCGCGCCAGTCCGGCCTGCGTGGTCAGCCAGCCGGGGAAGCCCCCGGAGTCGGTTTCGGCGTTGATGTACGGACCCGGCCGGGCCAGCACGTAGATGCCGACCTCCTGGGCGATGTTCAGCAGCTTGTCGACGTCGCGGACGCCGGTGAAGTCGTAGACGCCCCGCTTCGGCGAGTGGTAGCCCCAGTCGAAGTAGATCGACACCGCGTTGAAGCCCGCGGCCTTCATCTTCTGCAGCACGTCGCGCCACAGGTCCGGGCTGGGCAGCCGCCAGTAGTGGAACTCCCCCGACCAGACGTAGAGCCGCTTCCCGTCGAGCTTGAGCGAGTACTTGTCGTAGGTCACCGTGTGGCCCGGCCGCGCCGGGGCCGGTGTGGCCCCGGCGGGCGCCGCCCCGACGGCACCCGCCGTCAGGGCGGCGCACACGCCGAGTACGGCGAGGGCGCGGCCGAGCCTGCTCACCGGCCGCCGCCGGTGGTGAACCGGAACGCGTGCAGGTTCACCGGCCCGTCGAAGACCAGGTACACCTTGCGGAGCCCGCCCGCCTTCGCGAGCGTGGCGGTGACGTCGGTGTAGCTGTACCTGTCACCGGTGCCCGGCACCGTGATCGTGCCCAGCACCTGGCCCCGGGCCGGGTCGTCCAGCCGCACGGTGATGTGGGCCGGCGTCGCGTCCGCTTTGGACACCGACGCCGTGATCCCGGTGGTGGCCGGGGAAAGCGCGACGTCCTCGAAGCCGATCCAGGAGCCGGCCGTCGCCGCGACCGAGTTGCCGCTCACCTTGCTCTGGTCGGTCAGCGTGACGCCCTGGTAGCCGTCGAAGTTCTCGGCCAACGTGGTGCGCCCGAGGTCACGGTGCGGGATGACCTCGCCGGCGACGAACACCGGCACGGTCTGCTTGATGTCGGTCGCGGACCGGCCGACGGAGAAGTCGTACCGCCCGGCCTCCACCACCGACTTGCCACGGGTGACGTCCCAGGTCGCCAGCGCCGCCGCGTCCACCGTCAGCCGGACCGTCTTCGTCTCGTGCGGCCGCAGGTCCACCTGCTGGAAGGCCCTCAGCTGCTTGAGCGGCTGCTGGACCCGCGAGTCACGCGCGGTGGAATACAGCTGGACGACGTCGGATCCGGCCCGGCTCCCGGTGTTGGTGACGTCGACGGAGACGGTCACCTTGCCGTTCGCGGCGGTGGCCTGCCGGTCGGCCCGGACACCGTCGTAGCGGAAGGAGGTGTAGCTCAGCCCGTAGCCGAAGGGGTAGAGCGGCTTGCCCCGGTAGTACTGGTAGGTCAGGCCGGTCTTGGCGATGTCGTAGTCGAGGATGCTCGGCAGGCCGGTGTCCGAGGCGTACCACGTCTGGGTCAGGCGGCCGCTCGGGTTGTAGTCGCCGAAGAGGACGTCCGCGACCGCGTGGCCGGTCTCCTGCCCGGCGTGGGTGGTCCACACGATCCCCGGTGCGGTCTGGGTGTCCCAGCCGGTGGTCGGGTAGCTGTTCTCGACGACGACGATGGTGTGCTTGTTGACCTTCTGCACGGCCTCGACCAGCGCCTTCTGCGCCGGGGCGAGTTCGGTGCTGGTCCGGTCGTTCGCCTCGCGGCCGTTGATGAACGGCATGCTGCCGACGACCACGACGGCGGTGTCCGCGCCCTTCGCGGCGGTCACGGCGGCGTCGACGCCGCTGCTGACCACGTCCCGGCCGAACTTGGTGGCCCCCGCGACGTCCGGGGAGGCGATCTTCAGCACGCCGTCGGCGCCGACCACCGCGTACTTGTTCGGGCCGAACCACGACTCGTTGACCTCGTTGCCCGCGTACTCGAGCACGTAGCTGCCGTCGGCCTGCGGGTCGAGCTTCAGCTGCTGCTGGACGAACCAGCCGTTCGGCTGCGCGACGTTGTTGACGAGCTGCCCGCCGGAGTAGCCGAGGAACTTGCCGTTGGCGGCCGCCCGCAGGGTGTTCTTGCCGGCGCCCCAGTCGAAGACGTCGAACGACTGCGCCGCACCGGCGGTCGTCGCGCCCTCCGCCAGCGGCCCGCCGGTGGCGGCCGTGGGCGCCGTCAGGTACTTGCCGGTGGCCAGGTTCTTCAGCGCGATCCGGTCGACGCCTTCCGAGGAGGCGACGGTCCCGTTGGTGCCGAGGCGTTCCTTGATGCCCTGCAGCGGCGTCACCTTGTACGGCATCGTCCCGCTGTACCAGTCTTCGTAGAGCGTGTCGGCCAGCGGACCGACGACCGCGACCTTCTTGTTCTGCGAAGCCTGCAGCGGAAGGGCGTTGTCGTTGTTGCGCAGCAGCACGACCTGCGCGTCCGCGGCCTTCCGGGCCAGCGCCTGGTGTTCCGGCGAGTTGATGACGGCCGGGGTGATCTTCGCGTACGGGTTGCGGCCCGGCGGGTCGAATTCACCGAGCCGGAACCGCAGCGACAACAGGTGCCGGTCGGCCTTCTCGACATCGGCGACGGTCAGCAGCCCCTTGGTGAGTGCTTCCTTGACCGCCGCGACAGTGATCGAGCCGTTGGTGTCGTTGTCGGTGAAGCTGTCCAGCCCCGCTTTGATCGCCGCCGCGTCCGCTTCGGCCTTGGTGGGGTAGTACTTCTCCGAGTTGACCAGGTTGCTCGGGGCACCGGCGTCACTGACGACGGCGATGTCCTGCGGCGCCCACTTCCGGAGCAGCCCGTTCAGATCCGGGCTCACGTGGTTCGGCCGCCCGTTGACCAGGTTGTACGAGGGCATGACCGCGTTCGCCGCACCCGCCTGCAACGGGACCTTGAACGCCTGCTCGTCGTAGTCGTGCAGGATCTTCGGCGGCACCGACGAGTTGCTGGTGTCCCGGTTGACCTCGTTGTTGTACGCCAGGTAGTGCTTCAACGTCGGCGCCGACTGCAGGTAGCGGGGGTCGTCACCCTGCATGCCCTTGCCGTAGGCGATCGCCATCTGACCGGTGAGGTACGGGTCTTCGGAGTAGCCCTCTTCGTTGCGGCCCCAGCGCGGGTCGCGCAGCAGGTTCACCACCGGCGCCCAGAGGTTGAGCCCCCACAGCGTCGGGTTCTGCACGTTGAACCCGCGCGCCTCCTGCCCGACGGCGTCGCCGACCTGCTTGATCAGCGCCGGGTTCCACGTGCTGCCGAGGCCGACCGCCTGCGGGAACACGGTGCCGGTCGCGGAGACGACGCTCCCGTTGTTGTCGTAGTCGGTCGACCAGGCGACGCCGTGCAGTGCTTCGGTGCCGGTCTTGAACACCCCGATCCCGAGCCGCGGGATCGCCGGCTGGTACTGGTGCAGCAGCGACACCTTCTCGTCCAGGGTCAGCCGCGACACGAGGTCGTCGATCCGCCGCGCGAGCGGGAGCGACGGGTCCCGGAAGGGCAGGGGTGTCGCCGCGACGGCGGTCACCGGGGCCGCGAGCAGCGCGCTGGTCACCGCCAGCAGGACACCGTGGCGCAACGGCCGGAGCAGGTTTCTGCGCATCAGTGGAGCCTCCGTGGGTCCGTCCGTCGAATCGATTCGACACTGTGCCGGTGCGATACCTCTGCGACTGAGAGGGATCGGCGAAACTATTGCAGGCCGGTTACGGGCCGGTCAAGCACTCTTCGGCGAGCACCCGGGCTGCGGCCCCGCCGCCGAAAGATCGCTCTGAGCTGGGGAAACGCCTCCGAACTGGCGGTTCGAAGAATTCGACGTCCCCGCTCGTCGTCGAATATCCGTCGAACGGGCTTTCGGTGTCGCTGTGGTGTTGTGTTTCGTCGATGTGTCACTTATCTTCTGACGTCATCGATGCGCTTCGACGAATGCACAGGAAGGGAGGGGGCGCGTGGTCACGATCAACGACGTCGCCAACGCGGCGGGGGTGGCTCCCAGCACGGTGTCGTACGTGATCAGCGGCAAGCGCTCGATCTCACCGAAAACCCGGCGACTGGTCGAAGAAAGCATCCGCAAACTCGGCTACCACCCCCACGCCGGCGCCCGCGCACTCGCCAGCAGCAAAACCAACGTCCTCGCCCTCGTCGTCCCCCTCCGCACCGACCTCAACGTCGCCGTCGTCATGCAATTCGTCGCCTCCGCCGTCACCGCCGCCCGCGCCCACGACCACGACCTCCTCCTCCTCACCAAAGACGAAGGACCCGCCGCACTCCAACGCGTCGCCTCCTCCGCCATCGCCGACGCACTCATCGTCATGGACGTCGAAGCCGCCGACCCCCGCGTACCAATGCTCCTCGCCCTCGACCGACCCGTGGTCCTCATCGGCGTACCCGACCACCCAGCCGGGCTGTCCTCCATCGACCTCGACTTCACCGCCGCCGGCTCGGCCTGCGTCGCGCACCTCGCCCGGTTGGGGCACCGGCGGATCGCGCTGATCGGTCCGTCGCCGGCGGTCTACCGGCGCGGCACGAGCTACGCGACGCGATTCCTCGACGGCTTCGACGACGCCGCGCGACGGGCCGGCGTCCGCGCGATTTCCCGGTCCTGCAACCACTCCTACGAAGCGGCGAGCCACACGCTCGACGATCTGTTCGCCGAAGAACCCGGTATCACCGGCCTCGTGGTGCACAACGAGGCCGTCCTGCCCGCCCTGCTGTCGGTGCTGCGCAACCGCGGTCTCACGGTGCCCGGCGACCTGTCCGTCGTCGCCGTCTGCCCGGAAGCCATGGCCGACCAGCACGTCGTCGCCCTGACCACCGTGGCCATCCCGGCCGAGGAGGTCGGCAAGCAAGCCGTCGAGATGGTCGTCCAGCGCCTCAACGGGCACAACACCCCGGAAGTCCGGCTGCTGTCACCCCGCTTGACCGAGCGCGAAAGCACCGCCGCCCCGCACGCCTGACCACCACCACCCCGCCAGGAAAAGCCTGGCCGGCAAAGGAGACTCCCATGTTCGTCCTCCGCCGTGGCCTGCTGGCCGCCGCCGGCGTCGCGACCGCCGCCACCCTCGTGTCGGGCTGCTCCCCGAGCCCGGCTCCCGGCGGCACGGGCAGCACCGCGGCACCGGCGACGTCGATCACCGAACTCGACTACTACGCCGACGAGCAGGGCTCGGCGGCGTGGCAGAAGATCCTCGACACCTGTGCCACGCAGACCGGGATCAAGATCCAGCGGCAGAGCATCCCCACCGCGCAGATGCTGCCCAAGATCCTGCAGGGCGCCAGCTCCCGGTCGCTGCCGAACCTGGTGTTCACCGACAACCCCACGTTGCAGCAGGTCGCGAGCACCGGCGCGCTCACGCCGGTCACCGACTACGGCATCTCCACCGACGGCTACTACCCGAGCATCATCAAGGCCGGGACCTACCAGGACAAGGTGTACGGGGTCGCCCCCGGCGTCAACGGCCTGGCCCTGATCTACAACAAGGACCTTCTGCAGGCGGCCGGTGTGCAACCGCCGAAGACGTGGGACGAGCTGAAGGCCGCCTCGGCCAAGCTGTCCGGGAACGGCAAGTACGGCTTGGCCTTCTCGGCCATCCCGTCCGAAGAGGGCACCTGGCAGTTCCTGCCCTTCTTCTGGAGCAACGGCGCCGAACTGTCCGCATTGGACTCGGCGAAGGCCGCCCAGTCGCTCCAGTACGTCACGGATCTGGTGAACTCCGGGTCGGCGTCGAAGTCCGTGGTGAACTGGAGCCAGAACGACGTCGCCGACCAGTTCGTCGCCGGCAACGCGGCGATGATGATCAACGGCTCGTGGAACCTGGCCCGGCTGGACAAGGAAACCGCGCTGCACTACGGCGTCGTGCCGATCCCGGTCCCCCAGGCAGGCGGCCGGCCGTCGGTCGCGCTCGGCGGCGAGGTCGGCGCCATCCCGGTCACCGACCCGGCGGCGCAGCAGGCCGCCGGCAAGGTGCTCTCCTGCATCCTGTCCGAGCCCACCATGCTCGAGTGGAGCAAGGCCCACGCCTACGTTCCGTCGAAGACGGCGGTCGCGGCCAAGTTCGGCGCCGAGACACCCGCCATGCAGGCCTTCATCGACGAGGTGGGCACCGCCAGGTCGCGGACCGCCGACCTCGGCGAGAAGTACCCCAAGGTCTCCCAGGCCCTCGCCGACGCGATCCAGTCGGCCCTCACCGGCAAGCAGCCTGTCGACCAGGCCTTGAAGGCAGCTCAGCAGGCGAGCGGCTCGTGACGCTCACCGCCGCACGCTCCACGGTGACGCACCGTCCGCCGGCCCGGAAATCCCGGGCCGGCGACCGGTTCGTCGCGGTGGCCTTCCTGCTGCCCGCGCTCGTCTACGTCGTCGTGTTCTTCGGCTACCCGCTGGTCGCGAACCTGGTGATGAGCACGCAGGACTACACCGTCAAGTCGTTCTACACCGGCGAAGCGCCGTTCGTCGGCTTCGTGAACTACTCCGCCGTGCTGAACAACCCGCTGTTCTCGACGGCGGCGCTCAACACCGTGCTGTTCACGGTGGGCTCGATCGTCTTCCAGTTCGTCATCGGGCTCGCCCTGGCGGTGTTCTTCAACGGCCGGTTCCTCGGCAGCACGCTGCTGCGGTCGCTGCTGCTGCTCCCGTGGCTGCTCCCCCTCGTCGTCAGCGGCGCGGTGTGGCGCTGGATGTTCGACACCGACCACGGCGTGCTCAACGCCGCGCTGCGCGCGGGCGGGATCGACCCCGTGCCCTGGTTGACGAGCACGGGCTGGGCGCTGCCGGCGGTGATCCTCACCAACATCTGGATCGGCATCCCGTTCAACCTGGTGATCCTGCACGGCGGGTTGCGCGCGATCCCCGCGTCGCTCTACGAAGCCGCCGCGCTCGACGGCGCCGGTGCCTGGCAACGCTTCCGGCACGTGACCTGGCCCCTGCTCCGCCCCGTCACCGGCATCGTCCTCATGCTCGGCCTCGTCTACACCATCAAGGTCTTCGACGTGATCATGGTCGTCACCGGCGGCGGCCCCGCCAACGCCACCCAAACCCTCACCACCTGGTCCTACCGCCTCTCCTTCCACGACTTCGCGTTCGGGCAGGGCGCCGCGGTCGGCAACATCCTCATCGTCGTCGCCACCGTGTTCGGGTTCGTCTACCTGCGCTCGGCGAAGGCGACGCTGGCGGAGACCGCGTCATGACCGGCCGCCTCAAGACCGTGGCGGGCGTCCTGATCACCGCGCTCCTGCTGTTCCCGCTGTACTGGATGATCAACGCGTCGTTCCAGCCGAGCGGGGCGCTGCTCAAGCCGGACCCCGACTGGTTCCCCGTCGGCGGCACCCTCGACGGCTACCGGAAAGCCCTCTCGACGCAGGGGCCGAACCTGCTCTCCAGCGTCGTCATCGCGCTCGGCACGGTCGTGGTCTCGCTGGTCGTCGCCATGCCGGCGTCCTACGCGCTCGCCCAGCTCAAGGTCCGCGGCGGGCCGGTGATCGTCTTCGTCATGCTGATCGTGCAGATGATCCCCGGCATCGTGATGGCCAACTCGCTCTACACGGTGTTCAGCAACCTCGGGCTGCTCGACAGCTACCTCGGCCTGGTACTGGCCGACTCGACGGCCACGATCCCGTTCGCCGTGCTCCTGTTGCGGGCGTTCATGATCTCCATTCCCCGGGAACTGACCGAGGCGTCCCGGGTGGACGGTGCCGGGTACTGGCGGACGTTCTTCTCGATCATCGTCCCGGTCAGCCGCAACGCGATGGTCACCGCGGGCCTGTTCTCGTTCCTCTTCGCCTGGGCGGACTTCCTCTTCGCCGTCACCCTGACGACCGGCCAGACCTTCCAGCCGATCACCGTCGGGATCTACCGCTTCGTGGGCAACCAGTCCGCGGATTGGAACGGGATCATGGCCACCGCCGTCATGGCCTCGATCCCCGCCGCCATCCTCCTCGTCGTCGCCCAGCGGTATGTCGTGGCCGGCATGACCAGCGGCGCCGTCAAAGACTGACCAGTGCTCCACCGACACCGGGAGTTTCCATGATCGCCGTTCTCGACGACGGCCGCGCGCTCGAGATCACCGTGCGCCACGAAGTACTCCGGATCGAGCCGTGGGGCGCCGACAGCCTCCGCGTCCGCGTGGGCCGGCACGCCATCATCGACGACGTCCCGGGTGCCCTCCTGACCCCCAAGCCGGCGCCCGCTTCCATCGACGTCACCGAGCGTTCCGGCACCATCGTCAACGGCGCGATCACCGGCATCGCCGAAGTCGTCGACACCGACACCGGCATCGACACGATCGTGCGGTTCGTCCGGACCGACACCGGCGAAGAGCTGCTGAGCGAGCAGCGGACGCACTTCTGGTGGCCCGGCGCCCGCGTGTTCATGCCGGCGGGCAACGGCTACGGCCGGCTGGAGCAGCGCTTCGCCGCCTACGAGGGCGAACGCATCTTCGGTCTCGGCCAGCGCACCCACGGCAAGCTCGACCAGAAGGGCCTGGTCCTCGACCTCGTCCAGCGCAACGCCGAAGTCTCCGTGCCGTTCCTGCTCTCCAGCCGCGGCTACGGGTTCTTGTGGAACCTGCCCGCCGTCGGTCGGGTCGAGCTGGCCGAGAACGGCACCCGCTGGGTCGCCGACAACGCCCGGCAGATCGACTACTGGATCACCACCGCGGACAGCCCGCGGCGGATCCTCGCCCACTACGCCGACGCGACCGGGCACGCCCCGATGCTGCCGGAGTGGGCGTCCGGCTTCTGGCAGTCCAAGCTCCGGTACCGCGACCAGGAAGAGCTGCTCGCGGTGGCCAGGGAGCACAAGTCCCGCGGGCTGCCGCTGTCGGTCATCGTGGCCGACTTCTTCCACTGGACCCACCTTGGCGACTGGCGGTTCGACCCCGCCGAGTGGCCGGATCCGGAAGGGCTGGTCCGCGAGCTCGACGAGCTCGGCGTCAAGCTGATGGTCTCGATCTGGCCGACGGTCAGCCCGCTGTCGGAGAACTACCGTGAGCTGCACGAGGGCGGCATGCTCGTCGGCACCGAGCACGGCGTGCCCGCGCACGCGCCCTGGAAGGACAAGGGCTTCGAGGTCGAGATGCCGGTCGCCTTCTACGACTCGACCAACCCCCGCGCGCGCGATTTCCTGTGGGCCACGATCAAGCGGAACTACTACGACAAGGGCATCCGCGCCTGGTGGCTGGACGGCTGCGAACCCGAGATCCAGCCCGGGCACCCGCACAACCTCAGCTTCCACGCCGGCACCGGCGCCGAGGTGTTCAACCTGTACCCGCAGACCCACGCGCAGGCCCTCCACGACGGCATCCGCGGCGAAGGCGACGACGAGGTGGTCCTGCTCACCCGCTCGGCCTGGGCCGGCAGCCAGCGCTACGGCGCCGCCGTCTGGTCCGGCGACATCGCGCCGACCTGGGCGTCGCTCCGGACGCAGGTCAAGGCCGGCCTCAACCTGGCGATCGCCGGAATCCCGTGGTGGACCACGGATATCGGCGGGTTCCACGGTGGTGACCCGGATTCGCCCGAATACCGGGAGCTGCTGGTCCGCTGGTTCCAGTACGGTGTCTTCTGCCCGCTGTTCCGGCTGCACGGCTTCCGGGACCCGCGCTCGGCGTTCGGTCCCGACATGACCGGCGGTCCCAACGAAGTCTGGTCGTACGGCGAGGAAGCCCTGGCCTCGTTGGAATATTCGCTGCGCCTGCGCGAGCGGCTCCGCCCCTACCTCATGGAGCAGATGCGCGTCGCGCACGAAGAAGGCGTCCCGCCGATGCGCCCGCTCTTCGTCGACACCCCCGAAGACCCGGCCGCCTGGGAGGTCGACGACCAGTTCCTGCTCGGCCCCGACCTGCTGGTCGCGCCGGTGCTCGCCCCGGGCCTGGCCAGCCGCCCGGTACACCTGCCGCCCGGAGCGACGTGGACCGACGCGGTCACCGGAGAGGTCCACCCGGGCGGAACCCGCATCGAAGCGGCCGTCCACGCGCAGACGATCCCGGTCTTCGTCCGCGACGGCGCGAAGGTGTTCACGGACGTCGACATGCTCTGAAGACCACCATCAGGGCACTAGCGTCGCAAGTTGTTCGACGTTCGGGCCGAGCGCCCCAATGTGGCTTTGGTTGCGTCCAACGCACCCAATGTGGCGTTCGGTGCGTCCAACGCACCCAACGCCACATTGGGGCGCAAGCCCGGGCCCCCTCAACGAACCTCGGACGCGCGACACCGACGCCCGCTGTTCGATCACGACAGGCGGGCGGGTAGGCCGGCGGCGGTGACGTGCCTGAGGCCATGGAACTTGACCGCCCGGGAAATGCGGTCCCCGTTCGTCGTGAACACCCACAGGCCGTCGGCGCGCAGGACGCCGGCGGCGTCGGGGCGGTAGCTGCCCGCGGCCGGCTGGCCGTTGGCGCGGGTGGGCAGCAGCCGGACGCCTCCGCCCGCCGGGAAGGCGCGCCGCTCCAGGAACGGGAGGCACACGTTCACGCCCTTGAACCAGACCGGGTGCGGCACGGCTTCGAGGCTGAAGTCGTCGTGGATGACGGCACGGATGGCGGCCGCGTCCTGGGCCTCGAACGCCGCGATGTAGCGGTCGAGCAGCGCCCGCTCGACCTCCCGGCCCGGTGGCTGGTCGTGGGACTCCCGTTCGTCGAGCCGTTTGCGCGCCCGTTGCAGCAGGCTCTTCACCGCGGGAACGCTGATGCCGAGGGTCTCCGCGATCTCGGCGGCGGACCAGGAAAGGACCTCGCGGAGCAGGAGCGCCGCGCGTTGCCGCACCGGCAGGTACTGCAGGGCCGCGATCAACGCCAGCCGGACCGACTCGCGCAGCACGACGACCTCCCCCGGGTCGTCGAGCACCGCGTCGGGGAGCGGCTCGAGCCACGCGAGCGAGGCGTCGCCGAAGACCCGGGTGTCGGGATCGCTCGACGGTGCGCCGAGCCCGGCGGGGAGCACGCGCCGGCTTCGGTGGTTCAGCTCGGTGATGCAGGTGTTGGTCGCGATCCGGTAGAGCCACGTCTTGAGGGAGGACCGCCCCTCGAAGGCGTCCATGCCGCGCGCCGCCCGGAGGTAGGTCTCCTGGACGACGTCTTCGGCGTCCTCGTAGGAACCGGTCATCCGGTAGCAGTGGGCGACGAGGGCCGGGCGGAGCGAGTCGAACTCGTCTCGCAACCGCACGTTTCGCGTCAGTGAGATCGCCTCAGAAGGCACGAAACACTCCCTGTTCGTGGGTCATCACCGGCCGCCGTCGGGCCCGGGCTACTCATTGGACACCGCCGGCCGCGAAAAGGAATCGCTCCGGCACCGGATCTCACGGATTTCGCCCGAGCGCCGCGAGCAGCCGCTCTGGCGCCCGGGCACGCCCGGGAGCCAGAGCGACCGGGTCCGCGAACAACCCGCGCCGGCGGCCCCGGGGGATCACCTGGGGCAACTCGGCCAGCAGCCACGTGGCGAGCTCGCCGGGGATCGGCCGGGCGCACCCCGCTCCCCGGGCGACGTCCCACCCGTGGACGGCCGCCTCGATCGCGCCCACGACGATCAGCTGGTGACAGCCCAGCGGAAGGCCGTCGATCGCGACCTGCCGCTCGCCACGTGCCGTTCGCGCCGCGGCGATCAGGGAACCCGCCGCCCGGCCGAGGTCGCGCCGCAGCGTGCGGGCCGTGACCGGCCCGGCGGGCACGGAGACCGCCGGGACGGCACCGACGGTCAGCGAAGTGGCCAGGCACCGGAGCGACCCTGTCGCGTGCGCCAAGGCTTCCGCCACGGTCCAGCCCGGGCACGGCGACGGGAACCCGAGGTCGGCGGTGCCGATCTCCGCGGCCGACGCGACGGCGTAGTCCAGGGCGCAAGCGAGCGCCGTTTCATCGGCGGGGAGCCGGGCCATCCGGATCCTCCGACCGGCGCAGATCCGCGAGAGCATCGCGCATCCCGGCCAGGCCCGCGCGGTAGAACCGGGGGCCGTAGGACACCCGTGCCACGCCCAGTGCCTTCAGCGCGGCCAAGTCCACCGACGCGCTGGCGTTGCCGTTGACCGGCCCGGGCACGCCCGCGACCACAGCGGCGAGGTCGTCGGCGGTCGGCGCGCCGATCGGGTAGACGCAGTCCGCGCCCGCCTGCCGGTAGAGCCGGCCGCGGCGGACCGCCTCGGCCGGCCGGTCCCGCTCGGGAATCCCGCTCGAGGGCAGGAACACGTCGATCCGCGCGTTGACGACGATCGGGACGCCGGCCTCGTCGGCGGCCGCGCGCACCCGGGCGAGCCGGTCCGCCTGGGCCGCGGCGTCCACGAGGCCCCCGGCCCGGTGATCGGTGTCTTCGAGGTTGCAGCCCACGGCACCGGTCTCGAGGAGCTGCGCCACGAACTGGTGCGGCTCCAGGCCGTAGCCCGCTTCGGCGTCGATGGTCACCGGAACGGGCACGGCCCTCGCGATCCGGGCGGCGGCCGCGAACATCTCCGCCCACGGCGCGTTTTCCCCGTCTCGGTGACCGAGCACGTCCGCGATGGCGGCGCTCGAGGTCGCCACGACCGGGAAGCCGGCCTCGACGACGAGTTCCGCGCTGGCCTCGTCCCAGGCGTTCGGCAGCACGAGCAGCTTCCCGTGGTGGAGTTCGCGCAGCAGGTCGGCGTGCGCCTTCAGATCGGACATATTCGAGTCTGACAAGGTCTTACTCCTTAGCTGAAGTGGTGCGGCGCGAAATGACGGATCCGGCCAGCGCGCCCGCGGCCGCGAGGACGGCGCTGGCCACGATGGCGGCCGTGAACCCGTCGGTGAACGTCTCGCTCGACGCGTAGCTGCCGGCCGCCGAAAACCCGATGACCAGGATCGCCACGCCGAACGCGCCGCCGAGCTGGCGCATCGCGCTGAAGGCGCCGGAAGCCTTGCCGATGAACCGCGGCTCGACCGAGGTCAGGACCGCGCTTTGCACGGCGGGCAGGCACATCGCGATCCCCGCGCCGGAGAGCACCAGCGGAACGACGATCGCGCCGTAGGAGCTCGCGGGGCCGGCGACCAGGGCGATCCAGACCATGGCGAGGCTGTGCAGCCCCAGCCCCGCGACGATGAAGGGCCGCTCCCCGAACCGGCCGACCAGCCGGCCCACCCGCTGCGGGATGACCACCGTCGTCAGCCCCCACGGCGCCAGCGCGAGACCGGCGGCCAGGGGCCCGTACCCCAGCCCGGCCTGCAGGAACTGGGCCATGAAGAACACCGCCCCCAGCGCGGAACCCCAGTGCAGGAAGATCACGACGTTGCCGGCGGCGAACCGCCGGGAGCGGAACAGGTGGAGGGGGAGCATCGGGTGGCCGGCTCGCCGCTGCCAGCCGACGAACGCCCCGATCGCCAGCAGGCCGGCCACCAGGGGGCCCGCGGCCGCCAGGCTGGTCCAGCCGGCGGTGCCGCCCTGGGCCAGCCCCCAGACCACGCCGAACGAGCCGGCGCCGACCAGCACCAGACCCGGGAAGTCGATGGCCGGATCCGGGCCGTGGCTCTCCTCGGTCCGCGTCAGGACGAAGAAGACGAGGACGGCGCCCACCGGAACGTTGATCCAGAAGATCCACGGCCAGGAGATGCCCTCGACCACAGCGCCGCCGATGAGCGGCCCGAGTGGCACCGCCACGCCGCTCACGCTCGCGAAGACACCGAGGGCCTTGGCCCGCAGGTCCGGCGGGAACGCGGCGCCCAGCAGCGCGAGGGCGAGCGGCATGACGAACGCGGCGCCGACGCCCTGGAGCACCCGGCCGGCGATCAGGATCTCCCCGTTCGGCGCGACCGCGCAGACCAGCGACGCCACCGTGAACAGGGTCAGCCCGGCCGCGAACACCCGGCGGCGGCCCCAGCGGTCACCGGCCGCCGCGGCCGTCATGAGCAGGACGGCGAAGCTCAAGCCGTAGGCGTTGACCGTCCACTCGAGTTCGGTGACCGACGCGCCGAGGTCATCCTTGATCGCCGTCAAGGCGGTCGCCACGACCAGCGCGTCGAGGACGACCATCAGGGAGGCCACCGAGGTGACGGCCAGCACCCATCTTCGCTTCGCTTCCCCCGCGGCCGGTGGTACGGGCGGGGGTGAGGTTTCGGCGCGCACTCGTGTCTCCTTGCCGTTCCGGTTGCCGGCTTTCGCCGTTTCCGAAAGACATGGACATCAAGCGAGCACCAAAGGAATCGGCGGCTACGCGATCGGGATCTCGGCCCACACGGTCCGGCCGCCGTCCCGGCGGTGGAACTGCCCTCGCCGGCGGCTGCAGGCGGCGACCAGGGTCAGCCCGGTGCCGACCGGGGCGACCTTCGGGGCGGCCGGGTCCAGCCAAGCGGTCCCGCCCGCGTCCTCGACCCCGATCCAGACCGCGGAGTCCGCGCACGTCAACAGGGCGCGCACCGGCCCCGTGCCGTGCGCGACGGCGTTGGCGGCCAGCTCGCCCGCGATCAGCACGACGTCCGCCAGGATCTCGTCCGGCACTTCCTTCACCGCGGTCAGCCGTTCGCGCACCCAGGCCCGGACCCGCCTGACCTGAGCCGGCTCCGCGGCGAATTCGAGTCTTTCCAGCAGCACGTTTTCCCGCTCCTCCCCCAGCCCCGCACCGACACTCGGACCGGATTCCCGTTCCGGGCGCCGGCCACACCCGGCCGAGCCGAAATCGCCCGAACGGACGCTGCGGCGGCTGGTCCGGGTGCCACGCCTGGTCACCGGCGCGGCACCCGGACTGGAGGAGCCGAAACGCGGTTACGCCGCCCAGGGCGTGCTGACCAGCCAGCTCACATCATCGTTGTAGTTGTTGGCGCTGTCGAACGTGTTCGAGCCGCCGTTGCTCGCGATGTACACGACATTGGCGTAGTGGCGGACGTACCGGTCGGCGTAGTTGGCCGACCTCAGCGATGTGCCCTGGCTGTTTTTGCCGGCCTCCGGGCAGAACGTCGCGTCCTGGTTGAACAGCGAAGTCCCGTCACTGGCGTTGAGGTACAGCTGGTAGTTGAAGTGCCGCAGGTACTGCCCGGGAGTGTTCTTGGATTCGAACGAGACGCACGAACCGTTGGACAGCCCGGCCCGGACGATCCACGAAGAGTTGCCCTTTTCGGTGGCGGAGCTCGCGTTGGTGATCACCGCGGTGTCCACGGTGCTGCCGGTGTGGTGGATGTACCGGTCCGTGCAGCACGCCGTGGTCGCCCGCAGCGAAACCGTCGAGCCCGGCGTCAGGCCGCTGCCCCCGCCGACGCTGTAGGCCGCCGCGGTGATGTTGGCCTGCACGGCGTTCTCGGTGGCGTCCGAAGGGTAGCCGGACGTCATGACGCCCTCGTAGAACGTGCCGCGGGCGCCGACGCTGTTGTCGCCCCCGATGCCGAGGATGATCGCCCCTTCCTTCTTCATCGGGTTGTACCCCGAGGCGTTGGGCCGGCTTCCGTTGTAGAACGTCGACACCCCGCCCGACTGCGCGTTGCCGCCCCGGATGGCCCAGTGGTTGGGCTCCCCCTTGACGATCGCCGTCAGGAACCGGTGGCTGATGGACGGGTCGTTGGCGTTGTAGCGCGTGTTGGCTCCGGAGAACAGGCCGTTCTCGAGGTCGGCCATGATCCACGGGCCGTTTCCGCTGCCGTAGCCCCACACGTTGTTGTTGCCGAAGTAGATGGCCTCCATGGTGCCGTTGCCGTTGTCGCGGCTGTTGGTCTCGGCGTTGCCGTAGTCGAAGCAGCAGCCGCCGTTGTAGTGCGTGCCGTCGAAGACGGAGTACATGCCCTCCGGCTGGTCGCCGGTCGCCACGCCGTTCGTGTTGTTGTTGCGGTAGCCGGTGCCGGGGGCGATGTAGACGCCGTAAGCCTTCTGGCCGCCGACCGTGATCGGGGCCGCCGTCGCGTTCGCGAGGTTGTCGTAGCCCCCCGCGGCCGGGCCGTTGAACCCGCCGGGCGGCGCCTGGGTCAGCCGGTTGTTCCGGCCCGACTGGTCGTAGATGACCGTGATGAGACAGGTGGTGCCGGCACAGAAGGAATCCTGCGCGGACGCGTTGGCGACGCCACCCGCGGTGAGCGGGCCGATGTCGCGGGTGGTGCTGTCCGACGCGCGCCGGACTTGGTAGAGCGGGCCGTTGTATGCGCCGTAGAGCGCGCGCGTGGTGCTGTGCGCGGCGACGCACGGCGTCCCGCCGCTCGCGTAGATGTCACACGGCCCCTGTGTGGCCGCCTGCGAGGTACCGGTGGCGGCGATCAGCCCTCCGACGAGGGCCCCGATCGCGGTGGCGGTCTGGGCGATCACCCGTAACCGGCGGGATTTCGGCCGTGGTGTCATGTTCTGCTTCCTCCGTTGCGTTGGATGCGGCTGGACAGCGTCGATCGAAGGCAAAGAGCGAAACGGCGCCCAATACTTCCGAAAAGGACTTTGCGGACATTCATTCCGGCGAAGTTCGACGACAGCCCGAGTGGGCCACCGTGCGGATGGCCGGATTCCGGTGCTGTGTCAGAGGGTGCGGCGTCGCGGAGGACAGCGGCGCTCCGCACGGGGCGAGGATCTGCGCAAGCGATCGCCGCCCGCCGAGACGGGCCGCCGATCACCATCGGCGAGCCGGAAATCGGCCCGGGCAGCGACGCTGCAATGCGGCTTCATGGCAACTCTCCGACTTCGTCGTCGAAACAAGCCTTGATGTTAGCGCTAACATTCTGAGGTACGTTTGAATTGTGGGCTTCCACCCGGCTTGCGTCAAGAGTCGGTCGGCGGAAACTTGCCGCTCACACCGCGGCGCGCAGCCGCCGCGGCACGCGGCCCGGATCGGTCTTCGCCCACGCCGCCAGGCGCGGCTCCAGCACCGCGTAGAACTCCGGCTGCAGCGTCATCCCGGTGTGGCTGCTTTCGACCTCGACGCATTCGGCCGAGGGGTCCTGGCACAGCTGCCACGGAACCACCCGGTCCACGCGTGAGTACACCGCCAGCGCGGGCACGCCTTCGGGCAGCGGCCGCGCGAGGGAACCGGTGTGCTCCCGGTAGCAGTCGCCGGTGAAGCAGTCGTCGTCGAGGAGGCCGGGGATCCCCGCGGCGGACAGTCTCGTCAGCATTCGCGCCTTGCGCAGGACCGCCGGGTGCGCGCCGAGCGGGTCGAGCACCGGGCTGCCGGCCGCCACCATGGCCCGGACCAGGTCGGGCCGCCGCGCCGCGAGCAGGCGGGCCAGCCAGCCCCCGCGGCTCTGCCCCAGCAGGACGACCCGGCCGCCGGTGGCTTCCGCGTGCTCCGCCACCCGGCGTTCGAGCCGGTCGACCACTTCGGTGGTGCACCCGAGATTCAGCCCGATCCCGGCGCCGGCCGGCCGGTATCCCCGCCGGCGGAGCCACGCGCGGGCGAGCGCCAGCGTCCGGTCACCGCACCCGAAGCCGGGCACGAGCACGACGCCGAGGCCATTGCCGTGCTCGGCGGCGGCGCGCACGGCGAGCAGTTGCTCCCGCACGGCGAACCGCACCCCGCGGACCCACCGTCCATCCGAGGCTGCCATGGCGACCTCCTGCTCGACCGAAGTGCCCCCGGTCGCCGTCGGAATACCCGGGTCAGGTGCGCCGAAACCGGCGGGTGCTTGATCCGCCGGCCACCCGGGTAACCAGCGGCCATGACCGAAGCCGAGCACGAACCCATCACCCCCGACGCGCCCCGTCCGCCCGGCACCCCGGACGTCGACCTGGACGTGGACGTGCCGGCGGCCGAGCGCGTGAAGCCCGACACGCAGGACGTCGACGAGGACGCGGGCGAGGTCGAACCGCCCAGTTGAGCGTGTCGCGCCGGACACACCGGCGCCCCGATCCGGCGGCCGGGGGAACCCGCGGGGGGCCGCGCCCGTTGTCCGATCCTACGGTACCGTAGGTTACGGTCGCGTAAGTTAGTGAAAGGACGTCCTCATGCCGGTCTCGGAAAGCACGCGTCTGTTGTACGAGCTCGAGGGGACGGTCGAAGAGAACCTCAACCGGCATCTCGCCAGCGCCCAGGAGTGGATGCCGCACGAATACGTCCCGTGGAGCCAGGGGCGCGACTTCGCCGAGCTCGGCGGCGAGCCGTGGGACCCGGAGCAGTCCCGGGTGACCCCGATCGCCCGGACGGCCCTCGAGGTCAACCTCCTCACCGAGGACAACCTGCCCAGCTACCACCGGGAGATCGAGCGCGCGTTCGGCCGCGACGGCGCGTGGGGCACCTGGGTGCACCGGTGGACGGCCGAAGAGGGCAGGCACGGCATCTGCATCCGCGACTACCTGCTGGTGACCCGCGCCGTCGACCCGGTCGAGCTGGAGCGGATGCGGATGGAGACCATGCAGGCGGGCTACGACACCGGCGACAAGCCGCTGCTCCAGGTCTGCGCGTACGTCTCGTTCCAGGAGCTGGCGACCCGACTCTCGCACCGCAACACCGGCCGCTACACCCAGGACCCGCTGGCCGAGCGGCTCCTGGCCCGGGTGTCCACGGACGAGAACCTCCACATGGTGTTCTACCGGAACCTGGTGAAGGCCGCGCTGGAGATCTCGCCCGACGCCATGATGCGCGCGATCACCGACGAGGTCGTGTCGTTCGCGATGCCGGGCGCGGTCATCCCGAGCTTCGCGCGCAAGGCGGCGTTGATGGCCAGGGCCGGCATCTACGACCTCCGCATCCACCACGACGACGTCGTCATGCCGCTGCTGCGCTACTGGAAGATCTTCGACCTGACCGGTCTCGGCCCGGTCGGCGAAGCCGCGCGGGAAGAGCTGGCGACGTTCGTCAAGGGTCTCGACACGCAGGCGTCCCGCTTCGAAGAACGCCGCGACGCCACCGCCGCGCGCCGGGCGGCGCGAGGCATAGTGGACGCCTGACCGGACCGCCCCAGCCGCCGGAGGTTCCCGTGCCGCATCAAGGTCGCGTCCCCGGCGCGACCGGGCCGGTGCTGGGCCGCGCGCTGCGGGTGCTCGCGGCGTTCTCCCCGGACCGGCCGGCCCTGCGGCTGAGCGAGGTCGCGCGGCGGACCGGGCTGCCGGCCGCGACGGCGCACCGGGTGCTGCGCGAGTTCTGCGAGTGGGGCGCGCTCGAGCGGGACGAGGCGGGCGTGTACCGGGTCGGGCTGCGGCTGTGGGAGCTGGGCTCGCTGGCGCCGCGGGGCCTGGGACTGCGTGAGCGCGCGCTGCCGTTCCTGGAGGACCTTTCGCAGATCACGCGGGAGAACGTGCAGCTCGCCGTCCGCGAGGGCACCGAAGTGGTGTACATCGAGCGGATCGCCGGGACGGGCGCCGTGCCGGTGCTGACGCGCGTCGGCGGGCGGTTCGCGCTGACCGCGACCGGGGTCGGGCTCGTCCTGCTGGCCCACGCGCCCGCCGACGTGCAGGAGGAGGTCCTCGGCGGGCCGATCGAGCGGTACACCGCCGCCACGGTCACCGACCCGGACCGGGTGCGGCACATGCTGGCCGACGTGCGCGCCCACGGGTTCTCCATCAGCGAGCGCCAGGTGACCCTCGACAGCCTCTCGGTCGGTGCGCCGATCCACGACGCGCGGGGTCAGGTGGTCGCCGCGGTGTCGCTGGTCGTGCGGTACGGCAGCGCCTCGCCGCACGTGCTGGCTCCGCTGGTGATGACCAGCGCTCGCGCGATCTCCCGCGCGCTCGGCTGAGGCGGGAGCGTTTCCCCGCGCCCCGAGGCGGGTACTCGGAACTCCATGTCCACTTCGGACACCACGAGCCGCCGCGAGCACCTGGAAGAACCGGTGACCGCGGTGTACAGCTGGCGCGCCAAACCCGGCCGGACCGGCGAGTTCGCGGAATGGGCGCGCGGGGCCACGGCCGAGGCCGCCCGGTACCCGGGGAACCTCGCCGCGACCGTCGTGCACACCGAGGACAGCCGTGACTTCCACGTCGTCCACCAGTTCACGACCCGGCGCGACCTCCGGCGCTGGCTCGATTCGCCCGAGCGCGAGAAGTGGCTGCGCCACGCGCGGACGCTCGCCGCCACCAAGACCGCGCAGCAGCACCGGACCGGGCTCGAGACGTGGTTCCACGTGCCGTCCGAGGCGGCCGCGACAATGAAACCGCCGCCCCGCTGGAAGATGTGGCTCGTCTCGCTGGTCGCCGTCTACCCGCTGGTGCTGGGGTTCCAAGCCTGGGTGGTGCCGCTGACGGCGTCGTGGCCGCTGCCGCTGCGGGCGGCGATGTTCCCGGTCGTGCTGCTGACGACGATGACCTACGTCGTGATGCCGGCGGTGACCCGGCTGCTGCGCCCCTGGCTGCGGCGCGGGCGGTGAGCACCGCCCGGACCAGGTCGTCGCGCGAGAGTTTCTCGGTCCCGCATGAGCAAGGCCGGGTGGTTAAGGATTCCTCTGCCGCGCAAGCGGTCAACGGAACGGCCGTGTATGTGACCATGTTGGGCAGATAATCCCACAAAGGGGCAGTGAAAGGCGAGG
>NZ_JBFBBN010000066.1:0-6869 GCF_040682715.1 Amycolatopsis sp. NPDC051128 | reverse complement strand
GAGGCGAGCAGGCCGCTCGCCTCCTCACGGTACTGCGGCAGGGTAGAGTCCCTCAATGGGCCATTCACGGCCTTGGGCGAGCACCTGAAACCGGGCCAATCGGGCCAATCGGGCAGCTTGACAGCTCGCTGCCGCAGCTAACTGCCCGGCCTTGGTCATTGGAGACACCGAGCCGAGCTCACGACGGCAGCGGTTGTTCCTCGGCCGGCCGAAGGTGCCGCACCGTCGCGTCCGGGTGGCGGGTCAGCGGCTGCAACGGCAACGCGGGTGTGTCGGCGACACGTTCCAGGTGCCGCAGCAGGATCCCTTCCCGCAGCGCCCACGGGCAGACTTCGACGCTCGCGACGTCCAGCGCCGACAACGCCACCTCGGCCGCCAGCGCCCCGGCCACCACCTGCCGCGCCCGCGGCCGCGAAATGCCGCGGAGCCCGGCGCGTTCGGCCGCCGGCACCCGGGCCAGCCGCGGGATCTGCTCCCGCAGGTCCGTCACCACCAGTTCGCGCGTCACGAACGGGCCCTTGCGCTGCGGCGGGGCGCCGGTGAGGCGGGCCAGCTGCTTGAACGTCTTCGACGTCGCGACGACCCGGCGCGGCGGCCCTTCCCAGCGAAGCCGGTCCAGCACCTCGGAGAGGGTGTCGCGGACGTGCCGGCGCAGAGCCTTCAGCTGCCGGCGCGTCGGCGGGTCGGCGGTGAGGAACTCGCGGGTGAGCCGGCCCGCGCCCAGCGGGAGCGAGACCGCCAGCTCCGGTTCCACGTCCCGGCCGAGCACCAGCTCCATCGACCCGCCGCCGATGTCGATCAGCAGCAGCCGCCCGGCCGACCAGCCGTACCAGCGACGCGCGGCGAAGTACGTCAGCCGCGCCTCCTCCTCGCCGGAGAGGAACTGCGGCCGGATTCCGGAGCCCGCCTGGATCCGGTCGATGACCTCGTCGCGGTTCACCGCGTCGCGCACCGCCGCGGTGACGAACGGGTACAGGTGGTCGACGCCGAGCCGCACCGCCTCGTCCACGGCCCGGCCTACAGCGGCGGTCACCCGCTCGATCCCCGTCTCGCTCAGCGTCCCGTCGGGCGACAGCTCTTCGGCGAGCAACGTCGGCTCCTTCACCGCGTGCGCCGGGAGCGGCGGCGCGCCCGCGGACACGTCCACCACCTGCAGCTGGGCCGAATTCGACCCGATGTCCAGTACGGCCAGTCTCATCGGGCCGGAATACCCGGCGCACCCGCGGTTTAGTCCTCGGCGAACGTGGTAGCCGGACAAGAACGAAAGGAGCCACCCGTGTCCCTCCCGGCGCCGCTGCCCGCCGACGCCCCTTGGCCGTGGCGTGCCGTCGTCTCCGGCGCCGATTCCGGCATCGGCCGCGCGGTGGCCGTCGCCCTCGCCGGCGGGGGGTTGGACGTCGGCATCACTTACCACTCGGACGCCGTCGGCGCGGAGGAAACCGCCGCCGAGGTCCGTTCGCACGGGGTGGCGGCCCACGTCCGGCGGCTCGACCTGACCGAGCTGCCCGGCGCGGCCGACGTCGTGGACGCGTTCGCCGAAGACCTCGGCGGCCTCGACGTCCTGGTCAACTGCTCGGGCACCGGAAGCAGCCAGCGCGTGCTGGACCTCGGCTACGAGAAGTGGCGCCAGGTCCTCGACGTCGACCTGGACGGCGTCTTCCTCCTCTCGCAGCGCGCGGCGCGGCACATGGCCGACGCCGGCCGCGGCGGCCGGATCATCACCGTCACCAGCGTCCACGAGCACGTCCCCCGAGTCGGTGCCGCGCCCTACTGCGCGGCCAAGGCCGGCGCGGGCGCGCTGACCCAGGTGCTGGCGCTGGAGCTGGCCGAGCACGGCATCACCGTGAACTCGGTGGCTCCCGGCGAGATCTCGACGCCGATGACCGGACAGACCGACGCCGACCCGCGCGAGCAGGACCGGCCCGGCATCCCGCTCGGCCGCCCCGGGCACGCCGCCGAGGTGGCGGCCGCCGTCGCGTTCCTCGCGACCCCGGCGGCCGGCTACATCACCGGCACGTCCCTCGTCGTCGACGGCGGCCTGCTCCTGATGGGCGCCCAGGCCGGGACGGCGTATCCCGGCCACGACTGGCGTTCCCCCTGAGACCAGGGGCCCGCGTCCTGGCTGCAGGGACCGGCGCGGGTTCCGGCCGCGGGCCGGACGACGGCTCCCCAGCACGTCGTCCGGCCCGTTCCACTTCCCCGTTTCCGGCCCGGTGCGCGGGGTAACCGTGCGGCAAGGGAAGGAGGCCCCCATGACGTCCGCCGACACCCCCTCCCGTGCGTTCTGGCTGCGCCCGGTCGTCGCCGTTGCCGGATTGCTCTACCTGGCGCTGGGCGTGGCCGGGTTCCTGACGCCGGAAACGGCGGCGGTGGGGCACGAAACCACCCGCGCGGTGTGGATCTTCAGCGTGACCCCGCTGCTCAACCTCGTGCACGCGGCGGTCGGAGTGCTCGGGCTGCTGGCCGCGACCCGGCGCACGGGGTCGGTCGTCTACTGCTGGGTGCTGTTCGCGGGCTTCGCCGGGATGACCGCCTACGGGGTCCTGGCCACCGCGTTCGGCACGCCGGAGGACCCGATCAACGTCAACTGGGCGGACAACTGGCTGCACGGCCTCACCGCGGTCGCCGGACTGGTGCTCGGGATCGTCGCCGCCCGCGCGATGGCGCGGACCGGCGCCCGGTGATCGCGCGGTTTCGGCGCGGAACCATGGGGTAGCCCGGAAAGGACACGGCATGAAGGAGGGATCCCATGCACCGCGGAAGCGACGCGGGAGTCCCGCCGATGGGCGGGAGCACATGACGGCGAGCGAGCCGGCGGCGGTGGGCGAACGCGCCGTCGTCGTGCACCACCGGCTCCACGCCGACTTCGCCGTCCCGCACCCCTGGCTGCGCCGCCTGCTCGGCCCGCGCAGCGGCTTGGACTTGGACGTCGACGGCCTACGCGTCCGACTGGGGCCGTGGCTGGTCTCCACACCGCTGAGCAACCTCGCCGGCGCCGAAGCCACCGGCCCGTACAGCGCGGTTCGCGCGCTCGGCGTCCGGCTGTCGCTGTCCGACCGGGGCCTGACCTTCGGCACCACGACCGCGGGCGGCGTGTGCCTCCGGTTCCACGAGCCCGTGCCGGGCATCGACCCATGGGGCCGGATCCGCCACCCGGCGCTGACGGCGACGGTCTCCGAGCCGGGCCTGGTCGCCGCGGCCGTCACCCGGATCGTCGCGGAGTCATGACGACCACCCGTATCCTGGCCGTGGCGGTCGACTGCCGTCAGCCGGAGCTGCTCGCCGAATTCTGGGAGAACGCGCTCGGGCACGGCAAAACCCGCCGGTGGACGGACTCGCACGGCACGACCTACCGCCAGCTCGAGTTCGGCGACGGGCCGGCGCTGCTGTTCCAGCCGGTGCCCGAAGAGAAGGCCGTCAAGAACCGCCTGCACCTCGATCTGGCCCCGGTCGGCCGCGACCAGCGCGCCGAAGTCGAGCGGCTGGTGATGCTCGGCGCGAAGATCCTCGACGACCCGCCCGACGACCCGTGGATCGTCCTCGCCGACCCGGAGGGCAACGAGTTCTGCGTCCTTCCGCCGAAATGAACACCGGCGTCGGGAAGCTCGGACCGTAGCCGGCGCCTCCGGTGGCTCAGGCGGGAGGCACTCCAGGCCGGCGTCGCCAAAGGGCGGATAGCTCTCGCCGCCCATTCGCTCGGCCGCACCGAAGTAGTCGCCAAGAGCCTTGCGGGATCGAGTGAGCTTCTCCAGCTGATCGTCCAGCCGCCGCATGCGCGCCACGGTCGCGTCGGGCGGCGTGCGCTTTCCCAGTTCGAAGGCCAGAGTTCTGCGTCCTCCCACCGAGGTGACTCAGGCTTGGCCCTCGGGCAGGCAGACGTTGCCGGCGGCGTAGACGGCGAGGCGTTCGTCGAAGCCGTCCGAGGTCCCCGGTCTGCGGATGTCCGGTGGATCCGGCTGTCCTGGGTAGCCCTCGCCGTAGAGGTCTCCCACGAACTTCACCACCGTGTCCGGCGCCGGCAGCACGTCGCCGCCCAGGTAAGCCAGGATCACCACGTCCTCGCCCGTCGCCGTTTCGACCGCGGCGGCCCAGCCGTCCCGCTCGTCCCACAGCAACGCCGTCTCGTGGTCCGGGAACCGGGTGAGCCGCCCTTCCAGCGCGAGGTAGGCGCTCGCGGGCACGTCGACTTCGCAGAACCAGGCGGGCGCGTCCAGCTTCTTCGCGACGGCCAGCAGATAATGCCGCAGCCCGCGCGCCGTGGCGCCGAGCCCGTCCCGTTCGATCATCTCGCGCCTGCCCATCGCTCGGTGCCCCCGCCAGGGGTACCCCGTCACCCACCCGGTCAACCCGGCGTTCCCCAGGTGGAGCAGCCCTCACGATCTGTCCTCTGTGGAGTTCCGAGGGTCACCCGGCGAGCAGGCGCAGGACGTCTTCGTCACTCGTCTGGTGGAAATCGGCGTACCACTGGCCGACCGCACGGAATCCCGGGGGTTCCGCGACGCAGACGACGTCGTCGGCCTCGTGCAGCAGCCCCTTCGCCGCGCCGGGAGCGGCCACCGGCGCGGCGAAGACCACTGTCCGCGGGTTCCCGGCCCGCACGTCGCGCAGCGCCGCCGTCGCGGTGACGCCGGTGGCCAGGCCGTCGTCGACGAGGAGGACGTCACGCCCGGCGACGACGGCCGAGGCGCGGCCGTCGCGGTAGCGCTCGAGCCGGCGCCGCGCTTCCGCTCGTTCGCGGGCCTCCGCGCGGGCCATCCGGGCGGGCGTGAGCTTCAGCGCCCGCAGGATCGCTTCGTCGTAGATCGCGGGGCCGTCCGGGGTCACCGCGCCGACGCCGTATTCGCGCCGGCCCGGCGCGCCGATCTTGCGCGCGACCGCGACGTCCAGTTCGGCGCCGAGCCACCGCGCGACGACGGCGGCCACCGGCACCCCGCCCCGGGCGAGCCCGAGCACGAGCGGGTCGACCCAGGTGCGGCGCCGCAGTTCGGCGGCGAGCCGCCGTCCGCCGTCCTCGCGGTCGGCGAAGACCCGCGAACGGCCTTCCCGGATCGCCATCGCCGCTCCCTTCGCGCAGTTCACCGCTCGGGTGGTTCCGCCGGCTCCCAGTGTTCCCAGTGGTGCAGTGGGGTGATCGCCGTGGTTTCGTCGCAGTGCACGAACGCGTCGTAGCGGGCCGCCGGCACGGTCGGCACGTACCCGCCACCGCGGTGGACGACGCCGATCGCGCGGTGCCCGCGGAGCTCCCCGGCCCACTCCGCCGCGCTGTCGTCGTGGAAGACGTGCAAGCTGTCTTCGCCGGGGACGGCCTCGTGGAGCACGCCTTCGAGGCTGTCCGCACGCGCCGGCTCCACCGGCATCCGGCGCGCCTCCCCGCCCCAATGGGCGGCGGCGATCACCGAGCCGCGGTAGGTGCCGAACCCGACGGTGACGACGCCGTCGGCCCGGTGCCGTTCCCGCGCCAGCTGCCCGAGGTTGAGCATGCCCGCCGCCGCCATGTCGGTCGCTCGCGCGTCGCCCACATGGGTGTTGTGCGCCCACACCACCGCCCGGGAGCGCGGGCCGTAGGCACGGAGGAGCCGGTCGAGCGTGTCGCCCATGTGGGTGTCACGCACGTTCCAGGACCGGGTGCCACCGCGCACCAGCTCGCGGTAGTAGCGTTCCGCGCCCGCGACGACCTCGGCGTTCTGCCGGGCGACGAACGCCGGGTCGAGGCCCGGCACGCAGTCGACGTGGGCCGCCGACCGGACCTCGGTCAGCAGGCGCACCACCTCGTCGCGGCAGCCGTCCGGCACCAGTTCGGCAGAAACGGCGTACTCCCGGGGATCTTCGCCGTACGGCTCGAAGCACCGGAATGCCTCGAGCGCCGCGTCGACGTCGTCCGGCGCGTGCTCGTGGAGGTAGCCGACGACGCCGCGCAAGGACTCCCACAGGCTGTAGACGTCGAGACCGTGGAACCCGCAGGGGATCCCGTCGCCGGTGGCGTTGAAGGCGCGCAGCCAGGTGGCGAACCCGGCGACCTCCTCGTTGGCCCACAACCAGGTGGGCCAGCGCCGGAAGCCCCACAGCACCTGCCCGGGATCCTTCGGCGCGCCGGGCGCCCCGGCGACGCAGCAGTGCACCCGGTGGCACTCCGGCCAGTCCCCTTCGACGGCGACGAACGAGAAGTCCCGTTCCGCGAGGAGCCGTTTCGTGAGTTCGGCCCGCCACCCGTAGAACTCGGCGGTGCCGTGGGTGGCCTCACCGAGGAGCACGATCCGGGCGTCCCCGATCCGGCGGACGAGCGGATCGAGATCCTGCGGGCTGCGCAGCGGCGCGGCCCCCTCGCGGATCGTCGTCACGTCGTCGAGCACCGACATGCCTCGCGCGTTCCCGTTCGGGGACGGCGCGAAACGTCACCCGGTCACGAGCGCCACTCCTCCTGCCAGTCCGGGTGAGCCTCGTACACGGAAGCGACCAGCTTCACCGACGCGTCGTCGTGGCTGTCCCGGATTTCGCGGCGCAGGAATTCGGCTTTCTCGGGGAACGGCACCGGGTGCCGGTCCTCCATCGCCTCGACCGGCCCGCCGGCGAGCAGGAGACCCTCGCCGCCGTCCGCGCGCATGATCCGCAGCCTGCCGCGCCGTTCGGCCTCGTCGATCAGCGGCAGTTCGCTCGCGCGGAACCGCTCTTCGTCCTCCGCGAGCCGGGCGAGCACGAATTCGTCCAGCTTCGCGGTCGTCGTGTCGTCGAGATTCGTCATGGCGCGGGGTTACCCGCCCGGCCGGGCAGGCACACACGGCCGGGCGTGTTCAGCTGAAAGGCCGTGAATGTCGCATTGAGAGACTCTATCGAGGAAGCCTCCGTGGCGGCCCAGCAGGACCGCGCCGCCG
>NZ_JBFBBN010000065.1:0-53247 GCF_040682715.1 Amycolatopsis sp. NPDC051128 | reverse complement strand
GCACGAGGTCCTCGACTCGACCGAGGGCTTCTCGCTGCTCGACCAGGGCACCCTCCCGTTCACCGGGAACGTCGGCGTGCAGGTGTGGAACGACCTGTCCGAAACGGTGTCGCAGAAGTGGGACACCGTGCTCGACGCGATCGACGGCCTGGTGACGGCGCCGGACGTCGACGAGAAGGTGCTGGAGCAGACCGCCGAGGAGCTGGCGGCGTTCCACGAGGAGTCCGCCGAGGCCGAGGCCGGCGCCGAGGGCGAAGAGGACCTCGAAGCGATCGACGCCGCGGACTCGGATGACGACGAGGACGAAGAAGAGGGCCCGGTCGGCTTCTGGGCCGAGGTCGGCATCGACCCGATCAAGATCATCACGTCCGGCGCGGAGTACTACACGCTGCGCTGCTACCTCGACGACGCGCCGGTGTTCCTCGGCAGCGAGGGCGAGATCGACGTCTTCACGTCTACGGGTGCGCTCGCCCGAGCCCTCGCCGACGGCAAGGACCTGGCCGACACCGACCTCGCCGACGTGTCCACCTGGGACGAGGTCCTGGCGAAGGCGACGGCGGGCGAGCTCGAGATCGAGGTCGACCCGGAGAACACGTACGTGCTCACCGGGCTCGACGCCGACATCGCCGAGGGCCCGGAGTCGATCGACCCGACCCAGCTCGAGCTGGCGGTCGAGCTGATCACGGACGCGGCCGAGTGGGCGGGCGACGAGAGCGTCGAAGGGGCGCTGGCGTCGAACGAAAGCCTGGGCTGGCTGGTGTCGTTCGTGCTGCGCCCGGACCCGACGCGCCTCGAGCCGAGCGCGCCGTTCGACGCCGAGCAGAGCGCGTGGCGGAAGCTCGTGGAGACGTTCGAGAACCGCCTGACGGTCGCTTAGTCCTGACGTCGCGAAGGCCGCCTCCCGGGCTCGGGAGGCGGCCTTCGTCGTGTCGTCCCTCCAGGTACGCGAGCCGACCGTCCAGGTACGCGAGATGCCTCCCCGATCACGTGCGGATCCCGTTCCGGCTCCGATCACGCGAGATGCGCGTCCAATCACGCGAGTTACGGGCCTGATCACGCGAGTCACGCGCCTGGAAGGGGCATCTCGCGTGTCTGGAGGGGCATCGCGCCCTGGGGACAACTCGAGCCGCTGTGGCTTCGGCGGACGGTTTCTGTCGGGGGTGGCCGATACGCTGGAGACGGGGGGCGCCCCCGCGGCCGGGCGTCAGTCGTGTTCGGCGCGGACCGGGACCACCGCGAGCGCCAGTGCCGGGAAGATCGCCGCGACGCAGAAGGCCAGTGCGTACCTGCTGTCGCCGATCACCAGGCCCAGCAGGGGCGGGGTCAGCGACGCCGCGATGTTCTGGCCCGTGTTCTGCGTGCCCATCGCGCGGCCCGACCAGGCCAGGCCGGCCAGCTCGGCCGAGGCCGTGAAGCCGAGACCGTTGTCGGCCACGGTGATCACCGCCGCCAGCGCGAGGGCCAGCAGCACCAGCCACGGCCAGGTCGCGTCGCCCAGCGCCACCAGCAGCATGACCAAGCAGCTGGCGAAAGCGAGCTGCCGCATCGGGCGCAGCCTGCTGCCGACGCGGTCGGACCACCAGCCCGATCCCAGCCGTCCCGCGGCACCCAGCACCTGCACCACCGCCAGGTACCAGCCCGCGGAGAGCGGGCTCCAGTGCTGCACCGCCACCAGGTACACCGGCGCGAACGCCGACACCGCGAACTGCGGGACCACCAGCAGCGCGCTCGCGCCGTGCACCCGCCACAGCGTCGCGTGCCGGTACGGCGAAGGCGGCCTGACACCGGTCGACACCCGAGGCGGCCGCGGCGGGTCCGTGACGAGCCACGCCACCAGCAGCGCGACGACGATCGCCAGCCCGGCCGGCAGCAGGATGGCCGCGCGGAACCCGAACTGCGAAGCCAGCGGCGGCAGCCCGAGCGCGGCGACGCCGACGCCGAGTGGCTGGGCCGTCTGGCGGATCCCCATCGCGACGCCGCGCTCCGACTTCGCGAACCAGCCCATGACGACCCGGCCGCTCGCCGCGTTCACCGAAGCCGTCAACGCACCCGCCGCCAGGAACACCCCGAAGAGAAGCTCGACCGGGTGAGTCCCGAGCCCGGCGTACACCAGGAGTAACCCCGAGGCTCCCAGGCCGAGCGCCATGATCAGGCGCTCTCCGTAACGGTCCGCAGCCGCGCCCCACACGATCAAGGTGAACAGCAGCCCGATGCTCGGCGCCGCGACGACCGTGCCGGCCTGGGCGAGGGTGAGCCCTTCCGCGGCTCGCATGGCCGGGACCAGGAACGGGAGGCCGTAAAGGAAGGAGCAACTCGCGGTCTGCGCGGCGAGGCCGAGCGCGAGGATGAGCCACCGCCGCGGACTCGCCTGAAGCTGCTCGACCGAACCGTCCGCGACCTGCGCCATCGTCGTCACCGTCTCAAATTTTGAGAACAACTTCCTACATGGTGAACGATAGTTGGCGTGCCTAAGGACCGCAACCACCATTCGGCGGCCGCGGTCCCGGGCGGAGAAGTCAGGCCAGGGCGGCGTACCCGGGCTTGATCACGTCGTCGATCAGCGCGAGCCGGGCGTCGAAATCGATGAAGGCGGATTTCATCGCGTTGATGGTGAACCAGCGGAAGTCGTCGAGGCCATAGCCGAACGTCTCGTGCAGCGCGGCGAATTCGCTGGTCATCGTGCATCCGCTCATCAGCCGGTTGTCCGTGTTCACGGTCACCCGGAAGCGCAGCTTGGCCAGCAGGCCGATCGGGTGCTCGGCGATCGAGCGCGCCGCGCCTGTTTGGACGTTCGAGGTCGGGCAGATCTCCAGGGGGATGCGGCGGTCCCGGACGTACGCGGCCAACCGTCCAAGGTGGACCGTGCCGTCCGCGTCGGTCTTGACGTCCTCGACGATGCGCACGCCGTGGCCGAGCCGCTCGGCGCCGCAGTGCTGAATCGCCTCCCAAATGGACGGCAGACCGAATGCCTCGCCGGCGTGAATGGTGAAATGCGCATTGTTCTGACGTAAATATTCGAAGGCGTCGAGATTGCGGGTCGGCGGGAATCCGTCCTCCGGGCCGGCGATGTCGAACCCGGCGACGCCGGCGTCGCGGTAGCGGACGGCGAGGGTGGCGATCTCGAGCGCGCGGGCGTGCTGGCGCATCCCGCAGAGCAACGTTCCGATGCGGATGCCGCGGCCGTTCGCGGCCGCCCGCCGGGTGCCCTCCGCGAACCCCGCCTGGACGGCCTCGACCACTGCTTCGAGTGACAGACCGCGTTCGACGAACAACTCCGGTGCGTAGCGCACCTCGGCGTAGACGACGCCGTCGGCGGCCAGGTCCTCCACCGCCTCGGCGGCGACCCTGACCAGGGCTTCCTCCGTCTGCATCACCCCGCAGGTGTGCGCGAAGGTCTCGAGGTAGGAGACGAGCGAGCCGGAATCGGCCGCTTGGCGGAACCAGCTGCCCAGTTCGGCCGGATCGGTCGTGGGCAACCCGGCATAGCCGGTGGTTTCGGCGAGCTCGGCGACGGTCGCGGGGCGCAGGCCGCCGTCGAGGTGGTCGTGCAGCAGCACCTTGGGTGCGCGGCGGAGCGTCTCGGTGGGCAGAACAGGGCTTTCGTCAGGCATCCCCCAACGGTAACCTCAGTGTCATTCCCCTACACGGCGGTAAGTCTCAGGCTCGGGCTAACCCTCAGCGTTGGCGATCCTGTGACGAATCACCCATCCGGGGGCGACCTCCGTAATACGCACTTCACGGGGGTCATACGCGTAGAAATTTCGCAATCGTTAAGCTTCGTGGCACGTCCCTCCCATTTCCCCGCCGACGAAGGACACACAGCAGTGACCACTGACAACCACATTGCCGCCCCGTCCTTCGACCGGATGCGCAACATGCTGGTGCGCGCGGCCGAAGTGCGTGAGAGCGAGCAGCAGCAGATCTTCGACGCGCTCGACGACATCTACGCCCGCCTCGCGCCGGTGGACTCGCTGGGGGCGGTCCGCAAGCGGCTGTCCGAGATGCCCGACCGCACCGAGGTCAGCGTCCTGGCCGAGCGGCTCGACGAGACGATGTCCCGCCTCGAAGCCCAGGACAACGCGATCGCCGCGCTGACCCGCGCGGTCGAGAGCATCGTCGACAAGCTCGCCAAGCCCTTCGCGCAGCTCGACGGCCGCCTCGACGGCGTCGCCGCGCGCTTCGAGGGCGTCGCCGGGCGGATGGACGGGCTCGAGGACAAGCTGCAGAACATCCACCGCCGCATCGACGAGGTCGGCGGCCACCTCGACAAGCAGGACACGAAGCTCGACGCGATCCCGCAGTCGGTGCAGGGTCCGGTCCGCGAGCGGATCGAGCAGGCCGAGTCGTCGCTGCGCGACCGCGTCGACCACGCCGACCACGAGCTGCGGAACAAGGTCGACGAGCTGAGCCGCGTCACGCAGGAGCGGGTCGGCGAACTCGGCCGCGCCACGCAGGAGCGGCTCGACGCGAACACCGAGGCGCTGAAGGTCGCGCTGACCGAGACCGGCGAGATGATCGACGCCTCGGACCGGCTGGAGAACCTGGGCAACCGCCTCGAAACGGTCACCACCCGCCTGGACGACCTGGCCGGCCGCCTCGACAAGGTGGAGGACGGCTTCCTGTCCGGCATCGGCGACCTCGACGGCGCGCTCAAGAGCGGCCTGGCCAAGGTCGAGGGCACGCTGTCGAAGCAGCCGGACACCGACTCGGTGGACACGCTGGTCCGCAAGAGCAACGACGAGAGCGTCCGCCGGATCGGCGGCCAGCTCGACGAGGCGATGGCGACGTTCGCGGAGCTCATGCTCGGCGGCGGCCCGTCGGTCCAGCAGATCTCCCCGCCCCCGCCGGCCCCGCGCCAGCCGCGTCGCAGCTCCCGCAACGGCCGCGCCCCGAAGCCGGCCGACACGAAGGCCAAGCCGGGCGAAGGCTCGGAAGAAGCCACGGAGTAAGCAAGCCACCCGATTAGGCCCCCACCGGTACGCGGGTGGGGGCCTCTTCGTGAGCGGACCCGGATCTCGCGTGATCAGAACCGTAACTCGCGTGACTGGAGCCGTAACTCGCGTGACTGGAGCCGTGACGGCCCGGATCACGCGAGTTACGGCCTCAATCACGCGAGATCCGGCTACCGAACAGCACTCGGACGGGTGATCATCTTCGCGATGATCCTCACACCTCGCCGCGGATCGTCTCCCGGACGATCGGGCCCGGCGCGGGGGCCGAGGAGGCGATCGAGAACCCGCCCTCGAGAGCGGCCAGCGCGGCCGGGACGGCGGACGGCGTGTCCGTGTGCAGCTCCAGCAAGGGCTGCCCCGCGGAGACGGCGTCGCCCGGCTTGGCCAGGCACAGCACACCGGCCGCGGCCTGGACCGGGTCCTCCTTGCGGGCGCGGCCGGCGCCGAGCCGCCAGGCCGCGACGCCCACCGCGTAGGCGTCCAGCGAAGCCAGGACGCCGGAAGCGGGCGCCGAAACCACGTGGACGTGCGAAGGCGTCGGCAGCGGCGCGGACGGATCCCCGCCCTGGGCCGAGATCATCCGGCACCACGTCTCGTACGCCTCGCCCGAAGCCAGCACCGCCGCCGGATCAGCCGAAATACCGGCCAGGGCCAGCATCTCGCGCGCCAACGCGACCGTCAGCGAGACCACGTCCGCGGGGCCACCGCCCTGGAGAACGGCGACCGACTCGGCGACCTCGACCGCGTTGCCGACCGCCCGCCCCAGCGGGACGTTCATGTCGGTCAGCAACGCCGTCGTCGGGACGCCGTGGCCGACGCCGATCGAGGTCAGGGTGGAAGCCAGGACCCGTGCCTGGTCGAGCGTCTTCATGAACGCGCCCGACCCGAACTTCACGTCCAGGACCAGCCCGGACGCCCCTTCGGCGATCTTCTTGCTCATGATCGAGCTGGCGATCAGCGGGATCGACTCCACGGTCGACGTGACGTCCCGCAGCGCGTACAGCTTCTTGTCCGCCGGCGCGAGCCCGGACGTCGCCGCGCAGACGACCGCGCCGACGTCCTCCAGCTGGGCCTGGATCTCCGCGGTCGACAGCGAAGCCCGCCACCCGGGGATCGACTCCAGCTTGTCGAGCGTGCCGCCGGTGTGGCCGAGCCCGCGTCCGGACAGCTGGGGCACCGCCGCACCGCACGCGGCCACGAGCGGCGCCAGCGGCAGCGTGATCTTGTCGCCGACGCCGCCGGTGGAGTGCTTGTCCACCGTCGGGCGGGACACCGAAAGCGACAGCCGCTCGCCCGAGGCGATCATCGCGTGCGTCCACCGCGAGATCTCGTCCGCGTCCATGCCGCGGAGGAAGATCGCCATGGCCAGCGCCGACATCTGTTCTTCGGCCACCACTCCGCGCGTGTACGCGTCGACGACCCAGTCGATCTGCTCGTCGGAAAGCCGGCCACCGTCTCGCTTGGTGCGGATCACGTCGACCGCGGCGAACTCGCTCACGGGAGGTCGTCCGGGCCGAAGGCGTCCGGCAGGACGTCCGACATCGGCAGCACCCCGCGCGGAGTGTCCACCAGGCAAAGAGATCCGCCCAGCTCGAACAGGATCTGCCGGCAGCGTCCGCACGGCATCAGCAGGTCACCGGCGCCGCTGCGGCACGCGACGGCGACCAGCCGCCCGCCGCCGGACAGCCGCAGCTGCCCGGCCATCGTGCACTCCGCGCACAGCCCGAGCCCGTAGGACGCGTTCTCGACGTTGCAGCCGGTGACGACGCGGCCGTCGTCGACGATCCCGGCGACTCCGACGTGCAAACCCGAATAAGGCGCGTACGCATGGGAAGCCGCTTCGATGGCACGAGAGCGCAGCGCGTCCCAGTCCACAGAGGACACAGAGGACACAGTGGTCATCAGTCCTCACCTCGCCGGTACGGCTGGCCGTCGGCCTTCGGCGGCCGCAGCCGCTGCGAAGCCACCGCCAGCACGATCAGCGTCACGAAGTGCGCGGTGTACGGGATCAGGTCGGACGACAGCGTGTCGTTGGACCAGTAGATCGCGTACAGGATGCCCGCGCCGACGACGCCGAGCCCGGCCGCGATCCACTGCCGCCGGAACAGCTGGACGACGACGATCACGGCGACCAGGATCACCGCGCCGTACAGCAGCGCGAGCACCGCTTCGCCGCCACCGGCGAGCTGCAGGCCGTCCGCGTAGCCGAACAGCGCCGCGCCGCCGAGCAGGCCGCCCGGGCGCCAGTTGCCGAAGATCATCGCCGCGAGGCCGATGTACCCGCGGCCGTTCGTCTGGTTCTCCAGGTAGTCCGCGCCGCCGCGCAGCAGCACCAGCGACGCGCCGCCCATCCCGGCGAAGGCGCCGGAGATCAGCATCGCGATGTACTTGTGCCGGTAGACGTTGACGCCGAGGGACTCCGCGGCCACCGGGTTCTCGCCGCACGACCGCAGCCGCAGGCCGAACCGGGTCCGCCAGAGCACCCAGAAGCTCACCGGCACCAGGATGATCGCGATCATCGTCAGCGGAGCCACCTCGGTGACCAGGCCGCGCAGGATGCCGGCGACGTCGGAGACGCCGACGCGCTGCTCCTTCTCCAGGTCGCCGAGCCAGTCCGAGAGGAACGACGCCGAGTAGGTGTCGAACTTCGGCACCACCGGCGACTGCCGCGGGTTGCCGGAGATCGGCTCGAAGACGAGGTTCGCCAGGTACTTCGTGACGCCGAGGCCGAGCAGGTTGATCGCGACGCCGGAGACGATGTGGTTGACGTTGAACGTCACCGTCGCCACCGCGTGCAGCAGCCCGCCGAGCGCGCCGAACACGAGCGCGGCCAGCAGACCGGCCCAGACGCCGCCGTTGTACGAACCCCAGGCGGCGCCCCAGGTCCCGAGGATCATCATGCCCTCGAGGCCGATGTTGACGACGCCCGCGCGTTCGGCCCAGAGGCCGCCCAGCGCGCAGAGCAGGATCGGCAGGGCCAGGCGCAGCGCCGTCTGCGCGGTGTTCGACGACGTCAGCGCGGCGACGCCGGTGGAGTACGAAGCCGTCGAGAGGACGGCGATGGCGACCACGGCCCAGATCACGCCGCGGAGCCAGCCGGGGAGCCGGGATCGTTTGCGGTGCACCGGCATCGTCGAGCTGCTGCCCGGGTCCGGCCGGGAGACGTCGGTGACGGCCATCAGACCGCACCCCCTTCGGCGACCGAAGCGCCCTTGCGGCCGTTGGCCGCGAGTGCGCGGCCGACCCTGCGTTGTTCGGCCGCGAGGTCGGCGCGCCGCACGATCTCGTACGCCACGACGACCGACAGCACGATGATGCCCTGCATGATCGTCGCGATCTCCTTGGACACGTTGATCTGCTCCAGCGACACCGCGGAGGTGTCGAGGAACGCCCACAGCAGCGCGCCGAGCGCGATGCCGCCGGGGTGGTTGCGGCCCAGCAGCGCGACCGCGATGCCGGTGAAGCCGTACATCTGCGTCGCGGTGATGCCGTAGCTGAAGTCGCGGCCGAGCAGTTCCGGCATGGCGACCATGCCGGCCACGCCGCCGGAGAGCAGCATCGCGATCAGCGTCATCTTCTTGGCGTTGACGCCGCCCGCGGCGGCCGCGGTGGTGGACTCGCCGGACGCCTTGAGCTCGAAGCCGAACCGGGTGCGGTTGAGCATGAACCAGTACGCGGCACCGATCAGCACGGCGATGAACACGAACCCGAACAGCGTGCCCGGGCCGAGCGGGATGCCCGGGATCCGGCCGGACGGCTCGATCACGCGGGTGCCGATGTTGTTGCCGGTCTGCACGCCGAACTGGTCGGCGTTGATGAGGAAGGCGATGATCCCGGCGACGATCGCGTTGAGCATGATCGTCGAGATGACCTCGCTCACCCCGCGGGTGACCTTGAGGACCGCCGGGACCGCCGCGTAGGCCATGCCCGCGACCGCCGCGACCACGATGATGGCCAGGGTGTGGATGACCGGCGGCAGCTTCATGGCGCCGCCGGCGATGGCCGCGACGACGGCGGCGAACCGGTACTGGCCCTCGACCCCGATGTTGAACAGGTTCATCTGGAAGCCGATGGCGACCGCGAGCCCGGACAGGTAGTAGACGGTCGCGAGGTTCACGGTGTCGACCGCGGTGGAGCCCTTGAACATCTGGCCGACCATCGTGCCGTACGCCTGCAGCGGGTCGGCCCCGGAGACGATCAGCGCGATCGCCGACAGCAGCACGGCGAAGACGATCGCCAGCAGCGGCGGCAGTAATTTCGTGCGCCAGGAGGTCATTCTTCGTCACCCTCTCCCGCGCCGGTCATCGCGGAGCCCAGTTCCTGCGGGGTCACGGTGGCGGGGTCGGCCTCGCTCACGAGGCGCCCGCGCAACATGACCCGGATCGTGTCGGACAGGCCGATCAGCTCGTCCAGGTCGGCGGAGACCAGCAGCACGGCGAGCCCGGCCGCGCGGGCCTGCCGGATGTTCTCCCAGATCAGCGCCTGCGCGCCGACGTCGACGCCACGCGTGGGGTGCGACGCGATGAGCACCACCGGGTCGCCGGACAGCTCCCGCCCGACGATCAGCTTCTGCTGGTTGCCGCCCGACAGCGCCGCGGCCGGGACGTCGATGCCCGGCGTCCGGACGTCGTAGTCGCGCACGATCCGCTCGGTGTCCGCGCGGGCGCCCGCGATGTCGAGCAACTGTCCTCTGGAGACCGGCCGTCGGGTCTGGTAGCCGAGGATCCGGTTGACCCACAACGGTTGCGTGAGCAGCAGGCTGTGCCGGGTGCGGTCTTCGGCGATGTAGCCGATGCCGGCCTCGCGCCGCGCCAGCGTGCCCGCCTTGGTGAGGTCGCGGGCTTTGGCGTCCGCATCCACCAGCTCGATCGTGCCACCGGACGGCTTGCGCATGCCCATGATCGTCTCGACGAGCTCGGTCTGGCCGTTGCCTTCGACCCCGGCGATGCCGAGCACCTCGCCCGCGCGCACGGTGAAGGTGACGTCGTCGAGCGCGTTGCGGTCGGAGCCCTCGGCGCCCAGCGTCAGCCCGGTCAGCCGGAGCACGGCGCGGTCGGTGACGGTGGATTCGCGGGTCTCCGGGCTGGGCAGCTCGGACCCGACCATCATCTCCGCGAGCTGGTGGGAGGTGATCGTCTTCGGGTCCGCCGTGCCGACGGTCGAGCCGCGCCGGATCACCGTGACGGTGTCGGCGATCGCGCGGACCTCGTCGAGCTTGTGCGAGATGAAGAGGAACGTGTAGCCGTCGGCCTTCATCTCCCGGACGGTCGCGAACAGCGCGTCGACCTCCTGCGGCACGAGCACCGCGGTCGGCTCGTCCAGGATGATGATCTTCGCCCCGCGGTAGAGCACCTTGACGATTTCGACGCGCTGGCGGTCGGCGACGCCGAGCTCCTCCAGCAGCGTGTCCGGCTCGGCGCGCAGGCCGGTCCGCCGCGCGAGCTCGGCCAGCCGGGCGCGAGCGGCGCGGCCGATGCCGTGCAGGGCCTCGGCGCCGAGGAAGACGTTCTCGCCGACCGTGAGGTTGTCGGCCAGCATGAAGTGCTGGTGCACCATGCCGATGCCGGCGCGGATGGCGTCCTGCGGATTGCGCAGCTTCACCTCTTCGCCGTTGATCGCGATGGTGCCCTCGTCCGGCGGCTGCATGCCGTAGAGGATCTTCATCAGGGTGGACTTGCCGGCGCCGTTCTCACCACAGATGGCGTGCACCTCGCCGGCGGCGACGGTGAGGTTGACGTCGGAGTTGGCCACCACGCCGGGAAAGCGCTTGGTGATCCCGGTCAGCTGGACGGCGGGCGCGCCCCGGTCGGGGACGGCCTCGGCCGGGGCCTCGGCTGTGCTCATGGGCGGGAGAATTCCATATCTTCTAAACGCGTGAGGGCTCGGAGGAGAATTCCTCCGAGCCCCGGCACGCGTTGAGCTACTTCTGCGGCTTGTCCGAAACGGTGATCGCGCCCGAGATGATCTGGGCCTTGTAGCCGTCCAGGACGTCCTTGATGTCGTCGACCTTGCCGCCGGAGGTGGCGTAGCCGACGCCGTCGACCTTGAGGTCGAACCGCTTCGGCAGAACGCTCAGGTCGCCCTTGGCGAGGGCCTGGATGTAGGTGAACACCGCGACGTCGACGCGCTTGAGCATGGACGTGATGATGACGTCCTTGTCGGCCGCGACGGTCTTCTGGTTGTACTGGTCGGAGTCGACCCCGATGGCCAGCGCGTTGCCCGCCTTCGCGGCGTCGAAGACACCCTTGCCCGAGGCGCCGGCGGCGTGGTAGATCACGTCCGCACCCTTGGCGATCTCGGCCGCGGCCTTCGCGTTGCCCTTCGGCGGGTCCTGGAACCCGGAGAAGTCACCGGCCGGGGTGAGGTACTCGTCCTCGATCTTGATCTTGCTCGAAACCGTCTTCGCGCCCTGCAGGAAGCCGGCCTCGAACTTCTGGATCAGCGGAGTGTTGACACCGCCGACGAAGCCGATGTGGCAGCTCTTGCTCTTGTACGCGGCGGCGACACCGGCGAGGAACGAGCCCTGCTCCTCGGCGAAGACCAGCGGCTGCACGTTCGGCAGCTTGATCGAGTCGTCGTCGACGATGGCGAACTTGGTGTTCGGGTACTTCGCGGCGACAGCTTCGACCGACTTCGCGTAGGCGAAGCCGACCGCGATGATCGGGTTCAGGCCCGAGGCGGCCATCTGGTCGAGGCGCTGCTGCTTGGCCGACTCGGCCTCGCTGGCGGAGGCGGTGCTCTCGTTGACCGTCGTCACGCCGAGGTCGGACTTCGCCTTGTCGGTGCCCGCGGCGGCGGCGTCGTTGAACGACGCGTCACCGCGGCCGCCGACGTCGAAGGCCAGGCCGATCTTGAGCTTGCTGCCGTCGACCTTCTCGCCGGCCGCGGCCGAGCTGCTCGCCGCGGCGGGCGCCGCCGGCGGCTTCTGCGCGGTGATGCAGTCCGAGCCACCCGACGAAGGCGCGGCGCTGTTGTTGCTGCTGCCACCGCTCGAGTCCTTGGCACAGCCGGCCAGGGCGAGCACCCCGGACATGGCCACGGCGGCCAGCGCGGTTCCACGCATGCGACGCAACGTGTTTCTCCCTCCCCGCTGATCCAGCGGATGGTCAAGGGCACGACCCGGCCCTACTGCCGGGTCGACCGCCAGACCGTACCCAACTGACAGGAATGCGCCATAGGAAAGGCACGCTACGTAACACAAACGTTTACTCACGAGTTGGACGCGCGACGGGCTGGATACCGTCCGTGATCATCCGAACGGCCCAGCCGACGGCGGGAAAAAGCCGCTCAGAAGGCCACCATCAGGGCATACAGTGCCCGCACAGCGGCCTTCGGAGCCCCATTCGGGCTACTCAGGGGCAGGCCTGCGCGCCGGGCGGGGCCTGACAGAGACGGGCGGTGAATCCACCGTTCGCGGCCACCGGAACGGTGAGGACGCTCCCGGATGTCACGCGCTGTGTCGTCACCTGGAGCTTCCCGTCGGCGCCGTCGCCGTAGACCTCGGCCAGCCAATCACCCGGTGGGAGGAATCCCAGCGGCGCGTCGAGCCGCGCCGCCGGCCCCGCCGCCAGCGCCCCGACGTACCACTGCGCGCCGCTGCGGCGAGCGAGCACCGCGAGCTTCCCGGGGTCGCCGGCCAGCAGCAGCGTGTCGTCCCACGCCGTCGGGATGCCCTTGAGGAGCCGCTCGGCGACCGGGTGGGCGGCGTAGCTCGCGACGCTGTCGGCGAAGTGCTGGACGCCGGATTCGAACAGCACGCTCAGCGCGAGCTCGCCGCCGTCGCTGGTCGGCCGGACGCCGGTGAACGTGACCGGCGTGAAGTCCATCGAGCCGGAGAGGTTCCGCGTGAACGGCAGCGTCAGGTAGTGGTCGATCGGGAACGGCTCGCGTCCCGGCTTCGGCTTCGTGCCTTCGGCGCCCCGCACCCCTTCGACGCTCATCACGTTCGGCCAGGTGCGCTGGATGCCGCGCGGGATCGGCGCGCCGTGGAAGTTCACCATCAGGTGGTACTTCGCGGCCGCGGCGAGCACGGCGTCGTACCAGCGGGTGCGGTCCTGCCGCTCGGACTCGACGAAGTCGATCTTGAGCCCGACGACGCCCCAGTCGGCGTACTGCTTGAAGTTCTTTTCCCGCTCACTGTCGGTGTCGGTGATCTTCGCGTCGGCCCACAGCCAGATGCCGACGTTCCGTTGTTTGGCGTAGGCGACCAGGTCCGGCACCCAGGCGGCGTTCCAGCTCGCGTCGACGAGGTTGTACGCCCAGCCCTCCTTCGCCGCGAGGTCGACGTACTTCTCCTGCAGCGCGAGGTCGCCGGTGCCTTCCGACCACCACGACCACGCGCCGGCGCCGGGCTTGATCCACGAGGTGTCGGCGATCTTCGACGGGCTCGCGAGGTCGGCGCTGAGGTCGGACTGCGTGACGGTGGCCAGGTCGCCGACGATCATCGCGCGCCACGGCGTCGACAATGGTCCTTTCGCGACTTCCGCCGGGTCGCCGAGGGTCAGCTGGAAGCGGTGCTGCGGGCTGAGTGTCAGCCGGGAGCCCGCGTAGCTGCCGTTCAGGTCGGATTCCAGGACCGACAGCCAGGCGTCGCCGACGTGGAACAGCGCCGGGTAGCCGTACTCGGCCGGGGCCTGCTGCGCGACCGGCTTGTGGACGTGGATGCTCTCGTAGTCGCTGCGGCCGTTGTCGAACGGCAGCAGGAAGGAGTCGGCGGTCTGCGGGACGGCGTACTCCGACGCTTCACGGACGACCGTCACCCACTTCGGGGTGTCGAAGACGTACCGGTAGGCGACGCCGTCGCGGGACACTCGGAAGACGACGTCGAACGTGCCGCCGGGTCCCTTGACGTTCAGCGTGGTTTCGGCGGCGTCGTAGGTGTGCCGCAAGCGTTTGCCGGTGGTGGTCGTGTACTCGTCGTGGACCGGCCGCTGGCTGAACCCGGTGACCTTCAGGCTTTTCGTCAGGTCGCCGTTCCCGGTTTCGACGCCGAGGGCGGACGGCTCCAGCACCGTCGTCGCGCCGCGAGTCACCGACAGCGTGAGTTTTCCCTGGTCCAACGCGATGTGCGCTTCGGGCATGGGCGCGAAGGACGTCCCCGGCGCGGTGAGCGTCCAGGACGTCACCGGCGCGGGCTGCCCGGCGGCCGGCAACCCGGCCAGTGCCATCCCGACGGCCAGCACGGCCGCCGTTCCCACTCGTTTCCTCATGCGGAGTCCCTTCAGGCGCAGGTGAGCCGGGCCGCGGCCCAGTCGCCGCGGTCGTAGGAGTTGCCGTCGCCGCCGTCGGTGACGACGAGCCGCAGGTACTGGGCGCCGCGCAGGTCCGCGGCCAGGGGCAAGGCCGGGTCCTGCCAGGTGCGCACGCCCGTCGAGGCCGCCTTCGCGCCGTCCGCGTAGATCTCGAACGTCGCGGAGCCCTGCTTGTTCGTCGCCTCGCGCTCGTCGTCGATGCCGACGTCCGCGGTGAACGCCGTGCAGCGACCGCCCAGGTAGAAGACGACTTCGCTGGGCGCGTGGGCGCCGAGGCCTTTCGGGTGGACGACGCCGTTGATCGTCAGCGGCTTGCCGTCGCCGGCGGGGATGCTGCCGTTGGACATGTTCCGCTCGACCGGGCCGTAGCCGTTCTTCTCGGCCGCCCAGCGCAGGTCGCTCGCCCACGCGGATGCCGTCGGCGGTGCCGTGGGCACGGTGAGCCGCTGCTCGCCGGCCCAGCTCGCCTGACCGAACCCGAGGGCCCGGTACGTGACGCCGCCGCGCAGGACCGCTGTCGTGCCTTCGGTGCCGGCCGGCGGAGTCACCCGCCAGCGGCCGGCCGCGGTGTCGCCGGTGCCGAGCACGAACTGCCGGGGCCTGGCCGGCTGCTCGACGCGCCAGCCGGCGGGCGCGGTGAGCGTGACGCGCGGGTCGAACACCGGGACGCGGGCTTCGTCGGTCGCGGAGACCGTGACCTCGAAGGGCTTGCCGGCGGGCGTGATCTCGCCCGGCACGCCCGGGACCGGCGCGGCCAGCTCGATGCCCGTGCTCACCAGAGGCGCGTTCCGCCACCAGGCGCCGCCCGCGTGCACCCGGTACACGACTGTCGCGTGTGGTGGGACGACCGCGGCGAGCCGGCCGGCGGTCTGGAGGTCGCGGTGGGCCCAGAGGTCGCGAGCGGAGTACCCGGCGGCCTTCGGAAGGCCGATGCCGGCCGCGGTGGTGCCGATCGTGGCGGACGACGTCGTTTCGTTGAACAGCGCGACCGCGACGTCACCGTTCGCCAGGGGCTTGGCGAACACCCAGTGTCCGTCCTGGTTGGACAGCACCCGCGCCTGGACCCCGCGGCGGTCCTGGTCGAGCGCGATGACCTCGGCGTTGCGCAGGACGTCGAAGTTCTCCGGCGAAACTTTGCGCAGGTCGGCGCCGATGAGCAGCGGCGCGGCCATCATCGCCCACAGCGAGAAGTGGGACTTGTACTCCTCGGTCGTCATGCCGCCGTTGCCGACCTCGAGCATGTCGGGGTCGTTCCAGTGCCCGGGCCCGGCGTACTGCGCGAGTGGCGCGTTCGCCTTGAGGATCTGGAGCATCTTGGCCCAGTTGTCCTTGATGTCGCCGGTGGTGCGCCAGAGGTGCCCGACGTCGGCGCCCCACGTCCACGGCTTGTTCTCGCCCCACTCGCAGAGCGAATACACGATCGGGCGACCCGTCTTCTTCAACGCGTCACGCATCTTCGTGTAGCGCTCGAGCGCGGGCCGTCCCTGGTTGTTGCAGTTGTCGTACTTGAGGTAGTCGACGCCCCAGCCGGCGAACGTCCGCGCGTCGACGTCTTCGTGGTCGAGCGCGCCCGGCTGGGTCTTCGCGCAGGTCAGCGTGCCCGCGCTGGTGTAGATGCCGAACTTGAGGCCCTTCGAGTGGACGTAGTCGGCGAGGGCCTTGATGCCGCTCGGGAAGCGGGCCTTGTTCGCCTGCATGCGCCCGTCGGCGTCGCGCGCGGCCTCGGCCCAGCAGTCGTCGACGTTGACGTACTCGTAGCCGGCGGCCTTGAGGCCCTTGGCGACGAAGATGTCGGCGGTGTCGCGGATGATCTGCTCGTCGACGGCGCAGCCGGTGGTGTTCCAGTTGTTGAACCCCATGGGCGGCGTCAGCGCCAGGCCGTCGGGCAGTGCTCGCGCGGACGTGACCGACACCACGGGCAGCAGCGCCGCGACGGCGATCACCAAGCCGAGTCGTCTCACCAGAACGTCACCTCGTCGTGAGAGATCCGATGTATTTGCCCGAGACAGTAGGAACGACGCGATCATCGGTCAACGATTAACCGATTTCACCAGCCTTTTGGCGTAGCGCATCAGATATCAGACTTTGCAGAGGTCAGACCTCCAGGGTTCCCGCTGACCGACACCTCCCCACGCCCAAGTGCGCTGCGCCACACCGCCGGGTGGCGGCACGGGAGTACCGGTGTCTGGTCCATCACAGAGAGGAACCCGGAGGTGAGCTGCCTGCCGGGAGCGGGTCTAGCATCCGATTCATCCAGGCTCGATGACGGAGATCTCGGCACTGCCGCCGCGCCGCGGCGACTGCGGACCTCATGGCCACCGGGCGCACAGTCAGACGTTGGAGGCCGTTCACCGATGTCCACCACGGCGAGCACTGCCCCCCAGGCAGCGGCGAGCGATCGGGCGGGTGCCTCGCGCCGGCAGGGGACCTTCTACCGGGGCGACCCCGGAATGTGGTCCTGGGTCCTGCACCGCATCACCGGCGTGCTCACCTTCTTCTTCCTGTTCGTGCACGTGCTCGACACCGCGCTGGTGCGCGTGTCGCCGAACACCTACGACCAGGTCATCGAGACCTACAAGACCCCGATCGTCAACCTCCTCGAGGTCGGCCTGGTCGGCGCGGTCCTCTTCCACGCGCTCAACGGCATCCGCGTCATGCTGGTCGACTTCTGGTCGAAGGGCCCGAAGGTCCAGAAGGCGATGCTGTGGGTCATCGGCGTCGTCTGGGTGGCCGTGATGGTCCCCGGTGCGTTCTTCATGATGAAGCGCACCGTCGAAACGCTCTTCGGGGGTAACTGACATGACCGAGTCGCTCGCCCTCGACAAGCCCCGCTCCCCGAAGCGGCCCGCCGCCCGCCGGAGCAACTTCGAGCTCTACAGCTGGCTGTTCATGCGGATCTCCGGGCTGGCGCTGATCATCCTGGTGCTCGGCCACCTGCTGATCATGAACATCCTCGACGGCGGTGTGCACCGGATCAACTGGGGCTTCGTCGCCGGCCGCTGGGCCTCGCCGTTCTGGCAGTTCTGGGACCTCTCGATGCTCTGGCTCGCCGAGATCCACGGCGGCAACGGGCTGCGCACCATCATCGACGACTACGCGCGCAAGGACAGCACGCGGTTCTGGCTGAAGATCCTGTTGTACGTGTCCATGGCGCTGATCCTGGCCGTCGGCACGATGGTGATCTTCACCTTCGACCCGAACATGCCCGCGAACTGACTGTTCCTACTTCGGAGAACTCCCACCATGCAGTTCCACAAGTACGACGTGGTGATCGTCGGCGCCGGCGGCGCCGGGATGCGCGCGGCCATCGAGTCCGGCCAGCGCGCCCGCACCGCGGTCCTCACCAAGCTCTACCCGACCCGGTCCCACACCGGCGCGGCCCAGGGCGGCATGTGCGCCGCGCTGGCGAACGTCGAAGAGGACAACTGGGAGTGGCACACCTTCGACACGATCAAGGGCGGCGACTACCTGGTCGACCAGGACGCCGCCGAGATCATGGCGAAGGAGGCCATCGACGCGGTCCTCGACCTCGAGAAGATGGGCCTGCCGTTCAACCGCACGCCCGAAGGCAAGATCGACCAGCGCCGCTTCGGCGGGCACACGCGTGACCACGGCAAGGCCGCGGTCCGCCGCGCCTGCTACGCCGCGGACCGCACCGGGCACATGATCCTGCAGACGCTGTACCAGAACTGCGTCAAGTACGGCACGGAGTTCTTCAACGAGTTCTACGTGCTCGACCTCGTCACCAGCGAGGACGAGAACGGCAACCCGGTCGCCTCCGGCGTCGTCGCCTACGAGCTGGCCACCGGCGAGCTGCACGTCTTCCAGGCGAAGTCGATCGTGATGGCCACCGGCGGCGCGGGCAAGATCTTCAAGACGACGTCGAACGCGCACACCCTCACCGGTGACGGCCTCGGCATCATCTTCCGCAAGGGCCTCCCGCTGGAGGACATGGAGTTCTTCCAGTTCCACCCGACCGGCCTCGCGGGCCTGGGCATCCTGATCTCCGAAGCCGTCCGCGGCGAGGGCGGGATCCTGCGCAACGCCTCCGGCGAGCGGTTCATGGAGCGCTACGCCCCCACCATCAAGGACCTCGCGCCGCGCGACATCGTCGCCCGCTCGATGGTGCAGGAAGTGCTGCAGGGCCGCGGGTGCGGCCCGAACAAGGACTACGTCGTCCTGGACGTCACGCACATCCCCGAGGAGACGCTGAACGCGAAGCTCCCGGACATCATGGAGTTCTCCCGGACGTACCTGGGCGTCGACCCGGTGAAGGAGCCGGTGCCGGTCTTCCCGACCTGCCACTACGTGATGGGCGGCATCCCGACCAACATCCACGGCGAAGCACTGCGGGACAACGAGAACGTCATCCCCGGCCTGTACGCCGCGGGCGAGGTCGCGTGCGTGTCCGTGCACGGCTCGAACCGGCTCGGCACGAACTCGCTGCTCGACATCAACGTCTTCGGCCGCCGCGCCGGCCTCGCCGCCGCGGAGTACGCGCTGGCGCACGAGCACGTCGAGCTGCCGGAGAACCCGACGGCGCTGGTCGAGTCGCAGCTCGCCGGCCTGCTTTCCGAGCACGGCGACGAGCGCGTCGCCGACATCCGCAAGGAAATGCAGCAGACGATGGACTCGCACGCTTCGGTGTACCGGACCGAGGACACGCTGAAGCAGGCGCTGACCGACGTCCAGGCGCTGAAGGAGCGGTACCAGCGGATCACCGTGGCGGACAAGGGCAAGCGGTACAACACCGACCTGCTCGAAGCCGTCGAGCTCGGCTTCCTTCTGGAGCTGGCCGAGGTGCTCGTGGTGGGCGCGCTGGCGCGCAAGGAGTCCCGCGGCGGCCACGCCCGCGAGGACTACCCGACCCGCGACGACACGAACTTCATGCGGCACACCATGGCCTACAAGCAGGGTGCCGGGCTGTCCGCGGACATCCGGCTCGACTACAAGCCCGTGACTTTCACCCGCTACGAACCGATGGAGCGGAAGTACTGATGACCACCGCTACTGCTGAGTCGGCTGTCGCTTCTGACGAGCACACGCCGATCACGGTCACGCTGAAGATCCTGCGGTTCAACCCGGAGATCGACGACGAGCCGCACTGGGAGTCCTACGACGTCCCGGCGCAGCGCACTGACCGGCTGCTGAACCTGCTGTTCTACGTCAAGGACTACATCGACGGCACGTTCGCGTTCCGCCGCTCCTGCGCGCACGGCGTGTGCGGGTCCGACGCGATGCAGATCAACGGCATCAACCGGCTGGCCTGCAAGGTGCTGATGAAGGACCTGCTGTCGTCGTCCGGCAAGCCGACCGTGATCACGATCGCCCCGATCAAGGGCCTGACGACGTTGAAGGACCTGTACGTCGACATGGACCCGTTCTTCGAGGCTTACCGGGCCATCAAGCCCTATCTGATCACTTACGGCAACGAGCCGACGCGCGAGCGGATCCAGTCCCAGGCGGACCGCGACCGGTTCGACGACACGACGAAGTGCATCCTGTGCGCGTGCTGCACGTCGTCGTGCCCGGTGTACTGGAACGACGGTTCGTACTTCGGCCCAGCGGCGATCGTGAACGCGCACCGGTTCATCTTCGACTCGCGCGACGAGGGCGCGGAGGAGCGCCTGGACATCCTGAACGACGGCGAGGGCGTTTGGCGCTGCCGCACGACGTTCAACTGCACGGACGCTTGCCCGCGCGGGATCCAGGTCACGAAGGCGATCCAGGAAGTGAAGCGAGCCCTTCTCTTCAAGCGCGTCTGACGCTCGGCTCGGCTTCAAGTCCGTGAAGGCCACCTTGAGGGACGCTGAGTCCCTCAAGGTGGCCTTCACGGCTTTCCAGAGTTATCCACATCAGGTGGGTTGTCCACAGGCTGGCGGTTTGGGGCTGGCGTCGGTATGGACAAGGTCAGCACCATCGGGAGATGCCGAAGAGGGGAAGATGGGCTCAGCATCCCGAACTGCTGAAAGCACTGAGCCGAGAAGGCGTGATTCGGGCGGTCAGCCTGGAGTCGCTCGAAATGAGCAGCAGGGTCATCTACCGGCGATGCCTTCCCGGCGGCCCGTGGCAACGGCTGCTCCCCGGCATCATCCTGCTGCACAACACCGAACCGACCCGGCGCGAGCAGCTCGTCGCGGCGCTGCTCTACGGCGGAAGCCAAGCCGTGATCACCGGAGCGGCGGCATGCCGACAGTACGGCCTTCATGTGCCCGCCGAGTTCCCCGAGGCCGAAGTACACCTGCTGGTGCCTCATGAGCGGAAAATCCTCAGCAGCGAGTTCGTCACGATCGAACGCACCGTGAGGCTGCCAGGCCCCTGGCTGAGGGACGGCCTTCCACTCGCGCCACTGGTGCGCGCGACGACCGACGCGGTCAGGCGGACACGGGCCGAGGAACCCATCGGCCGGCTCCTCATCGAGGCGGTTCAGCGGGGTCGGTGCTCTCCCAAGGCGATCAGCAGAGAACTGGATCGCGGTACGAAGCGCGGCACCGCCATGCCACGCCGTCTGCTGACGAAGTGGGCCGATCTCCGCTCGATCGCCGAAGCGCGGGCCCGACAGCTGAGCCGGCGATTGCCCGTTCCACCGAGCCATTGGAATCCGGCGATCTGCGACGCGTCGGGGAAGTACATCGGGCGCCCGGACGGTTGGTGGGACAACGTGGCGTTGGCCTGGGAGATCGACTCCGTCGACTTCCACTTCTACCGGGATGGCTACGCGAAGACACTGCACCGGAACAACCGATATGCGGCAACCGGAATAACTGTGGTCCAGACCCTCCCGTCGCGCGTCGAGAACGATCCGGACAGCGTTCTGGAAGAACTCCAGTCGGCCTACCGGGAAGCCTCGATGCGCCCACGGCCTGCGGTCTTCCTGAGTGAGGAAGCTGCGTGAAGGCCACCTTGAGGGACTCTGAGTCCCTCAAGGTGGCCTTCACGGACAAACGGTGAGGGGCTACCGGACCGCGTCCAGGGCGTTGACCAGGCCGTGTCCGTAGTAGGAATTGTTCTTCGCCGGGCCCGTGCACGCCGTCTCCGTCGACGCGCACTTCACCACGTCCGCCTCACCCTCCAGCAGCTGGGCGAGCAACCAAGGCGGCGCCCCGCGGAACCGCGACGCCAGCAGCGCCGCCACCCCCGCCACGTGCGGCGAGGCCATCGACGTCCCGCACTTCGAGCCGTAGAGCCCGCCGAACACCGTCGACAGCGGGCAAGCGGGCCCGGCGCCGTCGGGCGGTGTCTGCGAGAAGTCGCCGCCCGGGGCCGTCACGTCGATCGCACCGTAGTTGCTGAACGACGACTTCGTGCCCGCGTAGCCCACCGAGGACACGTTCATGACCCCGTCGATCGCCTTCGGCAGGATGCCGCAGGTCGAATCCACCGGGTGCGGGCGGTTGGGGTCCGTGGTCTGCGCCGTCGTGTCGAAGCCGGAGTTGCCCGCCGCCGCCACGTTCAGCACGCCGCGGTGCGTCGAGTACTCCACCGCCCGGCGGACCGCTTCGAACGCCGCCGCGTCGCCCGGCTGCTTCGGGCAGTAGAACATCCCCGGGTCGATGTAGTAGCTGTTGTTCGTCACGGCGAAGCCGTGCTTGGCCGCCCACACGAACCCGCACACCGCCGACTCCGGGAAGATGTAGCCGGCGTCGTTGACGACCTTCACCGAGGCCAGCCGCACGCCCGGCGCGACGCCCGTGAAGCCCGCCGCCGGGTCCTTGCCCGCGATCGTGCCCGCCACGTGCGTTCCGTGGTCCGACGTCGTCGGCGCCCACGACGCCGGCGAAACATCGGGCGCCCCGGTGAGGCAGCCCGCCGAAGCGGACGCGGAAACCGCCGCGCGAAGGGCCGGGTGAGTCACGTCGATGCCCGAGTCGAGCACGCCGACCGTCACCGCGCGGCTGCCCTGGTAGACCTTGTTCGCCTCGGGCGCGTGAATCGCCTTCATGTCCCACTGCTGCGCCGACACGTCACCGGCGGCGGCCGTCGACCGCGTGTCCTCCAGCGTCCGCACCGCACCGAGCGAGGAACGCGCCGACGCCTGGCCGGCCACGTCCTTGCCGCCCGAGTACGCCCGGTAGACGCCGATCTTCTGCTGGAAGACCGCGTCGCGCGAGCTGGCGATCGCGACGCCGATCTCGGCGTAGTAGGCCACCTTCGTGCCGCACTTGGCGGCCAGCTCCTTGTCGACCGTCGAAGCGCGCGTACCCGGCTGGTAGGTCACGACGTAGGTGTACGGCGTGCTCGTCGTGTCGCAGGCGGCCGGCGCGGCCTCGGCGGCCGGCGCGGCGAACAGGCCACCCGCCACGGCCAGTGCCAGCGGAGCCGCCAAACGGCGTGAACGGGACATGCCACCTCCAGTATTCGGTGGCGCCAACCTAAGCCAGGCCGATACCGGGCGCCACCGACCAAAGGGGGACTTCTCAGGCGCGGGCCCGCACCCCGCGCCAGCCCAGCACGCCGATGATCGTGCCGAGCACGAACGACACGACGGTCAGCACCGCGTGCACGACGAAATACGCGGTCGGAGAGCCCGCTGGGGTCCAGGATCGGTCGCTGTCCCACAGGTTCTTGGCGAAAGTGATCCAGATGATCCACGACCACACGCCGAAGGCCAGCAGGAACAGCGAGGTGCCTCGCGAAATGCGCATGCCCCTGAGTATGCGACGCGGGCCGCGGCGCTAGATTGCGTGGGTGCACTCCGCTGTCTCCCGGTCGCTCAAGGTCTTCACGACGACGCTCGCCACCGCCCTCCTGGCCCTGAGCACGCCGGCGCTGGCGGCCGCCGCGCCGCCGCCGGGACCGTGCGCGAACCGCCAGGCCCCGCCGCCGGCGGTCGACACGTCGGAGAAGCCCGCCCCCGGCCGCGCGGCCCCCGCCCCGCTGGGGGTGCCCGCGGTCCCGGTCGGTGGCCCGCGGATGGCCGAGTGCGGCCTGGTCACTCCGGACGGAGCGCTCAACCCGCCGGACGGCAACACCGCGGCGTCGTGGGTCGTGCAGGACCTCGACACCGGCGCCGTCGTCGCGGCGAAGGACCCGCACGCCCGGCAGCGGCCCGCGTCGCTGATCAAGGCGCTGCTCGCGATGGTCGTCCTCACCGAGCTGAACCCTGAACGGGTGATCGTCGCGACGCAGGAGGACGCGGAGCAGGAGTGCACCTGCGTCGGCCTCGTCGCCGGCGGCCGGTACACCGTCGACCAGCTGCTGCACGGCATGCTGATGCACTCGGGCAACGACGCCGCGCACGCGCTCGCGACGGCGCTCGGCGGGGTCGACTCCACGGTGACGAAGATGAACGCGACGGCGGCCCGCATCGGCGCGCTCGACACCCGCGCCGCGACGCCGTCGGGGCTCGACGGGCCGGGCATGTCGACCTCGGCCTACGACGTGAGCCTGATCTTCCACTACGCGATGAAGCAGCCGGAGTTCGCGAAGGTCATCGCGACGAAGAACTTCGAGATCCCGGCGACCGGCGGCAAGCCGGTCATCCCGATCTACAACGACAACAAGCTGCTCGGCGTCTACCCCGGCTTCCTCGGCGGCAAGACCGGCTTCACGAACGACGCCCGCCACACCTACATCGGCGCGGCGCAGCGGAAAGGGAAGCGGCTGGCGGTCGTCATGCTGCGCGCCGAGCAGAAGCCGACGAGGGTGGTCGACCAGGCGGCGAAGCTGCTCGACTACGGCTTCGCGCTGGAGGACGACCGCGCCGAGGCGGTCGGCCAGATCACCTACCGGTCCGCGACGACGCCGGAGAGCGGCGACTCGTCCGTGCTCGCCGACGGCGGCACCGGCAACAGCGGGACGTCCTCGGCCGCGGCCCCCGCCAAGGACGACCCGTTCGGCGTCACCGGCTGGATCATCACACTGGTCGTGTTCCTGATCATCGTCGGCGGGTTCGTCGTCGGGCACCAGCGCAAGAAGGCCGCGAGCTAGCGGAATCCGGGTCCGGGCCGGCGTCAGGACCGGCGACGGCCCAGCCAGGCGAGCAGGGCCCCGGTGCCGAACGCGCCCGCGACGGCGCCCATGCCGGGTCCGCGCCGCACGGTGACGTGCTGTTCGAGCCGCACCGGCGGTGGGGGTTCGACGACCTTGCGCTGGTTCTCCGTCGCCGTCGCCGTCCACGCGGTGACGAGCAGGAGGAAGCGGGAGACGAGGTTCGCGAACACGAGGAGGCCGATGACCGGCCCGAACAGCGCGAACGCCGGCGACTTCGTGACGGTGGCCAGGTAGAGCGTGGCGGCCTGCTGCAGGATGACGAACCCGACGGCGGCGAACACGGCGCCCTTGACGGCGCTGCGCAGCGCCGCGCGTTCGCGGGGCAGGCGCGCGATCACCCAGAGGAAGACGAGGGTGTTGGCGAGCAGGCCGAGCACGATGGTCCCGCCGCGGAGCAGGACGATCGCCCAGGTCTGCTGCTCGAGGCCGACGAATTCCAGCAGGAACTGCCCGACCCCGCCGCCGACCGCGGTGAGCGCGAAGGACACGACGAGCGCGACGCCGAGCCCGACCAGGGCGAGCAGGTCCTTGAGCGTGGTCTTGACGATGGGTTGATGCCGCTTCTCCTGGCCCCACTGCGCGGTGAGCGCGTCACGCAGGTTCGCCATCCAGCCGATGCCGGAGTAGGCGGCGATGAGCAGACCGAAGATCCCGACGCCGCTGCCCGACTTCAGCGCGGCGTCGACGATGCCGGTCACGAGGGGCTGCAAACCGCCGGGCACGGATCTCTTGATGCCGTCGGAGATCTGCCGGATGATGTCCGGATCGTTCCCGACCGCCAGCCCGACGATGGCGAAGGCGACCATCAGGATCGGGATGACGGACAACACGCTGAAGTAGGTGATCGCTGCGGCGTAGTGGTTGCCGTACCGCTCGGTGAAGGCGTCGTTGGCCCGGATCAGGTGATCGAGCCACGGGTACTTCCGCCGCAACCGCGGCAGGAGCTTTTCCTTCTCTTCTTTCGCCACTGTAAAACGCTAACCACGCGGAGTGACTCCCGCAACGCGAGCGCCCCGGCCTCACCGGACCGGGGGCAGGAACCCGATCCGCTGGTAGGTCTTGGCCAGGGTCTTCGACGCCACCTCACGGGCCCGTTCCGCGCCGGCGGCGAGGACCTTGTCGAGCTCCGCGACATCGTCCAAATAGGACTGCGCCCGGCGCTGAAAGGGGGTCACCCACTCGACGAGCACGTCGGCGAGGTCCTTCTTCAGGTCGCCGTAGCCCTTGCCCTCGTACGCGGCCTCGAGGTCGGCGATCGTGCGCTCGGTGAGCGCCGAGTAGATGGTCAGCAGGTTCGAAACGCCCGGCTTGTTCTCCGCGTCGAACACCACCTCGCGGCCGGTGTCGGTGATCGCCGAGCGGATCTTCTTCGCCGAGCGCTTGGGGTCGTCCAGCAGCTCCACGAGACCGTTCGCGCTGGAGGCCGACTTGCTCATCTTGGCCGTCGGGTCCTGGAGGTCGTAGATCTTCGCCGTGTCCTTGATGATGTACGGCTCCGGCACCGTGAACGTCTTGCCCAGCCGGTTGTTGAAGCGCTGCGCGAGATTGCGCGTCAGCTCCAGGTGCTGGCGCTGGTCCTCGCCGACCGGGACCGCGTCGGCCTGGTACAGCAGGATGTCGGCGGCCTGCAGGATCGGGTACGTGAACAGGCCGACGCTCGAACGGTCGGCACCCTGCTTCGCGGACTTGTCCTTGAACTGGGTCATCCGGCCGGCCTCGCCGAAGCCGGTCTGGCACTCCAGCACCCAGCTCAGCTGGGCGTGCTCCGGCACGTGGCTCTGCACGAACAGGGCGCTGCGCTGCGGATCGATGCCGATGGCGAGCAGCTGCGCGGCCGAGACGCGAGTGCGCTGCCGCAGCACCTTCGGGTCCTGCTCGACGGTGATCGCGTGCAGGTCGACCACGCAGTAGAACGTTTCGTGCGTGTCCTGCATCCGCACCCACTGGCGCAGCGCGCCGAGGTAATTGCCGAGGTGGAACGAGTCGGCGGTGGGCTGGATCCCGGACAGGACCCGCGGGCGGCGCTCTGCTGCGACGGTCTGCTCTTCGGACACGTCAGGATTCTTTCAGGCCGGGACGCGCGGTGGGCGCCGAGGGCCCTCAGGCGTTCGGGCGCGACGTGAGGAACGGGCGGGTCGGCGTGGCGTCGGGCTCGCCGAGGACGGCTTCGGCCAGCGCGGTGACCGGGTCGGGCACTTCCGGCACGGCCGGGGCGGCCTCGGCCAACCGGGTCTTGCGGCGCTGGCGCAGCACACCCAGCGTCATCCCGACGATGCCGAGCGCGACCGCGACCAGGCCCACGGGGCCGAGCACGCCGAAGCTCTCCGCGTTGCCGTCGGCCCGCGCGGTCGTGATGACGTCGGCGGACGCGCTCCCGCCGACGGCCAAGAGCAGGCCGGCGGGGACGAGCGCGACCACCACGGCCGCGCGGAACCCGCGCAGCGTGGACCGCATCAGGAGTTGACCTGGGTTGCGCACCGGAGTGCCTCCCGCGAGTGACGAGCGCAGTGTTTTCACCCAAAGTCTCACCCAACCGAGTGAGACGCTGCGTGCTACTGGTCAAAAAACTACCGAGCGTGTCAATACCTGCCGGTACTGGCTGACTCGAACGCCGAGACTAGCGTCCAACTGTGAACACGGTCCGGGCGACCCCACGGTTCACCTCGCCTCCCCTTTGGCGTCACCGCGCCGGATCGAGTCCGCGGAGCAGCTTGCGCAGGACGTCGTCGACTGCGGCGGTCGTTCGGGTCGAGCGCGCCGCCCGGGTGGCCTAGATGTCGTACGTGGCGGTGACCGGCGCGTGGTCGGACCAGCGCTGGTCGTAGGCCGCGGCGCGTTCGACCACGACTTCGACGACCTTCTCGGCGAGGCCGGGGGTCGCGAGCTGGCAGTCGATGCGCCAGCCGGAGTCGTTGTCGAAGGCCTGGCCGCGGTAGGACCACCAGGTGTAGGGGCCGGGGCCTTCGGGGTCGAGGCGGCGCTGCACGTCGGTGTAGCCCGCCTCGGTGTAGACGCGGCCGAGCCACTCGCGTTCCTCGGGCAGGAAGCCGGAGTTCTTGCGGTTGCCGCGCCAGTTCTTGAGGTCGACGGTGTCGTAGGCGATGTTCCAGTCCCCGACGACCACCACCTCCCGCCCGGCCGCGGCGGCCTTCGCCCGCAGCTCGACGAGGTAGGGCAGGAAGGCGGCCATGAAGCGTTCTTTTTCCGCTTGGCGTTCGGTGCCGACGTCCCCGCTGGGCAGGTAGAGGCTCGCGACGACGACGTTCGGGAGGTGCACCTCGAGGTAGCGCCCGCTGTCCTCGAACTCGGGCTCCCCGAAGCCGACGCGAACCTCCCCGGGCTCGACACGGCTGTAGATGGCGACGCCGTTGCGCCCCTTGACGGCCGAGGGAGCGTGCACCGCGAACCAGCCTTCGGGCTCGACAACCTCGGCGGGCAGCTGACTCGCTTCGGCGCGCACCTCCTGGCAGGCGACGACGTCGGCCTTCGTGGTGGCGAGCCACTCGACGAAGCCCTTCTTGGCGGCGGCCCGCAGGCCGTTGACGTTCACGGTGGAGACGGTCAGCACGCGGTGCACGCTACCGGCCGGGGTGAGGGTGGTCGCCGCCGCTGCCGGGTCGCGCGGGTTGGGCGGTATTCGGGCGCGAGTGGCCAGCGCTGTGGGGCCGGCGCGACCGTGCGGGTCGCCCGGCGCCGTGGGGGCGGCACCGCGGGTCGGACGAAACCGTGCGGGTGGCCGGCGCCGTGCGGCCGGGGCGGCGCCGCGAGGCTGACTCCACAGGGCTGGGCACCACAGGGCCGGCGAAAATCGGTGCTAGTGGCGGCACCTGCTCTGCCAGACTGCCGCGCATGGATGATGCCGTCGGCCGGCTGACCGTGCTCGGCAGTTGCGGTGCCTGGCCGGAGCCCGGCCGGGCGTGTGCCGGGTTCCTGTTGTCGCACCAGGGCTTCCGCGTCGTTCTCGACCTCGGGTACGGCGCCGCCTCGCGGTTGTTCGCGCACTGCCCGGACCGGCTGCCCGACGCCGTCGTCGTGACGCACGAGCATCCCGACCACTGCGCCGACGTGAGCGCGCTCGGGCGGGCCTGGCACTACACCGTCCAGGCGAACGCACCCGGCGACCCGCCGCGGTTGCCGTTGCACTGCACGCCCGGGACCGTCCGGCGGCTCGAAGCGATGGAACCACGGCCTCATCCGGCGGAGCTGTTCGACGTGCACGACCTCGGCGAGCCGGCCGACGTGGGCCCGTTCCGCCTGACGACGCACCCGCTCCCGCACCACGTGCCGAACTTCGGCGTGCGCCTCAGCGCGCCCGGGCTGACGGTGGCCTACACCGGCGACACGGGACCGTCGCCGCTGCTGGCCGACCTCGCCCGCGACGCGGACCTGGTCATCTGCGACGCCACCCTCCGCACCCCACCGCCGGAGGGAGAGCCCCGCTACCTGATGACCGCCGCGGAGGCGGGCCACTGGGCGGCACGAGCCGGAGCGCGCCGGCTCATGCTGACCCACTTCTGGCCCGGCACCGACCGCGCCGCGGCCGCCGCCGAAGCCGGCACCGAGTTCGGCGGCGAGGTGCTGATCGCCGAAGAGGACCTCATCGTCGCGCTCTGACCCCCGTCGAAACGCAACCCACCGAGGATCCCCACCACCACGCCCCGACCCCCGTCGAAGCGCGACCCACGAAGATCCCACCGCCGCGCCTCAACCCCCGTCGAAGCGCGACCCACGAAGACCCCCGCCACCACACTCCGACCCCCGTCGAAGCGTGGCCTCCGGACTCGACCTCCCAGCACCGTCCGATCCGCACGCCGCCCGGCCGCTTCGCCCGCGGAACTCCCCCTGGAGACCCCGCGGACACCATCCGCGCCCGTGCCGCATTCAGTTGTCGCCCACCCTCAGGCGTCTCCTCCTTCCCCGGCGACCCCACCGCCGACCTGCGCTTTCCGACCTGATCAGTTCTAGCAGCACCCACCGACAAAAACGGCGCCTTGACGCCACAAGCTATGTCTATTAGCTTTCAAGCTATGCCAAGTAGCCGCCGAGCCCATGTCTCCTAGAGCAGGCCTCACGACCGAAGCGGTGGTCGCCCTCGCTCTCGAGATCGTCGACGAATCCGGCCCGGAAGCCCTGACCCTCGCCAAGATCGCCGAACGCGCCGGCGTCGCCGCACCGTCGCTCTACAAGCACGTCAAGGGCCTCGCCGACCTCCGCCGCCTGATCGACCTCCGCGTCGTCCGGGAGATGACCGAAACCCTGCGCACCGCCGCGACCGGCCGCGAAGGCGCCGACGCCGTCGCCGCGCTCGCCGATGCCTACCGCGCCTACCTGCGACGCCACCCGCGCCGCACGCAAGCGCTTGCCACCGCCCCGGACCGCGGCGACGCCGAACTGAGCACCGCGACTCACGCCGTCGCCGAAGTCGCCTTCGCCGTCCTACGGCCCTTCGGCTTCGACCACGCGCAGGCCGTGCACGCGACCCGCTGCCTCCGCGCCGCCGTTCACGGCTTCGCCGAACTCGAAGCGTCCGGCGGCTTCGGCCGCCCCGAAGACGTCGGCCAGAGCTTCGAAGTCCTCAAAACCATGCTGGTCCAAGGCATCACCGACTACGCAAGAAAGCAGAAGAAGCACTGATGACCTTCATCCTCGCTGTCCTCCTCTTCACCGTCGGGCTGGGCGTGCTCGACGCCCGCTTCCCCTGGACGGAGGAGCGCAGATGATCGCCGGGCACTTCGGGCTGGCCGCCGCGGTCAAGGCGGGCCGGCCCGCCATCCCCGTCTGGACCCTGATGCTGGCCACGGCCTGGCTCGACGTCGTGTTCGTCCCGCTCTACCTGAGCGGCGTCGAAACGATCGACGGCGCCGGCTACGGCGGGGGTGTCATCCACGCCGACTACACGCACTCCCTCGTCGGCGCGCTCGTCCTCGCCGCGGTGTTCGGCGCCGTCGCGGCGTGGCGGCTCGGCCGCGAAGCCGGCCTCGTCCTGGGCGCCGTCGTGTTCTCGCACTGGCTGCTCGACCTCGTGGTGCACCGCGCCGACCTGCCGATCCTGCCCGGCAACGCGGGCGACCTGCCCACGTTCGGCTTCGGGCTCTGGCGGCTGTCCGCCGTCTCGGCCGTCGTCGAACTGCTGATGCTGGCCGTCGGCATCGGGCTCTACTGGCGCGCCGCGGCGAAACGCGACCCGAAACGCGCCCGCACACTGGGCCTGTCGGCCGCCGCGTTCGGCGTCGTCACCCTGGCGGCCGACCTCCTGGGCGTCTGATCAGCAGGCGGAACCCGAGACCGGCTCGGTGAACGCGGCGGCCACCCACTTGTCGTCGGCCACCTTCCGGAAGCCGTTCTGCACGCCGGGCAGGGCGTCGAACTGGGCGTCACGCAGGTACTTGCCGACGATCTTGGCGTTGCCGTCGGCCGTCTCGCGGGCGTTGAGGACATCCGCGGTCACCGTCACCTTGCAGCCGGTGGCCGACGCACCCGCGGCCTGCTTGTTCGTGTTCAACGCGTAAATGACGATGACCGCGATGATGGCGCCGATGACAAGGGTCTTCTTCGACATTCCGAGGACCACGCCTTCCTCCAACTGCGAATCCCGTCCACGACAAGGTTAGGCAATCCTTTACCCGCACCGACACCCCTGGATGCCGCAACCACCCGGAGGCGCCAACGGAGTCACTCGTCGTGACAGTGCGTGAACACGCGAAAAGCCCCCTTCCGGCGAACCGGAAGGGGGCTTTCACGCGGAAATGCCGGAAACTCAGCCCTGGGCGATCTTCTTGGCCAGGTTGTCGTCCAGCGTCGCGAGGAACTCCTCGGTCGTCTGGAACGGCTGGTCCTTGCTGATGAGCAGCGCCAGGTCCTTCGTCATCTGACCGCTCTCGACGGTCTCGACGACGACCTGCTCCAGCTTGTTCGCGAAGCCGATCAGCTCCTGGTTGCCGTCCAGCTTGCCGCGGTGCTCGAGACCACGGGTCCAGGCGTAGATCGACGCGATCGGGTTGGTCGACGTCGGCTTGCCCTGCTGGTGCTGGCGGTAGTGCCGGGTGACCGTGCCGTGCGCGGCCTCGGCCTCGACGGTCCGGCCGTCCGGCGTGCGCAGCACCGACGTCATCAGGCCGAGCGAGCCGAAGCCCTGGGCGACCGTGTCGGACTGGACGTCACCGTCGTAGTTCTTGCACGCCCAGACGTAGCCGCCCTCCCACTTCATCGCCGCGGCGACCATGTCGTCGATCAGGCGGTGCTCGTAGGAGATGCCCTTGGCGTCGAAGTCGGCCTTGAACTCGCTCTGGTAGATCTCCTCGAACACGTCCTTGAACTGGCCGTCGTAGGCCTTGAGGATGGTGTTCTTGGTGGAGAGGTAGACCGGGAGCCCGCGGTCGAGGCCGTACTGCAGCGAGGCGCGCGCGAAGTCCTCGATGGACTTCTTGAAGTTGTACATCCCCATCGCGACGCCGCCGCCCTCGGGGAACTTCGCGACCTCGAACTCCATCGGCTCGGAGCCGTCGTCCGGGGTGTAGCTGATGGTCAGCGTGCCCGGGCCCGGGACCTTGAAGTTGGTCGCCTTGTACTGGTCGCCGTGGGCGTGCCGGCCGATGATGATCGGCTTCGTCCACGTCGGCACCAGCCGCGGGATGTTCTGGATGACGATCGGCTCGCGGAAGATCACGCCGCCGAGGATGTTGCGGATGGTGCCGTTGGGCGACAGCCACATCTTCTTGAGGCCGAACTCCTCGACCCGCGCCTCGTCGGGCGTGATCGTGGCGCACTTGACGCCGACGCCGTGCTTCTTGATGGCGTTCGCGGAGTCGATCGTGACCTGGTCGTCGGTGCGGTCCCGCTCCTCGATACCCAGGTCGTAGTAGTCCAGGTTCACGTCCAGGTACGGGTGGATCAGCTTGTCCTTGATGAACTGCCAGATGATGCGGGTCATCTCATCGCCGTCGAGTTCGACGACGGTGCCCTGGACCTTGATCTTGGCCATGAGCAGCGGTGCTCCTTCCGCGGATCTTCGCGTTGCTTCATACGTCTCGCCGGTAGCGGTACAAGCGTACTGCTTGACGGAGCCGGCTGGGTCCCGTAGTGGTCGGTATCAAGTCTCCCCCGGCCGTTTGTGGCGGGGATCACCGGGCGGGACCCGCTGCTCAGCGATCCGACCGCTCACCGAGTGACAGTCGCGCTCGGCGGTGAACCAAGGCACGATGCCACCCGTGAACCCAGCATGAGGGAGGTGACCGGCCATGACGACTCATCGGTACGCCGACCACGACGAGACCTACGACGACTACGAGGGTTATGACGAGTACGAGGAGACCCCCGCCGTCGCGCCCGACGAGCGGCCGCGCCGGGGTAGCTCGCACGTGGTCAGCGCGCTCGGCGGGCTCGTGCTCACACCGGTCGCCCTGGGCCTCCTGAGCTGGGGCGGCCTGCGCCAGCAGCAGCTCATCCAGGCCACGCTCAGCACCAACCGCGACCCGCTCGGCATCGCGCTGCTGGCCGGCGGGGCGATCCTGCTGCTGGTCGTCGCCGCGTTCGGCGCGTTGTCGGCGGTCGGCCCGATCCTGGGCGGGCTGATCTACGGCGTGCTGCCCGGCGTCGCCGCGATGGCCGTGCCCGAATGGGGCTTCCGGCTGGTGAACCTGATGCCGAAGAGCGACATCGCGTACGGCGTCATGGACTTCCTCTTCATCGGCGGGCTGCTCGGCGTCGGCTTCCTGCTCGTCGGCAGCGGCCTGGCCAACGCACTGGTCCGGCGGCGGCGCGCCGCCTGACGCACGCCGGTGAGATCATCGGCGGATGGGACTGTTCACCGTCGCGGAGGCACGCGACGAACTGGCGCGGCTGCGGCCGGTCCTCGACGAGCTGGTGCGCGTCCGCGCCGACGCGGCCGAGCTCGCGGCATCGCTGCGCCCGGGTGGCCGGGCCACCGACCTCGGCGGGCTGCCGGAGTGGAAGGCCGCTCAGGCCCGCCTCGACGACCTGATGACGACGGTGCAGCGCACCGGCGCCGAGCTCAAGGGGTTCGCACCGCTGCTGGTCGACTTCCCGGCCGAGCTCGACGGCACCGACGTGCTGCTGTGCTGGCTCGAAGGCGACCTCGAGCTGGGCTGGTACCACCGCGCCGATCTCGGCTTCGCGGGCCGTCGTCCGCTGAAAACCGCTGGCGGCCCCGGCTAGGTTGAGTCGGTGGACCACGACTCCAGGGCCGCCTTCTTCGACGGCACGGCCGAGCACTACGACGAAGACCCCACCTTTCACGCGGCAGTGGCGGACGCGCTGGTCGCGCCGCTACCCGAGGGCCCGGAGCTGGTCCTCGACGTCGCCACCGGGACCGGCTTCGCGGCGTACGCGGCGTTGCGGCTGAAGCCGGCTCGCGTGCTGGCCGTCGACCTGTCGCCGGCGATGCTCGCGAAGGCCGAGGCGAAGGCGCCGGAGCTGGATCCTTCGGGGCTGATCTCGTGGCGGGTGGCGCCCGCGGTGCCGATGCCCGCCGAGGACCACTCGGCCGACGTCGTGCTCTGCGCGTCCTCGCTGCACTTCCTGGGGGCCGAGGCGTTCCCGGACTGGCTGCGCGTGCTGCGGCCGGGCGGGCGGCTGGCGTTCTCGGTGGTGTCGGGGGCTCGGTTCAAGCCGTCCGGGGAGTTCGCGCCTTTCGTGCCGCGGGACCTCGACTTTCCGCACGACGAAGCCGGGGCCGCCGCGCTGGCGAAGGACTTCGTGGACGTTTCGGCGAAGACGTTCACCGTCGACGACGGCGACCGCGTCCGAAGCGTCTTCGTCGTGCACGCGACGGCCCCGTGACTCAGGCCGTGAAGTGGACCTCGCCGTGGGTGGCCGGGCCGTCCGGGCTGCCGCAGTGCTGGACGAACGTGACGTCCACCCCCGTGGCGTCGAGCCGGTCGATCGTGAAGTCCGCGTAGTCGTCGCCGCAGCCGAAGTTGCCACTGACCACGAAGATCCCCGGTGTGCTCAGCGCCGGGTCGCTCTGGCCGCGGAAGCGCGCGCCCGTGTACGTCCCGGTGTGCAGGGCCTCCCCCGCCGGGGCGCTCAACTCGACGCGCAGGTCCTTCAGGCCCGACTGGACGTCGATCTTCAGCCTGCCGTCGTACTCCCACACGGCGATCTCGTCGCCTGGCGCCGCGTACTGGGCACTGCCCTGCAGCGGCCAGGCCCCCTCTTCCGAGGTGTAGGCGACCGTCTGCACCGGGTCCGCCGAAGCGACCGGCACGAGCGCCAAGCCCAACCCGGCCGCCGCCGACAAGACCACGCAGGCACGACGAAGTGAATTCACGGAACCTCCCCATTCCGGGCCGCCTTCCGCGGCACCACCGATCATGGTGCCAGCGCGGGCTACGGCCGGACAGTGGGTTTTCACTCACCGGTGCAGCGATGCCCCCTTGAAGATCTTGTCCACCGCGTTCTTCGGTCCGTGCACCGCCAACCCCGCCAGGGCCAGCTTCTCGCCCGGCACCGCACGGACCGCGGCCCGGTTGTCCGCGTCGTTGCCCGTGTGGAACAGCTCGTCGGTGAAGATCGAAATCCGCAGTCCGCGGCCCAGTGCCCGGCCGTGCGCCGCGGTCAGGACGTCCGCGCCGCCCGAGAAAACCAGCACCGGCTGGCCGAACATCGGCAGGTACTCCGTGTCGTCCGCGTCGAAGTACGGCTCGCCCATCAGCTCGGGCGTCACGTGGGCGATGCCGCTCACCAGGAACGCGGTGACGTTCAGCCGCTGCCAGGACGCCAGGTCGTCGCGGAGCAGGACGGCGATCTTCGTGTCGAAGGAAGTCATGCCCCGAAGACTCGCCCGGCCACCACCACCGCGTCTTGTACGTTCTTGACATGGCCCACGTGGAAGCTTGGCGGCCGGCGGTCCCGGGGATCGCCGAGGTCTTCCACGCGCGGTTCACCACCCACGCCTACCCGCTCCACACGCACGACACGTGGACGCTGCTGATCGTCGACGACGGCGTCATCCGGTACGACCTCGACCGCCACCACCACGGCGCGCTCGGCCCGGCCGTGACGCTGCTGCCGCCGAACGTCGCGCACGACGGGCGGGCCGCGACCAGCCACGGCTTCCGCAAGCGCGTGCTCTACCTGGACACGTCCGTGCTGGGCGAGGACCTCGTCGGCGCGGCGGTCGACCGGCCGAGCGTCGCCGACGGCCTGCTGCGCACTCGGGTCCACCAGCTCCACGAGGCACTGGCCGAACCGGGCGACGCGCTCGAGGCCGAGAGCCGGCTCGTGCTGGTCGCCGACCGGCTGCGCACCCACCTGGGACGGCCGGCTTCACCCGAACCGAAGCGCGGCCTCGCGGACGACCTGAAAGACCTCCTCGACGCGAAGCTCCCCGAAGCGCTGACGCTGGCCGAAGCCGCCGAGACGCTCGGCGCGCACCCCGCGTACCTCGTCCGCTGCTTCGGGGCGCGGTTCGGCCTGCCACCGCACCGCTACCTGACCGGCCGCCGCGTCGACCGCGCGCGCCGTCTGCTGCTCGACGGCGCCCCGGCCGCCGACGTCGCCGCCGCGGCCGGGTTCACCGACCAGGCCCACCTGACCCGGCACTTCAAGCGCTACCTCGGCACGACGCCGTCGCGGTACTCGAAAACCCGTTGACGCGGCGGCGGCGCTGGTCATCGCCCATCTGCCGGCGAAGGAAGTTGTGTCAAGATGACGGCATGCTGCGCGAACTGCACCTGACCGGCGACCCGGCCGCAGACAAGCTGCTCAACGACGACCCGTTCGCCCTGCTCGTCGGGATGCTCCTGGACCAGCAGTATCCGATGGAGCACGCGTTCGCCGGTCCGCGGAAGATCGCCGACCGGATGGACGGGTTCTCCCTCGCGAAGATCGCCGCGACCGACGTCGAGGCGTTCGTCGAGATGTGTGTGGTGCCGCCGGCCATCCACCGCTACGGCGGTTCGATGGCCCGCCGCGTGCACGCGCTCGCGCAGCACATCATCGAGCACTACGACGGCCGCACCGAGGGCATCTGGCTCGACGGGCGCCCGAAGCCCGACGGCCCCGAAGTCCTGAAGCGGCTGAAGGCGCTGCCCGGCTTCGGTGAGCAGAAGGCGAAGATCTTCCTGGCCCTGCTGGGCAAGCAGCGCGGGGTCGCGCCGAAGGGCTGGCGCGAAGCGGCCGGCGCGTACGGCGACCGCGGCTCACGGCGCTCCATCGCCGACGTCACCAACGCCGAAACCCTGGCCGAGGTCCGCGCGTTCAAGAAGGCCGCCAAGGCCGCGGTCGCCGCGAACTAACGCACCCACACGCGTAGCGGCCCGAGCGGTTCCGCGCCGTGGGACAGTGCCACTGCCAAGGCCTCGCCGTATTCGTAGCCGACCACCGGATCGCCGGGGAACGCGGCCGCGACCGCCGCGACCGCCGCCGGGCCAGCTCGCCGCCGGGGCCGTGAAGTTCGACAGTCCCGTGACCCCGGGGCCGCGGTGCACGACGACCACGCCGTCGCCGCGCGACAGCACCGCCACCGCCGCGTCGACCGGGAACCCGTGCTCGGTGACGTGCTGCCAGCCCGGTTCGGGGACACCCGGCCCGCACGCGATCCACGTCGCGTCGAACAACACCGCGAAGCCCTCGCCGGAGAGGTCGAGGGTGGCGAAGCTGTCCTTGACCGAGCAACCCGCCGAACCGTCGACGAACGGGAGGACGTCGGCCGCCGTGGCGCGGGGGTCGAGCGTCACCGCGTCCGGGTAGCAGGGCGGCGTGCGCCGCGGGTGCGTCCAGGCCCGCGCGCCGAACCGTCCGCCGCGGCAGACGGCCTCGCACCAGGACGCGTTCTCCGCCGCCGCTAGGGCGTGTTTCTTGGATCTCGTTCGATGAGAGTCGGGATCCAGGTGGTTCCTGGCGGTGCCGCGGGAACGTCCTCGTACCGGGTTGTACTCGGGCGATCCCGCGGTGCCGCCAGGGGCCGCCTGGGCCCGGCTATCGCGAACACGGATCCGAGAAACACGCCCTAGTTCCGCGCGAACCACAGCACGTCCGGCTCGCCGCGCGGGACCTCGACCGGGACCTCGCGGACCTCGGCGAACTGGGCACGGAGCCGCTCCGTGAACGCCGGGGCCGCGTCCGCGCTCCACATCGCGAGCACGCCGCCGGGCCTGAGCAACCCGGCCGGCCGCGCCACCCCGGCCGGGGAATACAGCTGCGCGTTGCCGGCCGTGACCGTCCACTCGGGACCGTTTTCGCCGTCGCGCCGCAGCACCAGTTCGCCGCCGCGGCCCCGGACCTTCTCCAGCACCTCGCCCACGTCACGACTTTCTCACGACCGGCCAGCGAGTTTACCCATTCGGCACGCTCCCGGGCCTATCCGCGCGCCCGGCACGCTCTTACCCTGGACACGGAGGTGAAGCCCATGCACGCCACAGTAGGAGACGAGATCCAGGTACACGGCCGGACGGTCGGGTCGGCCGAGCAGCACGGCGAGATCCTCGAAGTCCGCGGGCCCGACGGTGCGCCGCCCTACCTCGTCCGGTTCGCAGACGGGCACGAAGCGCTCGTCTGCCCCGGGCCCGACTCCGAAGTCCAAGCACACGCCGACTAGCCGACAGCGACCTCTTCCCGGCGGTCACGGCCGCGGACCCGGCCCCACGCGAAGCCCACGAGCAGCAGGGCGACCAAGGTCAGCGCGGCCGCGACCTCCGGGAGCAGCAGCGGCCCGCCGAAGCCGAGCACCGCGCCCCCGAGGATGCCGGACAGCCCGACACCCAGGTAGATCGCGGACGCGTTGAGCGAAAGCACCAGACCCGCGTGGCCCGGGGACAGCTCGATCAGGCGATGCTGCACCGGCGGGTTGAACGACCACGTCGCCACGCCCCACACGAACAGCGTGACGCCGGCCGCGACCGGCGTTCCGGTCGTGACGGGCAGCAACGCCATCACGACGGTGCCGGCCACGATGACCACGAGCAGCGGCGTCCGCGAACCCCAGCGGTCGGTCGCCCGGCCGCCGGCGAAGTTGCCGACCGCGCCGCCGACGCCGTAGCAGAAGAGCAGGATCGTGACGGTCGTGCCGTGCACGCCCGCGGTCGCGGCCAGCAGCGGCGAGACGAACGTGTAGACCATGAACGCGGCCAGGCAGGCGAGGACCGTCGTGGCCAGCATGACGAGCACCCGCGGGTCGCGGCCGGCGGCGAACCGCTCGGCGAGGCCGACCCGCGGCGGCGCGGCGACGCTGGGCAGCGCGAGCCGGACGGCCAGCGCGCTCGCCAGCGAGAACGCGGCGACCAGCGCGAACGCCGGCCGGTAGCCGAGGTGCTGCGAGATCAGGCTGCCGAGCGGCACGCCGAAGATCAGCGCGACGGTCAGGCCGCCGAACACGAGCGCGACGGCGCGCCCCCGGCGTTCGGGGGCGGTCAGCTGGGCCGCGACGGCGCTGGCCGCCGGCGTGAACACCGCGGCGCCGACCGCGGTCACCACGCGGGCCAGCAGGAGGGTGCCGTAGCCGGGCGCGAGCGCGGCGAACAGGTTGCCGGCGCCGGTGACGACCAGGGCGGCCACCAGCAGCGTCCGGCGTTCCCAGGTGCCGGTGGCGGCGGCGAACAGCGGCGAGCCCACCGCGTACGCGATGGCGAAGGCGGTCACGAGCTGCGCGGCGGCCGTGGCGGAGACGTGCAGCTCACCGGTCAGCGCGGGCAGCAGCCCGGCGACGATGTAACCGCTGGTCCCGACGCCGAACGCGCCGAGGGCGAGGACCGAGATCCTCGAGGACGAGGGTGCGGACATGGCTGGGGCCCCCAAGCGAAGCAGGGATTGGTTCGACGAACGTCGTAGTTCGACAGTCACCGTACTACGCCGCTGCCAGAAATTCGACCGTTGTCGTACTATGGGCTCATGTCCAAGTCCGTCGCCCTGCCGCCGATCGTCATGCCCGCCCGGGACGAGATCACCGTCGAGGGCGTGCTTCGCGCCCTAGCCGACCCGGTGCGGCTGGCGATCGTCCGGCAGCTCGCGGCGGCCGGCCACGAGATCGCGTGCGGCGGGCTCACCGTGCCGGTGACCAAGTCCACACTCACCCACCACCTGAGCATCCTGCGCCAGGCCGGCGTCGTGTCCGGCCGCCAGGAAGGCACGACGCGGTTCAACTCGTTGCGCCGCAAGGATCTTGACGCGCTGTTCCCGGGCCTCCTGGACGGCGTGCTGGCCGCTCCCCGCTGAGCCGGGCGTTACGGTGTGGATCGTCACCCGATATCGGGATGACAACGCCCCCCTCCGTCGGTTGGACTGTGTGTAGGACAGCTCGCGGCGCCGTCGCCGCTCGGCTGTCTTTAATTTTGTCCCCGAACTGAACCGATCCAGTACCGAATACCGGATTGGTCATGTAATCGATTTCTCGCACTGACCCCTGGAAGGAGCGCCGTGCCCGTCGCGCTGCTCGCGCTCGCCATCGGAGCCTTCGGCATCGGGACCACCGAGTTCGTCATGATGGGCGTGCTGCCCCAGACGGCCGCCGACTTCGGCGTCGACATCCCGACCGCCGGCTACCTCATCTCCGGTTACGCCCTCGGCGTCGTCATCGGCGCCCCCCTGCTCACCGCGGCCGCCGTCCGGCTGCCGCGCAAGACCATGCTGCTGGCCATGATGGGCCTGTTCACGCTGGGCAACGCCCTCTTCGCGCTCTCCCCCAACCAGGAGTTCGGCGTCGCGTTCCGGTTCCTCGCCGGCCTGCCCCACGGCGCGTTCTTCGGCGCCGGCGCCGTCGTCGCCTCCGGCCTCGTCGGCCCGGGGGAACGCGCCAAGGCCGTGTCGATGATGTTCCTCGGCCTGACCCTGGCGAACGTCATCGGCGTGCCGCTCGGCACGCTGCTCGGCCAGCAGGTCGGCTGGCGCGCCACCTTCGGCGTCGTCGCCCTGATCGGACTGGTCGCCATCGCGGCCATCGCGAAGCTGGTGCCGCACCAGGGCAAGCCCGCCGACGCGTCGCTGCGCACCGAACTGGGCGCGTTCCGGCGCCCGCAGGTGCACCTCGCGCTGGCGATCGTCACGTTCGGACTGGGCGGCGTGTTCGCCTGCCTGTCCTACATCACGCCGATGCTGACCGACGTCGCCGGCTACTCGCCGGGCAACGTCACCCTGCTGCTGTCGCTGGCCGGCGTCGGCATGACGATCGGCAACCTGCTCGGCGGCCGGCTGGCCGACCGCGCGCTGATGCCGAGCCTCTACATCGCACTGCTGGCGCTGGCGTCGGTGCTGGGCATCTTCACGATCACGGCGCAGGGCAAGGTCGGCGCGGCGATCACGATCTTCTTCGTCGGCGTCGCCGGGTTCATGATCGGTCCGATGATGCAGGCGCGAATCATGGAGAAGGCGGGCGGCACGCCGTCGCTGGTGTCGGCCGCCGTGCAGTCCGCGTTCAACATCGCCAACTCGATCGGCGCCTACCTCGGCGGCCTGGTGATCGCGGGCGGCCTCGGCCTCGTCGCACCCAACTGGGTCGGCGCGCTACTGGCCGTCTTCGGACTGACCCTCGCCATCGTCTCGGGCACCTTGGACCGCCGCGAAGCCCGCGTCGAACGCCGGCGCGAGCTCGCGATGGCGTCCTAAGGAGAGTCCTAAGAGGAACTGAACGGGCCGCCGATGATCGTCAGGGCGACGTAGAGGACGGCCGCGGCGAGCCCGGCGTACGTCACGATGTCGACGATCTTGCCGCGGATCGCCAGCAGCCCGGCCTTGGCCGTCGGCAGCACCGCCCGCAGCGCCCCGGCGAGGAGGAGCGCGGCGCCGATCAGCGCCGCGCCCTCCCGCCAGTGGTACTGGACGATCCGCAGCACCGCGACGGCAGCCACCAGCAGCACCAACGCGAACGGAAGCTGGGTGAACCGGGACTGCCTGCTCCGGCGGTCGTGGACGTCCCGCCGGTCCTCCGTCATGGTCATCGGCCCTGGACCGAGCGTTCCGCCGCTTCGACGACGTTGCTGACGAGCATCGCCCGGGTCATCGGCCCGACCCCGCCCGGGTTCGGCGAGATCCAGCCGGCGACCTCGGCGACTCCCGGGTGGACGTCACCGGTCAGCTTGCCGTCCACATGGGACACGCCGACGTCGAGCACCGCGGCGCCCGGAGCGACCATGTCCGGCGTGATGATCCCCGGCACGCCGGCCGCGGCGACCACGACGTCGGCGCGGCGGACCTCGGCGGCGAGGTCGCGGGTGCCGGTGTGGCACAGGGTGACGGTGGCGTTCTCGCTGCGGCGGGTCAGCAGCAGGCCCAGCGTGCGGCCGACGGTGATGCCGCGGCCGACGACGGTGACGCGCGCGCCGTTCAGCTCGACGCCGTGATGCTTGAGCAGCTCGATGATCCCGTACGGCGTGCACGGCAGCGCGCCCCGCTCGCCGAGCACCAGCCGGCCGAGGCTGACCGGCGCGAGGCCGTCGGCGTCCTTCTCCGGGTCGATCCGCTCGAGCACGCGGTTCGCGTCGAGGTGCTTCGGCAGCGGCAGCTGCACGATGTAGCCGTGACAGGCCGGGTCGGCGTTCAGCTCGTCGATGACGGCTTCGAGCTTCTCCTGGGTGATGTCGGCGGGCAGGTCGCGGCGGATCGAGTTGATCCCGATCTTGCCGCTGTCGGCGTGCTTCATCCGCACGTACGAATGCGACCCGGGGTCGTCGCCGACCAGGACGGTGCCGAGGCCCGGCGTCACCCCTTTCGCGGCCAGTGCCGCGACGCGGGGCGCGAGCTCCGCGAATATGGCGTTCTTGGTGGCCTTGCCGTCGAGAATCTTCGCCGTCACGCGGCCCATTCTGGCAAAGGGACCGCCATCGTGCCCCCGCGCGTCGCTCCAGGCGTGCCTCCATCGCGGCGCGTAGGGTGATCGCTACCCCACACGGTCCATTCGCGACGTTGCCCGCGACCAAGCTGTGATGTACCACACGTCACATCCGCCGAGGTCAGGACGTGTGCCACCGGGTCGCCGAGTGGCAAAACGGCCGTGCGGGGTGCACAGGCGCGCGCGAACAGTCAAAATGTCTCCGTGGCACAACCGACGACGCAGCTGAACGCGACCGAGCAGGACACCCTGGTCAAGCAGATCGGCCTTGCCCTGCTCCGTGCCGCCCCGCGCGACTGGCGCAAGGTCACCGCGGAGTACCGAGCCGTCGGGAGGTACCACGAGCTGACCGGCGAGATCATCACCGAGGACGGCTCGGTGCACGACTGGCTCGCGACCCATGACATCGCCACCCTGTTCGGCAGGCTGCGCGGCGGCATGTACCGGGACGGCCGTGGCACCTGGTTCAACGCGCGGTACCAGCTCGACCACCCGTCCAGCTACAACCTCGAGTACAACCGCGACGAACCGGTGTGGAACCTCGCGCCGCCGCCGCAGGCCTACTCCGACGAGCTGCGGATGTTCCCCCGCACCGAGGACAACGTGCCCGAGTGGCTGATCCGCCGGATGTCGGGGCTCGGCCCGGAGCAGCCGGGGCCGCACTTCCGGATCGCCCGGATCTTCGACAACGTCGGCCCGGCGGGCCGCCCGGTGATCAACCGGCCCGACCTCGAGGCCGAGGAGCAGGACCGGCTGCTGGAGTACCTGGAGCACGCGCCACTGGTGGTGCCCGAGCGCGGCTACGACATCGACCGGCTGGCCGCGACGCCGGAGGCCGCCGTCCCGGTCGCCTTCCACAGCGACGGCCAGTGGATCTGGCCCGCCGCCGTCAACTTCTACCTGCACAAGTACGGCGTCTCGCCGGAGCCGGACCTGGTCGAGCACGTCCGTGCGGTGGGCTTCAAGCTGCCGCCGCTCGACGAGCCGACGCTCCAGGCCGCCGCCGCGTACCTGACCCGGGGCAACCAGCCCCCGCCGCCGCAGCAGCGTCCGGCCGGGCCGCCGCCGCAGGGCCCGCCGCCCCAGCAGCAGATGCCGCCGCAGCAGGCCCCAGCGGGCCCGCCACCGGCCGCGGCCGCCATGGCGGCGGCCCCGCCTGTCCCGCCCGCCGCGCCGCCGCAGCAACCGCTGCAACCGCCGCGACCGCCGCACGAGGACGAGCCGCCAGCACCGGTGGAGTCGCCGCTTTCGGTGCACGCCCCGGCCGAGCCGGAGGCCCCGGCCGAAGAGCACGAGTACGCCGAAGACGGCTACGACGACCAAGAGTTCGACGACCGCTTCGCCGAAGACGACCAGTACGGTGACGAGGACTACGAACAGCAGGCCGAGCACGGGGCGGAGTCGAACGGCTCGGTCCCCGAACCGGGCCGGGTGCCCGACCTCGAAGAAACCGCGGAGTACGTCCCCGACCAGCCGATCCGGCAGGAAGAGGAGCCGCCGCGGGACGACGAGTCCTTCCAGCTCCAGCGGGACGACGAACCGGCCGTCCACGAGGAGGACGAGCCGGCGCACACCGCGTTCGAGGACGAGCCGCCGTCCGCGTTCGAACCCCAGCCGCCGCACCCGCCGCACTATGAGGACGAGCCGGCGCCCGCCGCGTTCGACCCGGGCCCGCCGACCATGATCACCCAGCCCGAGGTGCCCGGCGTGCTGCCGGTGCCGGAACCGCCGTCACCCCAGCCCGCGGCCCAGGCGGAGCCGCCCGCGCCGCCGCAGCAGGCTCCCCGGTCGGGCCGTCGCGCGCTGCGCCGCGAGACCCCGGACCACCCGGTCCTCGCCGGGCTGCAGGCCAAGCTGGACGAGCTCGACGTGCCCGAAAGCGGGTACAAGCTGGGCGAACCCGCCGAGCACGGCTGGAGCGTCGAGCAGGTCGAGGACGGCTGGCGCGTCGGCTGGTACGACGGCAAGCTCAGCAACCCCGCGGTGTTCGGCGACGCCGAGGACGCGGCCGCGTTCATGCTCGGCAAGCTGCTGCTCAACCCGGAGGGCCACGTGCCCGCCGAGGAGCCGCCCGCGCCGGAACCCGAACCGGAGCCCGAGCCCGAGCCGGAACCGGCGCCGCAGCGGGTCGTCGCGACGCTGTCGCCCGAGATCGCCACCGGGTCGTACCCGGTCCGCAAGCCCGAGCCGGTGCCCGCCCAGGAGCAGACGGCGTTCACCAGCGCCGCGGAGCTGTTCGGCGACGTCGAGGACGACGAGCCGCCGGTCCCGCCGCGCCGGCCCGCGACGGCCCCGGCCGGTCCGCCGGTGGCGCAGCAGCAGGCCGGGCCGCCGCCCGCGATGCCGGCGCCACCCCGTCGTGAGCCGCCGCAGTCGGCCCCGACGGTCCTGGCCCCGGCGCCGCAGGGCGTCCTGCCGGTCCCGCCGCCCGCCCCGCCCGCGCCGCCGCGACGTGAGGAGCCGGCTCGCCCGGCCGTCAACGGCGGTGGTGGCAGCGGCCAGCAGCAGTGGCCGATCGGGCCGATGGCCGGCGAGCCGCCGCTGACGCTGTTCCGCGGCAAGGAGCTGCGCGAACTGCCCGCGGGCAGTGAACTGGACCGCTTCGGCGGCCCGAACGGCAACCTGACGTACTCGGCGGGCACGCCGTTCGCCGAGCGGTCGCTGGTGCCCGAGTGGGTGAACCGCCCGTACCACGTCTACCGCGTGCAGCGGCCGCTCGAGGCACTGGCCGGCGTCGCGATCCCGTGGTTCAACCAGCCGGGCGGCGGGTCGGCGTACCTGCTGCCGGCGTCGATCGAGGAACTGCTCGCGGAGGGCGATCTGATCGAGCTCGACCCGGGCGAACCCCCGATCGACTGACGCCGTTGCCGCTGAAGGCCACCATCAGGCGTTTGATGCCCTGATGGTGGCCTTCAGCCGCTTTCAGCGGATGACCAGGCCGTGGGCGGCGGCGAACGAGATCGCCGTCTCGATGTCGACCTGCGCGCCCCTCAGGTTGGCCTGGACCAGGGCGTTCGCGTCGAGTTTCGCGCCACGAAGATCGGCGCCCTCGAACTTCGCGCCCTGCAGGCGGGCGCCGGTCAGGTCGCTGCCGCGGAGGTCGGCGCCGGTGAGGTCGGCCTCGGTCAGGTTGGCTTCCCGCATCCGCAGCCCGGACAGCCCGAGCTTGCGCAGCCGCGCCTTCGCGAGCGACGCCATCGAAAGGTCGCATTCGGTGAGCGCGATGCCGCCGAACCCGCTGTCGGCGAACGACGTGCCCAGCAGCGAGCACGCCGTCCAGCGGCTCTCGACGAGCACTGTGCGATCGAAGGTGCACGAGCGAAACGCCGACGCGTCGTGCCGCGAGCGCGACAGGTCGGCCCGGCTGAACACGCAGTCGTCGAACGTGCACCCGCGGGTCCGCAGCCCGCTGAGGTCCGCGCCCGTGAAGTCGCAGCCGGTGAACCGGCGCTTTTCCCACCACTGCCCGGACAACACCGCTTCGCGGTAGTCCTCCCCGGTCTCCAGCACGGCCCCAGGGTGCCACATCGCCGGGGAGGCCCCGCGTCCGTCCACTAAGGACGGCGGTTGACCAGCTCCGCGCTCTGCACGTACTTCATCGCCTCGACGTACTCGGGCAGCTGCCAGCGGCGCATGATCTCGGCCTCGTCGAGGTCTTCCAGGCGGGTCTGGATCCACCAGAGATTGCCGAACGGGTCGCGCACCCGGCCGACGCGGTCGCCGAACGCCAGCACGGTCTGCCGTGTCACCTCGGTGGCGCCCGCTTCGATCGCCCGGCGCTGGGTCTCCTCACTGTCGGGCACGTAGAGCCGCAGGTAGCCGGGGGTGTCGGCCCAGTCGTCACGGCTGTCGAACGCCATCACGACGGCGTCGCCGATGCGGACCTCGGCGTGCCCGATCTTCCCGTCCTCCCCGACGACCCGGCCGAGTTCCTCGGCGTCGAAGGCCCGCTTCAGGAAGTCGATCAGCGCGGCGGTGTCCCGGCCGATGATCCACGGGGTGACCGTCGTGTAGCCGTCGGGAACGGGGTTGGCCATGTTTCCTCCTCGGTTGGATACCGCGAAGGTAATGGTGAAATAGGACAGTTATTGACCGCTGCATACTGGGAACCATGGGAGTTCCGCTGCGGCCGCTGGCGGTCACCGCGCGCACGCGGTCGAGCTACCGCGAGGTCGCGCCGCCACCCGCGCTGGCGGGCGTGCTGGCCTGCGGCTGGCATGGGAACACCGGCTGGGCGCGACCGCTGCGCGTGCTTCCGGACGGCTGCGCGGACCTGGTCTGGGACGGCGAGGCGCTCTCGCTGGTCGTCACCGTCGGCGCCCCGCTGCGGCTGTGGATCCCGGCGTCGTCGTCGCGCGTCGGCGTGCGGCTGCGGTGCGGCGCCGCGGCCGCCGTGCTCGGCACGCCGATGCCGGAACTGCCGGCGGGCACGACCCCGCTGAGCGACGTCTGGGGCGCCGACGCCCGCCGAGCCGCGGACACCCTCGCGGCGACGAGCGACCCCGAGGTCCAACGCGGAGTCCTCGAAGGTCTCGTCGCCCGGCGAGGAGCGACACCGGATCGTCGCGTGCTGGCCGCGGTCCGGGCGCTGGGCCGTCCCGTGGTCCGCGCCGGGGAGATCGCCGACGAGCTGGGCGTCAGCGAACGCGCGCTGCGACGGCACCTGGTCCACGCGGTCGGCGCCGGGCCGAAGCGACTTCACCGCGTCCGGCGGTTCCAGCGATTCCTGCGCCGGCTCGAACCCCTGGCCGCCCGGCGGACGTCGCTGGCCGAGGTCGCCACCGAACTCGGGTACGCCGACCAGTCGCACCTCGGCCGCGAATGCCGCCGCCTGTCCGGCTCCTCCCCCGCGGCGCTCGTGCGGGTGGCCGAAAAGTTCCAGACGGTGCCCTCGCCCGCGCGCCACGATCAGCCGCATGTTCCGAGTCACGATCGCGGTGCGCGCTGACGACATCGACGCCAACGGCCACGTCCGCGGCCCCGCTTACCTCGCCTACGCCGACCACGCGCGCTGGTCGTGCGTGCGGGCCGCGGGAATCGAACCGGCCAGGCTGGCCGCGCGCCGGATCGGCCCGGTCAACCTGGAGACGACCGTGCGGTTCCACCGCGAGCTCGTCCCGGGTGGCGAGGTTTCGGTCGGCTGCGTGTTCCATTGGGGCACGGGCAAGACCTCACAGGTGACGCAGGAGTTCCGCGCGCCGGACGGCGTGCTCGTCGCCGAGGTTTCGAGCGTGTCCGGCCTGCTGGACCTCGACCGGCGGCGGTTGCTGCCCGACCCCGGCGCGCACTGGCGGGAGCTGGCCACGCACCCGGAGCTGCTGGGGCTGGCCCCGAAAACCGGGTGAGCGCCGGGGCGATGATCACTACGGTCGTGGGCGTGCCCGACCACGACTACGTCGATCCCGGCCTCGCCGCGCTGTACGACGCGTTCAACCCCCGGGAAATCTCCGGCGATTTCGAGTTCTACCTGCCGATGATCATGGCGGCGGCGACGGTGCTGGACGTCGGGTGCGGCACCGGGTCGCTGCTGCACTGGGCGCGGGAGTCCGGCCACACCGGACGGCTGACCGGCCTCGACCCCGCCGAAGGGATGCTCGCGCAGGCCCGCCGCCGCGACGACGTCGAGTGGGTGCTCGGCGATTTGTCGACCGTTTCCTGGACGGACGAATTCGACTTCGCGGTGATGACCGGGCACGCGTTCCAGGTGCTCCTGACCGACGACGAGCTGCGGACGGCCTTCGCGGCGATCCGGCGGGCCCTGGCTCCCGGCGGGCGGTTCGGCTTCGACACGCGCAATCCCGCGGCCCGCGGCTGGGAACGGTGGACGTCCGCGCACGCGAGCGAAGTCGTCACCGCCGACGGCATGAAGGTGCGGTCGTGGAACGACGCCGGGCCGTTCGAAAACGGGTACGTCACCTTCACGACGACGTACGAGAGCCCGAGCTGGGACGCTCCACAGTTCAGCGAGAGCACCTTGCGGTTCCTCGATGTGCCGGAGCTGGCGAGGTTCCTGGGCGAAGCCGGGCTCGTCGTCGAAGCCCAGTACGGCAACTGGGACCGCACTCCGGTGACCGGGACCAGCCCGGAGATCATCACCATCGTCCGGCGCGCCTGAGCCTCACCGGAAGTCCCGGGACTTCGCCTTGATACGCATCGGCAGCGCCTCGACGCGGTCGGCGAGGACGCTGACCACGCCGTCGGCCTTCTCGACCACCCCGCGGATCAGCAGCGCCGAGCTGGCGCGCGCGACGCGGTGGTAGCGCTGCCACAGGCCGAGCGTGCAGATCACGTTGACCATCCCCGTTTCGTCCTCGATGTTGAGGAAGGTGACCCCGCCCGCGGTCGCCGGGCGCTGGCGGTGCGTGACCGCGCCACCGATCAGCACGCGCGCGCCGTCGTCGAGGTCGGCCAGGCCGCTCGCCGGGACGACGCCGAGCGCGTCGAGACGGTCGCGGATGAACTCGGTCGGGTAGCTGCCCGGTGACACGCCCGTCGCCCAGACGTCCGCCGACGCGACGTCGAGGCCGTCCATCCCGGGCAGCGCCGGCGCCTGCGCGACGGACAGGCCCGGCAGCTTTTCCGGGCGTTCCCCGGCGACCGCGCCCGCGGTCCACAGCGCCTGACGGCGATCGCCGCCGAAGCCCGCGAACGCGCCGGCCGTGGCCAGAGCCTCGATCTGCGGTGTCTTCAGCCGGACCCGGCGGGCGACGTCGGCCATGTCGATGAAGTCGCCGTTCGCCTTTCGCTCGGCCACGATCCGCTTCGCGACGTCCTCCCCGATGGTCCGAACGGTGCTCAACCCGGTGCGCACGGCGTGCAGCTTTCCCTTGTCCGGCTGTGTTTTCTGGGGCCGAGCCCCAGACCCCAGCCGGGGGGCAAGCCCCCCTGGACCCCCCAAAGACGGCAAGGGTTCCAGCGTCGCGTGCGGCAGGCTGCAGTTGATGTCCGGGCCGTGCACGGTGACGCCGTGGCGCCGCGCGTCGGCGACCAGCGACTGCGGTGAGTAGAACCCCATCGGCTGCGCGCGCAGCAGCCCCGCCAGGAACGCGTCCGGGTGGTAGTACTTGAAGTAGGCGCTCGAAAACACCAGGTGCGCGAAGCTCAGCGCGTGGCTCTCCGGGAAACCGAAGTTCGCGAAGGCCTTGAACTTCAGAAAGATCTTCTTCGCGAGTTCGTCTTCGACGCCGTTCGCGGCGGCGCCGTCGAGGAACCGCTGCCGCAGCCGGTCCATCTTCCGGTCCGACCGCTTCGACCCCATCGCGTGCCGCAGCTGGTCGGCCTCCGCCGCGGTGAAGTTCGCGACGTCCAGCGCGATCTGCATCATCTGCTCCTGGAACAGCGGCACGCCCTTGGTCTTGTGCAGCGCCTTCTCCAGCAACGGGTGGTCGTACGTCCAGGACTCCCGGCCCTGCTTGCGGCGGATGTACGGGTGCACCGAGCCGCCCTGGATCGGGCCGGGCCGGATCAGCGCCACTTCGACGGCGAGGTCGTAGAACTCGGTGGGTTCGAGGCGGGGCAGCGTCGCCAGCTGCGCCCGGCTCTCCACCTGGAACACGCCGATCGCGTCGGCGCGGCACAGCATGTCGTAGATCTTCTCGTCGGCGAGGTCGAGCTCGGCCAGGTCGACGCGCTCGCCCTTGTACTCCTCGACGAGGTCGATCATGTAGTGCAGCGCCGACAGCATGCCGAGGCCGAGCAGGTCGAACTTGACCAGCCCCGCGCTCGCGCAGTCCTCCTTCTCCCACTGGATCACGCTGCGGTCGGCCATCCGCGCCCACTCGACCGGCACGACCTGGCTCACCGGCTCCTGGCACATGACCATCCCGCCGGAGTGGATGCCGAGGTGCCGCGGGAAGTCCTCGAGCGCGAACGCGAGCCGCACGACTTCGTCCGGGATGTCGTGGTCGTGGTCCTTTTCGGTGCTGCGCAACGAGCCCCAGCGGTCGATCTGCTTGCTCCAGGCGTCCTGCTGGCCGGGCGAGTAGCCGAGCGCTCTCGCGGCGTCGCGGACGGCGGACCGAGCGCGGTAGGTGATCACGTTCGCGACCTGGGCGGTTCTCAGGCGGCCGTGCTTTTCGAAGACGTACTGGATGGCTTCTTCACGGCGGTCGGACTCGATGTCGAGGTCGATGTCGGGGTAGCCGTCCCGGTCCGGGGCGAGGAAGCGCTCGAAGAGCAGCTCGTACGCGACGGAGTCGACCTTCGTGATGCCGAGCGCGTAACAGACCGCCGAGTTCGCGGCCGAGCCGCGGCCCTGGCAGAGGATGTCGTTCTCGCGGCAGAACCGCACGATGTCCCAGACGATCAGGAAGTAGCCGGGGAAGCCGAGCTCCTCGATGATGGCCAGCTCGTGCTCGATCTGGGCCTTCGCCTGGTCTTCGTGCTCCTTGCCGCCGAAGCGTTCCTTCGCGCCTTCCCAGGTCAGTTGCCTGAGATACGTCGTCTCGGTGTGCTCCCCGGGGACGTCGAAGGGCGGCAGCTTCGGCGCGAGCAGCTTCAGCGGAAACGTGCATTCCATGCCCAGCAACGCACTGCGCCGCACCGCGCCGGGATAGCGACGGAACATGACGTCCATCTCGGCGCCGCTGCGCAGGAACGCCGTCCCGGCCGCGGGGAGCCAGCCTTCGAGTTCGTCGATCCCCCGCCGGGCGCGGATCGCGGCGAGCGCGTCGGCCAGCGGAGCGCGTTCGGGCCGGGCGTAGTGCGCGGCGGTGGTGGCGACGGTCGGCAGGTTCAGTTCTTCGGCGAGCCGCGCCAGGAGGTCGTTGTGGGTGCTGTCGAGCGGCTGGCGGTGGTCGGTCAGTTCGACGTAGACGTTGTCGTGGCCGAAGCGCTCGACGAGTATCCGGAGTTGTTCCGCGGCCGCCGACGGGCCGTGCCTGACGAGCGCCGAGCGCACCGCGCCCTTGCGGCAGCCCGTCAGCACCACACACTGCCCGGCGACCTCCTCGGCGACCGCACCGAGGTCGTAGATCGGTTTCCCCTTCTCGGCTTCCCGGTGGATCTGGCCGGCGGTGATGGCGCGGCAGAGGGCCCGGTAGCCCTGGTCGCCGCGGGCCAGGAGCAGGAGGTGCTCGCCTTCGGGATCGGCGACGCCGTTCTGCGGGCCGGTGAGCCCGAAGCTCAGCTCGGTGCCGAACACGGTGTTGACGCCCAGTTCCCTGGCCGCCTCGGCGAAACGGACGACGCCGTACATGCCGTCGTGATCGGTGAGCGCGATGGCGTCCAGTTCGAGGCGCGCGGCCTCCTCGACGAGTTCCTCGGGGTGGCTGGCACCGTCGAGGAAGCTGAAGTTGGAGTGGCAGTGCAGTTCGGCGTAAGGCACGCGGACGGCCTCGCCGCCGTCGTCACTGCCGCGCGCGGGGAGGTCTTCGGGCCGCCGGTAGGCCTCGCGGTGCCGTCCCCAGGCGGGGCTGTCGCCGTGGTCGCCGGGTGGCAGGCCCCCGGCGAGGGTCCGGGCGAGGTCCTTCCAGCGGACGGGTGGGTTGTTCCAGCCCATTCAGCGCCTCCCGGGCTCGTCCCGCCGACGGCGCTCCTCGGCCTCGCGGCGGCGGTGCCAATTGGCGGGGTGGTTCCAGCGGCTGCGCTGCTCGGCCTCGCTCATGCGACACCCGTTCTCGCGGGTGGGGCGAGGGAAGGGGATCACCACTGCCAGAATGCCGTTCTGCGAGTCGTCCGCGGGGTGAGGCGCCGGAACCTCCGGCAGTTGCCCGCGAACCGACCACCTTTCCTGCGACTCCGGCTCCGGGACCTCCGCGCGGTGCCTGCGAGCCACCTCAGCGTCACGTTGAGGTGCCGAGCCCTCTGCGCGGTACTCGCGACCCCCCTCAGTCTCAGGGTGAGGGGTCGGGATTTCGCGCAGCCAGTCGCGCTCGGCGGCGGCCGAGCCGGATGCTGGGCCGGGGGCGGGGGCCGCGCGCAGCCAGTCGCGCAGGCGCCTTGCGTAGTGGTTGTCCATGCTCAGTCGTACACTCCCTCGACCGTCCACAGTGGATTTTCGGAGCCCGCGCAGTGCACCAGCACCGCCTCGGGCGGCTCCTCTCCCGCTCCGGCGAGCACCAGCTGCAGCCGCGCCCGCCGCGGGCCCGGGCGCCGCCGGTCGCCCGCCAGTGGCCACGGGCCCGCCCAGCCGATGACCTGCCGGCGCACGCCGCCGGTGATGCTCAGCTGCCGCGGGGGCGCCGTGACCTGGTCGCGGGCGGTGAGCCCGACCGGCCGCCCCTCGACGTCGTAGACCTGTGCGGGCACCGGACGGTCGAGGACCGTCGCCGGGGACGGTGCCGGCAACCGTCCCGGCCAGGTCGCCTCCGGCGACGCCGTCCGCTCGCGCGGGTCGCCCCAGGGCACCAGCCGGACGCGGCCCGCGGGGTCGCGGCCGCCGTCGAGCAGGGGGGTGAGCACACCCTCCGGCCCGAGCAGGCCCTGGACCCGGACGAACGCCCGCGCCGCGCGTTCGTCGTCCTCCTCCGAACCGCCGTTCTGCCAGAGGTCGAGCTGCAGGGACCGGCCTTCGACGGTCTCCTCGGGTTCCAGCACCAGCCGCGTCACGCCGGACGTCGGGCGTTGCCCCGGCGCGGCGCGCAGCCAGCCTTCGAACTGCCAGCGCACGCGGTCGGCGACGCCGGCGGGGGTCAGCGGTTCCGCGCACCGCCACACCCGGCCGAGGTGCTCGCCTTCTTCGGTGACCGCGTAGATGCCGAGCCGGGTGCAGGCCAGGCCGTGCCCGGCGAGGCCCGCGCAGAACCGCGTCGCGAGGCCCTTGGCGAGGAACGCCGCGACGTCGACCCGCTCGACGACCGGGTCGAACTCCTCGGTCAGCGTCAGTTCCGGCGGCGGCCGGCGCCGCAGCGGCGGCCGTTCGGACCGGCCCCGCGCCAGCCGGTGAGCGAGCATCCCGGCCGCGCCGAAGCGGTTGACGACGTCGCGTTCGGGGAGGTCCGCGAACGCGCCCAGCGTGCGGAGCCCGAGCCGGCGCAGCAGGTCGACCAGGTCCGCGCGGTCGGCGCCGGGCTGGTCGAGTTCGGTGATCGGCAGCGGGGCAAGGAACTCGGCGACGCGCCCGGGTTCGACGAACGCACCGCGCCGGGCGGCGAGCGTCGCGGCGAAGAGCCCCTCGGCGACGCCGACCTGGCACTCCACGCCTGCGGCGGCCGACACTTCGTCGACGAGCCGCTCGACGAGCGCGTGTTCGCCACCGAAGTAGGCGGCGGCGCCGGCCACGGGAACGGCGACGAGCCCCGGCCGCACGACCTCGACACCGACAACGAGCGCC
>NZ_JBFBBN010000064.1:0-53780 GCF_040682715.1 Amycolatopsis sp. NPDC051128 | reverse complement strand
GCGACGTCCCGCATCGCGGCCACGTCGGTCGCCGCGACGACATTCATCAGGACCGCCAGCTGCGGGCCGGTGCCCAGGATCTCCCGCGCGGAGGCAATGCGACATTCACGGACAGCCAAGCCCCCTGCTTCCGCCGCCGCACAACTGAATCCGTTCCCCCACAAGCCAAGGATGTCTTGATCCTGGGAGGCATTGCCATGCCCGTGAACCGGAGAAACGCCCTGCGCGGCGGCGCCCTGGCGGCCGCTTCCACCGTGCTCCTGACCCGCCCGGCCTTCGCCGCCGGAGCGGCACCCTCGGCCGCGGCCCGCGCCGTGAGCCCGGTGCCCGCGGCGACCGCGCCGATCGTCGCCGCCTACCGGCAGCTGCAGACCGGCATCAACCGGCCGTCGCCGGAACGCGCCGAGGCTCTGGCCAACCTCGGCCGCGTCGCCAAGGCCTACAACGCGAGCATGTCCGTGGCCGGCGGCGGTGCTCCACTGTGGACGGACCTGCCGCTCGGCCCGGGCAGCGACTACACGACGTCGATGTACGCCCGGCTGCGCGCGATCGCCGTCGACTGGGGGACGCCGGGTGGCGCGCTCTCCGGCGACCCGGTGGTGCTCGACCGGATCAAGTCCGCGCTCGAGCTGATCCACGCCAGTCAATACAACGAGAACGTCGGCGAGATCGGCAACTGGTACACCTACGAGATCGGCATCCCGTACTACCTGCTGCACACGCTCTCGGTGGTCGCCGGCCAGCTCACCGCGGACCAGCTGGCCCGCTACCTGGCACCGGTCAAGCGGTTCGTCGGTGACCCGAACCGGCGCGCGAACAACGCGGCGGTGATCGAAACCGGCGCCAACCGCGCGGACAAGGCACTCATCTCCATCGTGTCCGGCGCGATGCTCGGCGACACGGCGTGGATCAAAACCGGCCTCGACGCGCTGACCGACGTCGCGGGCGGTGGCGCCGCCAGCGTCGTCGCGAAACTGGACCGCGCGGCAGGGGACGGCTTCCACGTCGACGGCTCGTTCATCCAGCACGACACGATCCCGTACCCGGGGCACTACGGCATCGTGCTGCTCACCGCGCTCGCCGGCGCCATCCACGTCACGCAGGGCACCGAGTACGCGCTCCCGCAGGCGTTGAAGGACAAGATCTACGCGCTGGTCGCGGACAGCTTCGCGCCGTTCGTGTACGCGGGCGCGCTGATGGAGCCGGTGCGCGGGCGGATGCTTTCGCGCCAGGGCGAAACCGGCCACGACATCGGCCACCAGCTCACCGTCGCCACGCTCGTGCTGGCCCGGACCGCGACCGGCCGGACGAAGACCGACCTCAACGCGCTCGCCGCGAAGTGGATCAAGGAAGGCGCGTACGCGCCGATCCTGAAGATCCCCGACCCGGAACGGTTCGCGCCCGGCCCGGACCTCGTGGCGACGCCCGGCATCGAGTTCGCGCAGGACATGCTGGCGTCGGGGGCGCGCCCGGCGCGTGTCGTCGCGACGCACCGGATCTTCGGTCAGCAGGACCGGCTCGTCCACGTCACGGACGACTGGTCGGCGTCGCTGGGCGTCAGCTCGACGCGGATCTCGCGCTACGAAGCCATCAACGGGCAGAACCTGAAGGGCTACCACGTCGGCGACGGCGTGCTTTACACGTTCCTGCCGAACGCCAAAGGGCACTACACCGACGCCTACTGGCCGACGGTCGACCCGCTGCTGCTGCCGGGCACGACGGAGAACGACGGCCCGGCCGACCCGAAGTTCGGCGGGGTGCCGGTCGGCCCGAACGCCCACACCGGCGGTGTCCGCTGGGACGCGCGGCACGGCGCGTACGCGTTCGGCTTCACGTCCTGGGACGGGTCGCTGGTCGCCAAGAAGTCGTGGTTCTTCACCCCGGCCGGGATCGTCTGCCTCGGCGCCGGGATCACCGGCACTTCCGGGCAGGCGGTGCGCACGACGATCGAGAACCGCAACCTCGGCGAAGGCGGCCGGGGCGCGCTGCTCGCGGACGGCCGCCGCGTGCCGACGGACCTCGGCAAGGTCTCCGCACTGCGCAAGCCGCGTTGGGTGCACCTGGAGAACGTCGGCGGCTACGTGCTGCTCGACGACGCTTCGGTGACCGCCCTGCGCGAGGACCGGACCGGGGCGTGGCGCGACATCGACACCGGCGCCAACACGAAGGGCACGACGACGCCGAACACCCGCCGGTACCAGAAGCTGGTCCTCGAACACGGCGTGCGGCCTTCGAACGCGACGTACGCCTACGCGGTGCTGCCGGGCGCTTCGGTGGTCGGGACCCTGACGGCGTCCTTGGCGTGGCGGGTGCGGGCGAACACCCCGGGCGTGCAGGCGGTCCGCCTGGCCGACGGCACCCTGCTGGCGAACTTCTTCGCGGCCGGCTCGGTCGACGGCGTCAGCGTGTCCGGCCCCGCGTCGGTCGCGATCGGGCTGCGCCAGCTGGCCGTGTCGGACCCGACGCAGCTGCAGGACAGCGTCACGGTGACGGTGCGCGGCAGGTCCGTGACGGTGCCGCTGAAGGGCACGTTCGGCGCGACGAAGGTGGTCCCGTTGTACTGATCCGGCCAAAAGTAGGCCGACCCCGACGCGGCACGTAACCGTTGCTACGAAGTCATTCGGCCGTGACTGTGGTCGGATCAGTAACGGTCGGCACAGTAAGCGGAGGCCTCCCGCCGGGCCGGTGCCCCGACCCGGTCCGGCGGGATTCCCGCCTCGGTTAGGCTGGAATTCATGACCACCGCCGAGCACGTGGACGTCCTCATCGTGGGCGCCGGCCTGTCCGGCATCGGCGCGGCCTGCCGGCTGCGGGAGCGGTTGCCGGGCAAGACTTACGCCGTGCTGGAGGCCCGGGAGGCCATCGGGGGCACCTGGGACCTGTTCCGCTATCCGGGCATCCGGTCCGATTCGGACATGTTCACCCTCGGCTACCCGTTCCGGCCGTGGAAGGACGCGAAGGCGATCGCCGACGGGTCGTCGATCCTCGCCTACATCCGGGAGACCGCCGCCGCGTTCGGCATCGACCGGCAGGTCCGGTTCGGGCACCGGGTCGTGCGGGCTTCGTGGTCGTCGGGCGAGGCACTGTGGACGGTCGAAACGGCGCACGGAGCCACGTTCACGTGCCGGTTCCTGTACCTGTGCAGCGGTTACTACGACTACGCGGCCGGGCACGTCGTCGACTTCCCCGGCCGTGACGACTTCCGGGGCGAGATCGTGCACCCGCAGCACTGGCCGGACTCGCTGGACTACGACGGCAAGCAGGTGGTCGTCATCGGCAGCGGCGCGACGGCGGTGACGCTCGTGCCGGCGATGGCTTCGAGCGCCGCGCGGGTGACGATGCTGCAGCGTTCGCCGTCGTACGTCGTGGCGCGGCCGGGGCGGGACGCGCTCGCCGACCGGATCCGCGCCCTGCTGCCGGAGAAGCTCGCGCACCGGGTGGTGCGCGGCAAGAACGTCGTGCTGGGCACGATCTTCTTCCAGCTGATGCGACGGCTGCCGGGCCGGGCGTCGCTGGCCCTGCGCAAGCGCGTCGCGGCGCAGCTGCCGGCGTCGATCCCGGTCGACCCGCACTTCGTGCCGGACTACGACCCATGGGACCAGCGGCTGTGCCTGGTGCCGGACGCGGACCTGTTCCGCGCGCTGCGGTCCGGCAAGGCCGACGTCGTGACCGACCGGATCGCGCGGTTCACGCCGGACGGGATCCTGCTGGCGTCGGGCCGCTCGCTCCCGGCGGACGTCATCGTGACGGCGACCGGGCTGCGGCTGCTGGCGTTCGGCGGGATCTCGCTGAGGGTGGACGGCCGGGCGATCGAGCCGGGGGAGCAGCGGGCCTACAAGGGCATGATGTTCGGCGGCGTCCCGAACCTCGCCTGGTGCGTCGGCTACACGAACAATTCGTGGACGCTGCGGGCGGATCTGACGTCCCGGTACGTGTGCCGGCTCGTGGAGTACCTGGACCGGCGCGGGTTCGCGTCCTGCACCCCGGACGCGGCTTCGGCTTCCGAGGCGGGCACCCCGCGGCCGATCGTGGACCTGGCGTCCGGGTACATCAAGCGGGCCGCTCCCGGCCTGCCGAAGCAGGGTGGGAAGCGGCCCTGGATGATGCGCCAGAACTACCTGCTGGACCTCGCCGACATGCGCTTCAACCGCGTCGACGACGGGGTGATGCGCTTCGACGCGGTGAGCGCGGCTCAGCCCTGACGGGCCTTGGCGCGCGGGTTGTCCTTGTTGATCACGAAGACGCGGTTGCCGCGCCGGATCACCTGGGTGCCGGACTGGCGGGCGAGCGAACGGATCGAGCTGCGGACCTTCATGGTGAGCCGTCCTTCCTGCGGGGGCTGCCCCACACCCTCGTCAACCGCCCGACGGGTCGGTTTAATCCCGCAACTCAGCTGCCAGATGGCCAGTGAGGTCGTCGACCATGCGGCCGAGTAGCCGGGTCAGGTCGCCCCGGTCCTTCGCCGTCCAGCCGGCCAGCGCGTCGGCGAACCAGTCCGAGATCGCGCTCAGGTAGCGGTCGGTCACGGCCTGGCCGTCCGCGGTCAGGGCGACCGTCCGCACCGGCGCCGGCATCGAGACGATCCGCGCCCGGTACGCTGCCGGCTGCGACGGCGGCCGCGGCGCGGTGCGGCGGGAAGCCGGCCTCACCCTGCGCGGCACCCGCTACGGCCGGCACCGCTGGTACCTCGGCGACGTGCGCGCCGACGGGCTCGACCGGCATTGCCAGCACGTCTGGATGAGCCCCGAAGACGGCATCCTCTCGCTGTTCCCGTTGCCCGGCACGGACATCTTCCAGTTCCAGGCCTCGATCCCGGCTGAGGACGAGCATCCGGCGGAACCGTCGCTCGAGCTGTACCGCAGGATCTTCGCCGACCGCGCGGGCGTGCCCGGGGTAGCACTACACGACGCGGGCTGGGCGGCGCTGTACCGGATCAGCGTCTGCATGGCGCGCGCGGTGCTCGACGACAGCACAGCTCGCCCGCACATGGTGATGCGCGCAGCCGAGGAAGGCGACGGGGCCCGCGCCCAGCGCCACCTCACCGACGACTTCACCACCGGCCTGACCATCGCCTACCTCGGAAGTGCCTTGTCGCACCGCGGTTCCGGGCCTTCGCGCCGCGTGGACGCCGGAGACCGCGCGCCCGACACCCGGTACGTCGACTCCGCCGGCCGGCCGGTGCGGCTGTTCGACGTGTTCCGCGGTCCACAGTGGACGCTGCTGGCCTTCGGCGCCACCGGGATCCGGTCCACCGGGTCGCTCCACGTCCACCCGGTGGACGACCCCGGCGGCGAAGTGCGCCGCGCGTACGACGTCACGGACGACGAGCTGGTCCTCGTGCGCCCGGACGGATATGTCGCCGGGCGCGGCCTGGCCGCCCTCGACGTCTGGCGTCGCGCTCACGACGTCGCGCTCGCCGCCCAGGCCTGAAGGTCGTCCCCGCGGACGGCGGCGGCCATCAGCTCCGGGAACTGGTCCGGGGTGCACGCGAATGCCGGGACGCCCAGCTCGGCCAGCGCCGCCGCGTTCTCGTGGTCGTACGACGGCGCGCCCGAGTCGGACAGCGCGAGCAGCGTGACCACCTGGACGCCGGCGCCGACCAGCTCGCCGATCCGGTGCCGCAGCTCCTCTTCGTCGCCGCCCTCGTAGAGGTCGCTGATCAGCACCAGCAGGGTCTGCTCGGGCCGGCCGACCAGGCCCTGGCAGTAGGCGATCGCCCGGTTGATGTCGGTGCCGCCGCCCAGCTGGGTGCCGAACAGGACGTCGACCGGGTCGGTCAGGTGCTCGGTGAGGTCCGCGACCTCGGTGTCGAACGCGACGAAGCTGGTCTTCAACGCCCGCATCGAGGCCAGGACCGCGCCGAACAGCCCGGAGTAGACCACCGACTCCGCCATCGAGCCCGACTGGTCGACGGCCAGGATCACGTCACGCTGCACCGCCTGCCGTCGCCGCCCGAACCCGATCAGCTTCTCCGGCACGATCGTGCGCAGCTCGGGGGAGTAGTGCTTGAGGTTCGCGTGGATCGTGCGCGCCCAGTCGACGTCGCCAGGCCGCGGCCGGTGCGTGCGGGACGCCTTGTCCAGCGCGCCCTGGACCGCCGAACGGGTCCGTTCGGCGAGCCGTTCCTCCAGCTCCTCGACCACCTTGCGGACGACCTCGCGCGCCGTCTCCTTGGTTTCCTCGGGCAGCACGCCGTTCAGCGAGAGCAGCGTCCCGACCAGGTGGACGTCCGGCTCGACCGCCGAGAGGAGTTCTTTCTCCAGCAGCATCCGGGTGAGCCCGAGCCGGTCGACCGCGTCGCGCTGCATCACCTGCACCACGGTGCTGGGGAAGTAGCGCCGGATGTCACCCAGCCAGCGCGCGACCCGCGGCGCCGACGCGCCCAGGTTGGCGCTGCGCGGCCCGCCCGCCGCCTCTTCGTCCGGCTTGTCGTAGAGGGCGGCCAGCACCGCGTCGACCCCACTGTCCTCATCGGACAGTTGCGCGTCGGCCAGCCCCGAGCCCGGGCCCGCGCCGTCCCCGCCCAGCACCAGCCGCCAGCGCCGCACCCGGTCGGTGTCCGCGGTGTTCATGCCCCCACCCCCAGCAGTGTCGCCAGGACGGGCAGGACCTGCTCCGCCCGGTCCTCGTCCAGTTCGTCGGCGACCGGGACGACGCGCACCGCGCCGGTGAGCCCGGCCGCGCGGTGCCCGATCGCCCGCTTCTCGGGGCCGCTGAAAGCACCGAAAGTACGGCGTAGCAACGGAAGCACCTCGGTGAAGACGTCGTCCGGGATCGCCGTCAGCCACGCGTCGATCACCCGCAGCAGGCCTTCGTCGTGCACCAGCAGCAGCGCGCCGCCGTCGAAGAAGCCTTCGACGTACGCCGCGCCCGCCGACGGCGCGATACCCGGCGTGAGCGCCCGGCCCAGCCGCAGTTCGATGTCGAGGGCGTCGAGCAGCCCGGCGTCGTGCAGGATCCGGGTGAGCCGGCCCGCCAGCAGCGGTGGCAGCGACGGTCGTTCCGCCAGCCGGGTCAGCGCCGCCAGCCAGCGTTCCTTCGCGTCGTCACCCAGCAGGGACGTCGCGTCGTGCACCCCGTCGACCAGCTTGGCCATCCGGGCCGCGGCGTCCTCGTCGATCCCGTGGGTCGCCGGTGGCAGCCCGGCGCAGATCCGGTCGAGCATCCGGTGGGCGACCGCCCGCAGCGCGCCGGTGTCGGTGCCGCGGACGTCGCCGTAGCGCGTCGCCCTGGCCAGCGCGGGCAGCGCCGACATCAGCCGCGCGACGTCCGCGTCCGCCGCCGCCCGCGCGTCGAGCGCCGCCAGCGCGTCGGGCAGCGCCTCCGGCAGGTCGGCGAGCAGGCAGTTCTCGACGGCCGTGGTGACCTCGTCCAGCGGCGGCGTGCCCTCGATCGTGCCGCGGACCGCGGCGGAGGCCGCCGATGGCACGGTGGTGCCGTGCACGGCGGCGGCGACCAGGTCGACCTCGAACGACGGTTCCCAGCACAGCGCCCAGGTCTCCCGGAACGTGCCGCGGTTCCGCCGCGCCGACGCCTCCCGGCTGCCCCATTCGATGCCGAGGATCCGCAGCCGGTGCAGCAGCTTCGAGCGGTCGAGCCCGCCGGGCGTCCGCAGGTCCAGGTCGAGCTCCTTGACCACCGGGTCCTTCTTGAGCCGCAGGCGTTTCGCCGTCGCGGTGAGGTCCGCGGCCAGCGGCGGCTGCGGAACCCGGTCGGGGACCTCGCCGAGCCGTTCGCCGACCACCAGGCGCCGCGTGACCAGTTCGACCTGCACCTCGTCCCCGCCGCAGAGCACGGAGCGGGTGGCTTCGGTGACCTCGGCGAGCCCGGCCGACGACCGCCCGCGCAGCGTGCCCAGCGTTTCGGCCAGCCGGACCGCCTCGATGACGTGCGCGGTCGAGACGGGCAGGTCCTCTTCCCGCAGCACCGCGGCGACGCCGGTCAGCCAGCGCGTGGTGACGTCCTCGGGCGTCGTGAAGAGGTGGTGGTACCAGCCGGGCGACCGCACGCCCGCGCCGTAGCCGCTGGCCGTGGCGAGCCGGCCGTGGGTCCACGGCACCCAGGTGCACGCGACCTTCCGCTTCGGGAGTCCTTTGAGGACGGCGTTGTCGTGCGATGCCGCCGGCAGCGGGTCGGCCAGCGCGGGCACGTGCCAGGCCCCGCAGACGACGGCGATGTTCTCGAAGCCGTCCTTGCGGGTGCGGCGCAGCACCGAGCGCATGTAGGCCTCGCGCCGCGCTTCGTTGCCCTGCGGCGGTTTCTCGTCCTCCCGCAACGCGGTCATCGCCTCGGCGATCACCTCGAACGGGTTTTCGTCGTCCCGCCGGGACTCGACGACGTCGTCCCACCAGCGTTCCGGATCGTCGTAACCCCCGGCCGAGGCCAGCGCGGCCAGGGGATCGCCGTGCGGCTCGCCGAGCTCGTCCGGACCCACGGCGAAGGTGTTGGCGGCCGGGAGGTCGCAGAACCGCACCGGGATGCCGGCCTCGCGCGCATAGGTCAGCGCCTGCCACTCCGGGCTGAAGACGGCGAACGGCCAGAACGCGGCCCGCGAGACGTCGTCGGTCGCGTAGGCCAGCAGCGCGACCGGCGGTCGCATGGCCGGGTCTTCGGCCAGCTCGACCAGGGCGTCGGCTTCGGGCGGGCCCTCGATCAGCACGACGTCGGGTTCGAGTTCGGCGAGCCGCGCCGCCACGGCCCGGGCGGACCCCGGGCCGTGGTGGCGGATGCCGAGCAGGTGGGTGGTCACGGGAGCGCCCTCGCTCCCGCCGGGCCGCGGCGGCTCACGAGATCTCCTGACCCGCCCGGTAGAAGTCGGCCCAGCCGTCGCGCTCGCGGATGACCGTCTCCAGGTACTCGATCCAGATCGCGCGGTCGGCCACCGGGTCCTTCACCACCGCGCCGTGGATGCCGGCCGCGATGTCGTGCGGGCGCAGGACGCCGTCGCCGAAGTGCGTCGCCAGGGCGAGGCCGCCGGTGAGCACGCTGATCGCCTCGGCGGTCGAGAGCGTGCCGGACGGGGATTTCACCGCTGTGCGGCCGTCTTCGGTGCGGCCCGAGCGCAGCTCGCGGAACACCGTGACCACGCGGCGGATCTCGGCCAGCTCGGCCGCCTCGACGGGCAGCTGCAGCGACGTGCCCAGCTCGGCGACCCGCCTGCTGACGATCTCGACCTCCGCCTCGGCGCTGTCCGGCAGCGGCAGCACCACCGTGTTGAACCGCCGCCGCAGCGCGCTGGACAGCTCGTTGACGCCCTTGTCGCGGTTGTTCGCCGTCGCGATCAGGTTGAAGCCCGGCCGCGCCTGCACCTCGGTGCCCAGCTCCGGGACCGGCAGCGTCTTCTCGGACAGGATCGTGATCAGCGAGTCCTGGACGTCGGCCGGGATGCGGGTCAGCTCCTCGAGCCGGGCCAGCTTCCCGTCCCGCATCGCGCGCAGCACCGGGCTCTCGACGAGCGCGGCGGCGCTCGGGCCCTCGGCGATCAGCCGGGCGTAGTTCCAGCCGTAGCGGATCGACTCCTCGGACGTGCCCGCCGTGCCCTGCACCAGCAGCGTCGAGTCCCCGCTGATCGCGGCGCACAGGTGCTCCGACACCCACGTCTTCGCCGTGCCGGGCACGCCGAGCAGCAGCAGCGCGCGGTCGGTGGCCAGCGTCGCGACGGCGACCTCGATCAGCCGCCGCGGGCCGACGTACTTCGGCGTGATCACGGTGCCGTCCGGGAGCGTGCCGCCGAGCAGGTACTCGACCACCGCCCACGGCGAGAGGTTCCAGTTCGGCGGCTTGGCCCGCTCGTCGGCGGCGGCCAGCGCGGCCAGCTCGGCGGCGTGGTCCTGCTCGGCGTGCGGCCGGAGGACGGTGGCGGGGGTGGTCATGCGAGCTCCTCGTACATTTCGCGGCGGAAGTTCAACGTCTCGGTGAGCGCCCGGCGCCACGGCCCGGCGTCCATGGTCAGGCGGGTGGTGGCCAGCGGATGGCCGAGGCAGCCGGGTGGGACCGCACGGGCGATCACGACGGCGGCGTGCGAAACCAGGCGGTGGTCGTCCTGGCGGACGATCCAGTCGAGCAGCGCGGTGCCGAGTTCCCTGGTCCACGGCCGGGGCAGCTCGTGCACCAGCCGCGCGAACGACTCGGTGGGCAGCCGGCCCACCAGGTGCCCGATGGTCGCGGCCTGGCTCGCCGGGCTCAGCACGCCGAGCAGCGGCGGGGTGGTGCGCCCGCCCGGGTCGGCGCCGATCAGCGCGTGCGCCCAGGTTTCGTCGCGCTGGCGCAGGGCCGCGGTGGCCCAGGAGTCGCGCAGCACCCCGGCCGGGCAGCCCTCGACGGTCATCCGCACCACCTCGGCGGGTGGGCCGAATTCGGACCAGAAGGACAGGGGAGCGGCCGCGACGAGCGTCCGCAGCCGGACGGTGCCTTCGTCGCGGCCGCCCTGCGGCAGGGAAACCTCCAGCACCCGGCCCCGGCGCCGGACCAGGGGTCGCAGCCGTTCGGCCATCCCCTGCCCGTAGCGCGTGCCCGGCAGCCGGCCGAGCAGGTCGGCGGCCCGTTCCCGGACGGCGGCCGCGCGGTCGGTCAGCGCGGCTTCGAGGAAGCCTTCGTCCTCGGCGCGGACGTGCCCGGCGAGCACGCCGAGGAAGTCCGCCCGGACGTCGGCGGGTTCGCTCTTCCACGACGTGGTGAGGGCTTCCCGGGCGGTGTCCGGGGCTTCGGCCAGCCGGGTGGCGAGCCAGCGGCGGCGCTGAGCGAGGCTGCCGTACTGCCAGACGTCTTGTGCCCCGTCTGCTTCGGCGGGCGCGGAGAGGAAGGCCCAGTCCGGGTTCCGCTGCCCGAGCCACGCCCCGACCGGACCGGCGACCGCGACGAGCGGGCCGCGCAGGGCGGCCTTGGTGCGGGCCGCCTCGGCCAGCAGCGGCAGGGTTTCCGGCGGGATCCGGTAGTCGGTGCCGGCGACGATCCCGAGCCACTCCAGCAGCAGGTCCGGATGGCTCGCGGCCAGCAGCCGGGCCAGCCGTTCCCGGGCGAGCGGCGGCACGAAGGGCCGCTCGTCGGGCGCGGCCACCGGCAGGGGTTTGACGTCGGCGAGCGGGCGTTTCCCGGCTCGGCGGTAGGTGGTCAGGACGACCGCGGCGGTGAGGAGCTGGTCCGCCGGCTCGGTGTGGGACGCGGCGAGTGCCTGGACGGCCGGCGGCTGCGCCGACGTGTCGAGGGTGCGCCGGCGCGTGCCGAGGAGGGCGGTGCCGACAAGGTCTTCCCAGGCTTTCACGGTCGCACGTCCTGTGCTCGGTTCGGTTTCGGGTTCAGGGGTTCCTGGTGCACAGCCCGCCGGTCTGGGTGGGCTTCATGCGCCCCAATGTGGCGTTGGGTGCGTTGGGTGCACCCAATGTGGCGTTCGGTGCGTTGAGCGCACCCAATGCCACATTGGGGCGCATGAGTCGGCCATGCGGCGGCCCTAGCCCGGTGAACCGGTGCGGTTACAGCACTGGTGACTGTCGCGTCGAGACTCACAGCCGCACCGCCCGGCCTTCGTGCCAGCAGGTCAGCGGCCGCAGGCCCGCCGGGCTCCACTCGCCGGCGACCGTCACCGGGTGGCCCGCGGACATCGCCAGCAGCGACCACGGGAAGGCGTACGGCACCAGCGGCAGCGCCGTACCGTCCTTTTCGGACAGGCACCAGCCGCCGACGTGTTCGGCCGGGGTGACGTCCGAAAGCAGGACCGGCCAGCGTTCCAGCCACGGGTCCGCGGCCATCGCCCGCGCGTACGCCGCCAGCGCGTCCGAGATCGAGCCGCCCTCGGCCGACGGTGCGGTGGAAGGGATGCCGCGCTCCGCGACCAGGGCGCGCAACGGCGCCGCGCCCGGGTAGAACGCCAGCTCCGCGGTGAGCAGGTGCCCGGCCGGCAGCGACGCGTCGAGGGGACGGCCCGGCGGCGCGAACGACAGCACCAGCGCGTCCCGCCCCGTCCGGCGGCCGCGCAGCCAGGTGCGCCGGGTCAGCAGCCGGTCGTTCTCCTCGTCGGCCGCGCCGGTGATCAGCCATTCGTCCGCCACGCGTTCGCCCTGGTCGAGCACCCGCGCCGTCTCCACGGAGAACCCGAGCCGGGTGCGGACGGTCTCCGCCAACGGAGGAGGCAGTTCGGCCAGCCGGCTCGCCGCGTCCGCGAGCAGGTACAGCAGCGACAGTTCGGCGAGCAGCGCTTCGGGCCAGTCTCGGCGGCCGACGATCCCGGCCGCCCGCCGCAGCCCGCCCGCGAGGCCGGACGCCTGCGCGTCGACCATCCGCGCGGCGACCGTGCGCAGCTCTTCGCCGCCGTTGCGGTCGAAGCCCGCGAACCCGGCGCCGATCCGGTCGGTGAGCCAGATCTTCAGCTCGGCGACACCGCCTTCGACGCGGGCCGCGCGTTCGCCGGCGCGTCGCGCGGCGGCTTCCTCGTCCTTCGGGCCGGCCGCCTCCGCGCGTTTTTCCGCCCGCTGGGCACGATCGGCGCGTTCGGCCAGCCAGGCGTGCACCCAGTCCGGTGGCTCCGCCGCGTCGATCCGCCCGGCCGCCCACAGCAGCAGCAGGCCGAGCGCGTGCTTGCACGGGAACTTCCGGCTGGGACAGGAACACCGGAACGCGGGCTCGGCGAACTCGACGCACGTCTGGTACGGCTTCTTGCCGCTGCCCTGGCAGAAGCCCCACACGGCGTCGTCGGACGCACCCGCGCCAGACCACTTCGCCGGCACGGCGAGCGCGCGGCCCGCCTTGCTCGAAGCGGGATCCGGCGCGAGCCCGGCCACGCGTTCCGCGGTCCACGGCACCGCCGTCACCACCTGTCCCCCCACTGTTCTCCCTCGTTTCGGCTACTGCATGCAGCATGCCAGCACCCACCGACATTTTCCGGCGGGCGAGTATTCTAGTGCTAGAGTACGGAGGTGCTGACGGACGCGGAGCTGACGGTGCTCGGCCTGGTGGTCGAGCGGCCGAGGCACGGCTACGAGCTGGACGAAGTCATTTCGGAACGCGGCATGCGCGACTGGACCGCGCTCGGCTTCAGCTCGATCTACTACGTGCTGGGCAAGCTCCGCGACCGCGGTCTGGTCGCCGAAGTCGAGGGTGAACGCGCGCACCCCAAAGCCAAGAAGACGTTCACGGCCACCGAAGCGGGCCGGAAGGCGTGCGCGGACGCGGCGGAGGCGGCCATCGCGGAACTGCGCCCGGTGCACCCGCCGGTGCTGGTCGGGCTGGCCAGCAGCCCCGTCGTCCCGCCTGACCGGCTCGCCGCGGCGCTGGCCCGGCGCGCCGAAGCGGTCGAAGAGCGCTTGGCCGAAGTCCGCCGGGCCGCCGCGGCGCAGGCCGGCGCGCCGCCGTTCGTCCGGGCGATCTTCGACTACTCCCTCATGCAACTCGAAGCCGAAGCCCAGTGGCTGGCGGGAAGGACGATTTGATGCCGTACGACGTCAAGAAGGACCTGAAGCGGCTTTACGCGCCGAAGAACACCGACTGGGCTCTGCTCGAGGTGCCCGAGCAGCAGTTCCTCGCGATCGACGGTCGCGGAAACCCGAACACCGCCGAGAGTTACGCGCGGGCTGTGGAAGCGCTCTATTCCGTCGCGTACACGATCAAGATGGCGGCGAAGCGACGTGGCGAGGATTTCGTCGTGGGCCCGCTGGAAGGCCTGTGGTGGGCTGAGGACTACGCCGCGTTCACCGTGCGCGCCAAGGACTCCTGGCAGTGGACGATGCTGGTTTCCTTGCCGGCGTGGATCGGTGAGGACGCCGTCGAGGAAGCCCGGGAAACGGTGCGGCGCAAGAAGAAGATCGAGGCGCCCGTCAGGTACGAGAAGCTGCACGAGGGCCGCTGCGCGCAGGTGCTGCACGTCGGCTCGTACGACGACGAAGGGCCGCTGCTGGCCCGGCTGCACGGCGAATTCCTTGCCGCGCACGGGCTCGCGCCGACCGGGCTGCACCACGAGGTGTACCTCGGCGACCCGCGGCGCGTGGAACCCGCGAAGCTCAGGACGGTGCTGCGGCAGCCGGTCGGCTGAACCTCGCGAAAGTCCGTGAATGTCGCATTGAGGGACTCCAAGTCTCTCAATGCGACATTCACGGACTTGCCCTCAGTACTCCGTCGTGGCCGGCCAGGTGTCCTCGTGCAGGAGGCGCTTGAGGATCTTGCCCGTCGCGTTGCGGGGTAGGTCCGGGACGAAGTACACGTCCCGCGGCACCGCGAACCGGGCCAGGCGCTGGTGGATGTACTGCCGGATGTCCTCCGCGTGCAGTGAAGCCCCGCGCCGCGGGACGACGTACGCCGCCAGGCGCTGGCCCCACTCCGCGTCCGCCACCCCGACCACCGCCGCGTCGTGGACGCCCGGCAGGGCCACCAGGGCCTCCTCCACCGGACGGGGGAACACGTTCTCGCCGCCGGAGACGATCATCTCGTCGGCGCGGCCGGTGACGAACAGCCGGCCCGCCGCGTCGAGGTAGCCGACGTCGCCCGTCGACATCAGGTCCGCCGCGCGCGCCGGGTCCGTGCCGTTCGTGTAGCCGTCGAACAGCATGTCGTTGCCGACGAAGATCTCGCCCTCGCCGCCCGGTGGCACCGGCTTGCGGTCCTCGTCGAGGATCGCGATGCGGGTGCCGAACGGGCAGCGGCCCGCCGTGGTCGGCGCGGCGCGCAGGTCGCCCGGGTCGGCGATGCTCGCCCACGAGACCTCGGTCGAACCGTAGAAGTTGTAGAGGACGTCGCCGAAGGTGTCCATGAACGACGTCACGAACGACCCGGACATCGCCGAGCCGCTGCTCGCCACGATCCGCAGCGACGACAGGTCGTACCGCGCGCGGACCCGCTCGGGCAGGTCCATGATCCGCTGCAGCATGATCGGCACGGCGAACAGCGCGTCGCACTTCTGCTCGGCGATCGTCCGCAACGTCTCCTCGGCGTCGAACTTGCGGATCAGCGCGAGCGACGCGCGCAGCGCCATGCCGATCTGCATCGCCGCCAGGCCCCAGGTGTGGAACAGCGGCGCCGCGACGAGGATCCGGTCGCCGGCGCGCAGCGGGATGCGGTCGAGGATCGCCGCCGCGGAGCCCAGGCCCTTCGGCGTGGGACGGCGCGCGCCCTTCGGCGTCCCGGTGGTGCCGGAGGTCAGCACGACGAGGCGGCCCGGCCGGTCGACCGGCTTCGGCGGGTCGGCCGGCGCGGCGTGGATCAGTTCGTCGACAGTCGGGTAGCCGGCGTCGGCGTCCGGCCACGTGCTGATCCGGGCGAAGTCGCCCGGGACGTTCGCGATGGTCTGGGCGAACTCGTCGTCGGCCAGCACCGCGGACGGCCGGTGCTCGGCGATCACGTCCCGGACCGAGGCCGTGGACAGGCCGGTGTTCAGCAGGACGACGTCGGCGCCGACCTTGCTGGCGGCGACGAACGACTCGACCATCGCGGCGTGGTTGCGGCACATCAGCGCGATCCGGTCGCGTTCGGCCACGCCGAGTTCGCTCAGGGCGTTGGCGAGCCGGTCGGTGCGTTCCTGGACCTGGCGGAAGGTGCGGAGGCTGCGCTCGTCGTGCAGGGCGGGCTCGTCGGGGACGCGGGCCGCGGAAGCCTGGTAGCCGCCCGCGACGGTGGCGCCCCACTGCGCGAGGGAGTTCAGCTGGCGGGCCAGCCGGTCCGGCCGGGCGGCGCTGAGCACGCCCGCGCGCAGCAGGACGCTCGTGGTGCGCAGCTTGGTGGCCTTGTGGACGTCGCGGTCGGCGTCGGGATCGGCCTGCCCGGCCAGATGCAGGTCGAGGCGCCGGGCCACGGTACGGAGGTCCTTCTTCACCGACGACACCAGATCGAGGTGCGACGGCGGCAGCATCATCCGGACGAACAGCTCGGTCCGGCCGCCCGCGAGGGGTCTCAGCTCCAGCGAAACCCACGTGCCCTCGTCGGGGACGCCGCACCACACGACGTGCTCGCCCGGCCGGTACACCACGGCCTGGACCTGGGTCTCCAGCATCGGCCCGCGCTCGGGCACGATCCGGATCAGGCCTTTCGGCCCGCGGCCGCGCGAGGCGGGTTCCTGGATCTCGCACCAGCTGATCTCCGGCACGAAGCGCGAGTACCACTCCGGCGATCCGACGATCTGCCAAACCAGGTCGGGCGTGTGCCCGACCACGGCACTCGCCTCGGTTACATCGTCACGCATCGTCTGCCCTCGCCGCAGTGTCACCGAACACACGTTCAGGTCACGGAGGCGTCACATTAGCAGCAAACGGGTGATCAGGGATACTCCGAACGGCCAGCTACCGGTGGGTAACGGACACTCCTGGTGGGTCCTCATAGTGTCCATTGTAGATAGATTAACGGCGTTCACCGAGCATACCGGGTCACCAGCTCGGAACCGAGCCGCGCGAGCTCGGCTTTCACGGACTCCGGACCTTCGACTTCGACGAGCGCGCCCCAGCCCGCCAGCTCCTGCGCGATCATGATCGGGGCGGGCGCGGCGACCCGCACCCGGACACGGTCGCCGGGCAGTTCGGCGACGAGTTCGCAGTGCCGGCCGAACCGGTCCCGCAGCACACCGAGGTGCCGTCGTTCGAGGACCACGTCCGCGGTGAGCGGCGATCGGCGCTTCTCGACCTCCTCGACGACCTCCTCCCACACCTTGGCCAGCTCCAGGTCCGACGGACGTTCCGCGGCGTCTTCGGTCGCGGCGGCCGCGACGATCCGGTCGACGCGGAAGGTCCGGCGGCCCTTCGCCGTGCCCGCGACGAGGTACCAGACGTCGTCCTTGTCGACCAGGCCCCACGGGTCCACCACCCGGTCCGACGTCTCGCGCCCGCGGCCGGCGTAGGTCAGCCGGACCTGCCGCCGGGCGATGACCGCGTCCCGCAGCAGTTCCACCATCGGCGGCCGGACCTTCGCGCGCTCGCCCCAGCCCGTCTGGTCGACGACGACGGCGTCCGCCGCGGCCTCGGCGTCGGCCCGGAACGTGCCCGGCAGCGCGCCCATGAGCTTCCGCAGCGCGGACTTGACCTCCGGCGCGGCGGCCGCGGCCGGGCCCGCCAGGAGGAAGAGCGCCCGCGCCTCGCGCGCGCTCAGCCCGGACAGGTCCGTCCGGGCACCGCCGACGAGCTGCCAGCCGCCGCCGCGGCCGGGCTGCGGGTAGACGGGCACTCCCGCGGCCGACAGGGCTTCGAGGTCACGGCGGGCGGTCGCGACGGAGATTTCCAGCTCCTCGGCCAGCTCGCCCGCGGTGACGCGGCCGCGGGTCTGCATCAGCAGGAGGGTGGCCACGAGGCGGTCGGCGCGCATGGGAGAAGTGTGGCAAACAAAGTGCTCACTCGGTGAGCACTTTCACCGCGCATGATGGCTCCAGACCGCTTGAGAGGAGCAGGGAATGCTGCGAGGAATGGCTACCGTCACGTACTACGCCGAGGACCACGAAGCGGCGAAGGCCTGGTACACGGAGTTCCTGGGGATCGAGCCGTACTTCAACGTCCCCGGGTACTCGGAGTTCCGGATCGGCGACTACCAGCACGAACTCGGCATCATCGACCGGAAGTACGCCCCCTTCACGCACACCGAGCCGGGCGGCGAGATCGTGCGCTGGCACGTCGACAACCTCGAAGCGACGGTCGCGCGCCTGCTCGAACTGGGCGCGAAGGAGTACGAGCCGATCATCGAGCGCGGGCCGGGCTTCGTGACGGCGTCGGTCGTCGACCCGTTCGGCAACGTCCTCGGGGTCATGACGAACGTGCACTATCTCGCGGTGCTGAAGGAACGCTCTTGAGGCGGTAGGCCTCCTTGACGCACTTCTCGCACCGCTTGTGCCGGACGGTCTTCCCCGCCGGGTCGGTGCCGTAGAAGGGAAAGCAGCCCGCGCCGCAGCTCGCGTAGTAGATCAAGCCGAGCCGGACCTCGCCGCGGCCGACGTAGTGGACGAGCCGGTGGCGCGGATCCGGCCCGCATTCGGGGAGCCAGCCGTGGGCGGGCACGCGGGCGGCCGCGATCTCGTCGAGCGCGCCCGCGCGGGTGATCAGGTCCGCGCCGAGGCAGGAGAGGCGCTCGCCGAGGTCGCGCATGCCGTCGGCGCGCAGGGGCGGGCCGGCGAGCCAGGAGACGTCGCCGGGGAGCGTTTCGGCCATGTCGCGGAGACGGGAGAGCAGGGCGTGGTCCGGGTCCATGACCTGCAGCGAACCTGACGCGAATTCGCGACACCAGCCGACGCGCGGACGACGGGAATGTCGGACCCCGGTGACAGAATGCGCTCATGGCGACACCCTTCGCGACACCACGGGCGAGAGCGCTCGGCTTCGGGCTACGCGACTGCCGGAAGGCGCGGGACCTCGGCGTGCGGGAACTGGCGAGGCTGATCGGGGTCTACCCGCAGGAGCTGTCCAACTGGGAGTACGGGAAGCGGATTCCCAAGGTGGAGCAGGTGGCTCTGTTGCTGGGAGCTCTGGTGGTGGAGCCGGAGGAGCGGAAACGGCTGCTGGAGCTCGCCCGCACCGCTGCAGAGGTGAGCTGGCTCGAGAAGGTGATGCCCGGCTTCTCCCTGAAGCCCGGTACCTATGTGCAGTACGAGCGCGAGGCGAGCGAGTTGTTCGGGTGGGAGCCGGTGCTGATTCCCGGCCTGTTCCAGACTCCCGCCTATGCCCGGGTCGCGCTCGCCGCCTTCGGTGTGGTCGGCGAGCACAACGAGAGGCTGGCCGAGGCTCGGCAGACCCGGCGGAGGCTGCTGACCGGACCGCGGCCGACCCCTTACCGCGCGATCGTCGGTGAGGGGGCGTTGCGCCCCGAGTTCATCGAGCCGCCGGTCATGGTCGAGCAGCTCCGGTTCCTGCGCGACTTGTCCGGGCGGAGCAACGTTTCGCTGCAGGTCCTCCGCGACGGCCCGACTCTCCATCCGGGGCTGTGCGGGCCGTTCGTGATCCTGGGCTTCCCGCAGCTGCCGCCGATCGTGTTCATCGAGCAATACCGGTCGAGCGCTTACCTCTACGCTGACGATCAGGTGGCCGACTACCGGTCGGCCGCCGGAACCTTGGCGGCGCTTGCCATGAGCGAGCAGGACAGTTGCGCGTTCATCGGGGAGGTGATCGCCGAACTCGGAGGCTCCGATGGGTGAGTGGCGGACTTCCCGCTATTCAGGCGAAGACAACTGCGTCGAAGTGGCGCTCGGACCTGTGGCAAAAATCCGCGACACCAAGGACCGCGCCGGCGGGACCCTCGAAATCTCCACCCGATCGTGGGATGCCTTCCTCGCCGTCCTATGGCGGCCGTCCCCACAGGATCTTCCCGAGGTGTAGCCCGCGCGCACATAGCCCGCGACCGGCGTCACGCTTACCGTTCCCGTCCATGACCAGCGATCTGGACGGGCGCACCGCCCTCGTCACCGGCGGGGCCGGCGGTATCGGCCTGGCCTGCGTCCGCGCCCTCGCCGCGGCCGGGGCGAAGGTGCACGTCGTCGACTTGGACCACGACAAAGCCGAAGCCGCCGCCACCGAGGTCGGGGGCTGGGCGCACGCGGCCGACCTCACCGACCCGTCGGCCGTCGACCAGCTCCCCACCGAAGTCGACATCCTCGTCAACAACGCCGGGATCCAGCACGTCGCGCCGATCCAGGACTTCCCGCCCGGGATGTTCGCCCACATCCAGGCGCTGATGGTCACCGCGCCGTTCCTCCTCATCCGCCACACCCTGCCGGCGATGTACGCCCGGGGCTGGGGGCGGATCGTCAACATGTCGAGCGTCCACGGGCTGCGCGCCTCCGCCTACAAGGCCGCGTACGTCGCCGCCAAACACGGCCTCGAAGGCCTCTCCAAGGTCGCCGCCCTCGAAGGCGCCGAACACGGCGTCACCAGCAACTGCGTGAGCCCCGGTTACGTCCGCACGCCCCTGGTCGACGGCCAGATCGACGCCCAGGCCGCCGAGCACGACATCCCGCGCGAGGACGTCGTCGCCGAGGTGCTCCTCAGGCGCGCCGCGATCAAGAAGCTCATCGAACCGGACGACGTCGCTTCCCTGGTGGTGTGGCTGTGCGGCGAGCACGCCGGCCACCTCACCGGCGCCTCCATCCCGCTCGACGGCGGCTGGACCGCCGCTTAAGTCCCGTCACCACGACGAAGTGGAGCCCGCAGTGAGTCAACCGACGAGTCAACCGAACCGGTCGGCGATCGCCAAGATCGTCGGTGCGAGCCTGATCGGCACCACCATCGAGTGGTACGACTTCTTCCTCTACACCTCGGCCGCCGCGCTGGTGTTCAACAAGCTGTTCTTCCCGACGGCGAACCCGCTCACCGGCACGCTGCTGGCGTTCCTGACCTACGCCGTCGGGTTCCTCGCCCGGCCGATCGGCGGGCTCGTGTTCGGGCACTTCGGCGACCGGCTCGGCCGCAAGAAACTCCTGGTCGTCAGCCTGGTCCTGATGGGCGGCTCGACCTGCCTGATGGGCGTGCTGCCGACGTACGCCACGGCGGGCGTCGCGGCGCCGATCCTGCTCACCCTGCTTCGCCTGGTGCAGGGCTTCGCGCTCGGCGGCGAGTGGGGTGGCGCCGTCCTGATCGTCTCCGAGCACGGCGACGACCGCCGTCGCGGGTTCTGGGCGTCCTGGCCGCAGTGCGGCGCGCCCGGCGGCAACCTCCTGGCCACCGCGGTGCTGGCGTTCCTGTCCGCGACGCAGTCCGACGCGACGTTCATGTCCTGGGGCTGGCGCGTCCCGTTCCTGCTCTCGGGCGTGCTGCTGCTGATCGGGCTGTGGATCCGGCTGGCCGTCGCCGAGTCGCCGGTGTTCCTGGCCGCCCAGCGTCAGGCCGAGGCTCGCACCGAGAAGCACGTGCCGGTCATCGACGTCTTCCGCAACAGCTGGCGTCAGGTGCTGATCACGATCGGCGCCCGGATGGCCGAGAACGTCTCGTACTACGTGATCACCGCGTTCATCCTGGTGTACGTCACGACCGGGCTGCACCTGCCGAAGGGCCTGGGCCTGACCGCGGTGCTCATCGGCTCGGCCGTGCACTTCGTGACGATCCCGATCTGGGGCGCGCTGTCCGACCGCGTCGGCCGCCGCCCGGTCTACCTGTTCGGCGCGATCGGGATGGCCTTGTGGGGCTTCGCGTTCTTCGCGCTGCTGGACACGAAGTCGTCGGCGGTGATCGTCCTGGCCACGACGGTCGGGCTGGTGCTGCACGGCGCGATGTACGGCCCGCAGGCCGCGTTCTTCGCCGAGCAGTTCCCGACCCGGGTGCGCTACACCGGGCTTTCGGTCGGCGGCCAGCTGTCCTCGATCGCCGCCGGGGCCGTCGCTCCGCTGATCGCCGTGGCGTTGTTCTCCGCCTGGGGCAGCACTGTGCCGGTGTCGCTGTACGTCGCGGCGATGTGCCTGATCACGGTGGTCGCGCTGCTCGCCGCCCGCGAGACGCGCGGCGAGTCGCTGCACGACGACAGCGTCGAGGCGGAGACAGCGACCGTTTCGCCCTAGCATGACGGCCGTGACCGCACCTTCCGAGAACGTCACGGCGCTGCGCCGGCTGCTCGATCTGCTCGCCTCCGGGGCGAGCAGCGAGCAGCTGGCGCACGTCGTCGTGGCCGCCCGCGCCGAGGGCACCCTCGGCGCGGCCGACCTGGCCACCCTGGCCGGCGCGGGCGAGGTGGCACTGCGGATCCGCGAGACCCTCGCCGAGCACCGGCGGCGTGAAGCCCAGCTCGGCGCGCTGTTCGACACCGCGAGCGAGCTCGCCGCACTGTCCGATCCGGACACCGTGCTGCGGTCGATCGTCCGGCGCGCGCGGGCGCTGCTGGGCGTCGACGTCTCTTACCTGTCGCTCAACAACGAGGCCGAGAACAAGACCTACGTCCGGGTCAGCGACGGGTCGGTGTCGGCGGAGTTCCAGCAGATCGTGCTGGGCATGGGGGAGGGCCTCGGCGGGCTGGTGGCGCAGACGGCGCGGCCGTACGCGACGTCGGACTACTTCAACGACGACCGGTTCAAGCACACCCGCCACATCGACTCCGGCGTCCGCGACGAAGGCCTGACCGCGATCCTCGGCGTCCCCCTGGCGATCGGGCCGAAGGTGCTGGGGGTGCTCTTCGCGTCCGACCGCGCCACGCGGGAGTTCTCCGCGGACGAGGTCGCGCTGCTGTCGTCGCTCGCCGACCACGCGGCGATCGCCTTGGACAGCGCGAACCTTCTCGACCAGACCCGCCGGGCCGTCGCGGAGCTCAACGAGGCCAACGCGACGATCCGGGCGCAGAACGCGGCGATGGAACGCGCCGAGGACGCGCACGACCGGCTGACCGATCTCGTGCTGCGCGGTGGCGACCTGCCGGACGTCGCCGCCGCGGTCGCCGGGGTGCTGCACGGCGACCTCACGGTCTACGACGCCGATGGCACGCTGCTGGCGAGTTCGGCCGTTCCCGCGGCCCTCGACCCGGACGTGCTCGCCGCGGCCCGCGCCGCCGGGCGGGCGGTGTCCACAAGGGACAGCTGGGTGTGCGCGGTGCAGGCCGGTCCCGAGCTGCTCGGCAGCCTCGTGCTGGCCGGGCGCGCCGGGCTGACCGACCCCGACCGGCGGCTGTTCGAACGCGCCGGCGTCGTGACGGCGTTGCTGCTGATGCTGCGGCGGTCGGTGGTGCGCGCGGAGGACGAGGTCCGCGGCGAGCTGCTGACCGACCTGCTCACGGCCCCGGACCGCAACCCCCGCGCGTTGCTGGCCCGCGGCCGGCGGCTGGGGATCGACCTGTCGGCGCCGCACGCGGTGCTGGTCGCGCACGCGGACGGCGGCTCACGGCGGCGCCTGGCGAGCGCCGCCGCCCGGCACGCGACGCTGGTCGGGGTGCACGCGGAGGAGGTCGTGCTGCTCGGCGCGGGCGACCCGGACGAGCTGGCCCGCCGTGTCGCGGCCGACCTCGGCGCGGCGACCGGCCGCCCGGTCACGGTGGGCGCCGCCGGCCCGGCGGGCGGGCCGTCGGCGATCGCGGCCGCCCACGCGGAAGCGGCGCGCTGCGTCCGCGCGCTGCTCGCGCTCGGCCGGACCGGCGAAGGCGCGGCGATGGCGGGGCTGGGTTTCCTCGGCCAACTGCTCGGCGACCGCGCGGACCTCGACGCGTTCGTCCGGCAGACGCTCGGCCCGGTCCTCGACTACGACGAGCGCCGTGGCACCGAGCTGGTCGCGACGCTGCGGGCGTACTTCGCGAACGGTTCGCAGCTGGCGCGCACGAAGGACGTCCTGCACGTCCACGTGAACACGGTGGTGCAGCGGCTGGAGCGGGTGGCGTCGCTGCTGGGGGAGGACTGGCAGACGCCGGACCGGGCTTTGGAGATCCAGCTGGCGCTGCGCCTGCACCGTCTCCACGACTGATCATCCCCCGCCGAGCAGGGACACCGCGGTCCGCCGCGGCAGCAGCCCGGTGATCGTGGCGAGCACGGCGTTCCGCCGGCCGGACACGACGATGGGTCCCTGACGGCCGTTCACTGCTCGGAGGGCGCGGTCGGCGACTTCCTCCGGCGTCTGCACCAGCCACGACGGGACGTCTTCCGCGTGCTGCGACTCCGTCGCTGTCACGCCGGGGCACAGCGCCAGCACGTGGACCCCGCGGGCTTTCTGTTCGTGCCACAGGGTTTCGGAGAACGACGTCACGAACGCCTTGGTGGCGCTGTAGACACCCAACCCGGGCTTCGGCGTGAACCCCAGCGTCGACGACACGTTGACCAGCGCCGAACCCGGCTGAGCCCGGGCGAGGAAGGCATGGGCCAGCGTCACGATCGCGCGGCAGTTGAGGTCGACCACGGCGAGGGCGTCCTGGAGGGAGGTCGCCGCGAAGTCGCCGTGCACCGCCGCGCCGGCGTTGTTGACCAACAGCGTGTAGGGCTCGCCGGCCAGCCGGGCGGCGGTGACGCGCAGGCCCTCAGGGGTGGCGAGGTCCGCGGTCAGCCGGTCGTGCCCGGGGCCGAGTGTCGTCATGAGGTCGTCGAGCCGGTCTTCGCGGCGGGCCACGGCCGTCACGGAGTAGCCCGTCGCGGCCAGCGCCGTGGCGAACGCCCGGCCGATGCCCGCGCTCGCCCCTGTCACCAGTGCCTTCACTGCTCGTTCTTCGGCTTCGTGTCCGGCGCGAACGCGAACGAGACGCGCTCCATCAGCGGCTTGCGCTGGGTGTTGTGGAACGCGGCGACGAGCCAGCGGCCACCGTCACGGACCAGCGTGTAGGTCTGCACCTTGGACAGCTTCTTCGGGTGCGCGCCGGTGTAGGTGTCGCCGCGGCTGGTCACGACCGCGACGCCGGCTCCCAGGAAGCGCACGTCCAGGACCTCGTGGGCGAGCTTGCTGCCCTTGAGGAACTTCTCGAACAGGACGCGGTGGCTGCCGGCGATGTCGTCGCGGCCCTGATAGCGCGTACCGACGAAGGTCACGTAAGTGGCGTCTTCCGTGAAGTGCGCGCCGTAGGCGTCGGCGTCGCTTCGGCCCCAGGCGTCGGCGAGAGAGTCGAGAACGGCGGTGACGGTCGCCCGGTCGGTGGTCATCATGGTCGGTCTCCTCGACGGCTATACTTGGCTTCTCATGTGCAGTATCTGCACACATGCAGATATTAGACAGGAGGACGACACGGTGGCAAGTCCCCAGGATCGGCACGTGCTCTTCCGGCGGTACCTGGACGCGGTGGGGCTGCACGGCCTGGCCGGGGCGGAGGCCGCCGGCCTGCACGCCACGGAGTGGTACGCGCTCAGCCTGCTCGATCTGGAAGGGCCGCTGACCTCGGGCGAGCTGTCGGCGCGCACCGGCCTCACCACCGGCGCGACGACCAGGCTGATCGACCGGCTCGAGCGCGCGGGCTACGTCCGCCGGGCGGCCGACCCGGCCGACCGGCGCAAGGTGCTCGTCGAACCGGTGCCCGACGCGCTCGCCGGCGTCGAGCGGATCGTCGGCCCGGCCCGCGGCCGCATCGCCGCCGTGATCGGGCAGTACTCACCGGAGCAGCAGGAGCTGCTGTTCGACTACTTCGCGCGCGCGGCGCCGGCGTACCGGGAAGCCTCGGAAGAGATCCGCAAGGCAACCCGGCGCCGCTAGCACTGGCCGTCGGCGAGGATCCAGTAGCCCGGTGACGTCTCCCGCAGCGCGTGTGTGGTGAACGTGTTCCACAGCCCCATGGCCTGGTTCGAACCGTTCGCGTAGGTCTGGCCGCCGCTCTCGTGCGCGCGGCCCGCCTGCGTGTGGGCGTAGTTGGACGCCGAGACGCAGGTTCCCGACTGAGCGGTCGTGGTCGGCGTCGCCGTCGTCGTGGTCCCGGATCCCTTGTCCAGCCCGAAGAACACGCCCGTGTAGTAGCTGGAGCAGATCCCGGCGAGGAAGTAGGCGCCGGTGCTGCCGCACTGCGTCGCGCCGGTGCCCGGGTCGACCGCGGTGCCGTGGCCCATCCCGGCGATCGAGTACAGCTGGACCTTGTCGGCGTAGGTCGTCAACGTCGTGCCGCCGGGCAGGGACTGCGTGCTCGTCGGCGTCTGGGAGACGCCGTGCACCGCGGTCCACTGGTCGCGCAGCTCGGTGCCGTTGACCGGGTAGACCGTGTAGTCGCCGGTGCCCTGCCAGATCGCGACGCGCGGCCAAGGCCCGCTGTAGCCCGGGTACTGCGCCGTGACGCGGGAGGCCCACTGCGCCGGGGTCAGGTGCTGGTCGTTCTGCTGGCAGCTCGACGTCTGGGTGATGCTGGTGGCGCACTGCGCGGGCAGCCCGGCGTTGATGCCGCCTCCGGCGAAGACGTCCGGGTACGCCGCCAGCAGGTCGGCGGCCATCCCGCCGCCCGCCGACAAACCGGTGACGAACACCCGCGAGGTGTCCGACCCGTGGTCGGCGACCGCCTTGTCCACCATGGACTTGATCGACGCGGCCTCGCCGTTGCCGCGGGTGTCGTCGGCGGGGAGGAACCAGTTGAAGCACTTGAGCGAGTTGTTCGCGGTGGACGTCTGCGGGAACACGACCTCGAAGCGCCACCGGTCGGCCAGCGCCGGCCAGCCGGAATGGGCGTAGTAGTCGGCCGCGCTCTGCGTGCAGCCGTGCAGGGCGACGACCACCGGACGGCCGGTCTCGAGCCCGGCGGGAGTGTAGGTGTACATCGCGAGAGCGCCGGGATTGGCGCCGAACGAGGAGATCTGGACCAGGGACGACGCGGGCGGATCGGTGGCCGAAGCCAGTCCGGTCGTGGTGAGCACGGCGGCGGCGATCGCGGCGAGTCCGGCGAAGGCGAGCTTGCGCATGGTGAATTCCTTCTCGTCGTTGAGAGGGTCCCCAGCGACGCTAAAACCGCCGCCGCGCGCTGACCATGTGGCCGTCCACCACATCGCCGTGGCGATTCATGGTGGCCGGCGAGGTGGCTCTCGCGTGCCGCACGCGCTTGAGTTCTGTCCCGAACCCAACTCGGAGGTGGACCGTGCGAAGCTGGCTGGCTTTGGTTGTGGCGGGTGCGCTCGCGGCGGTGCCGGCGCCGTCGGCGTCGGCTTCGGCCGGGCGCTGCCAGGTGGACGTGCCCGGCGCGGAGATGTCCGTCGCCGTGTGCCTCGACGACCTGACGACGACCGGCACCCTCGCCTCGGGCCACACCGTCCAGGCCGACTGGGCCGGATTGAACTCAGCCGGCCTGCCCACGCCGAGCGGCGTCCCCGGCGTGCAGGTCGACGGGTACTTCCCGGACACGTCGACGGCGAACACCAACCACGGCTGGAACCACGACGCCCAGTTCGTGCTGCGCCTGCCGGACCGGTGGAACGGCGGCCTCGTCGTCGCCGGCTCGCCCGGCGTCCGGCGGCAGTACGCGAACGACCGCGCGATCGGCGACCAGGCACTGGCGGAGGGCTACGCGTTCGCCGCGACCGACAAGGGCAACACCGGCGCGGCGTTCTTCACCGACGGCGTCCGGCCCGGGGACGCACTGGCGGAGTGGAACTCCCGCGTCACCCAGCTGACGCTGGCGGCTCGTTCGTCGGTGGCGCGCCACTACGGCCGTCCGCCGGCGCGGACCCTGGCCGCCGGGCTGTCCAACGGCGGGTACCTGGTGCGGTGGCAGCTGGAGAACCGGCCGTGGCTCTACGACGGGGGCGTCGACTGGGAGGGGACGCTGTGGCGTGCCGACGGGCCGAACTTGCTCACGTTCCTGCCGCCGGCGCTGCGCGCTTATCCGGCGTATGCGGCTGGTTCGGAAGCGGCGCACCAGTCCATTTTGGACGCGGGCTTCGCGCCGGGGTCGGAGTTCCTGTGGGACTACCACTACCGCGTGTACTGGGACCTGACCCAGCGGATCTACCGCGAGGAGGTCGACCCGTCGTTCGACGGTGCCCTTGCGGCGGGAGTTCCGTTCTGTGCCAGTGGAACGCCGTCCTGTGACACCGACTACGCGTATGCGTCCCGGCCGGCGTCGGTGGCTCGGGCGGTGGAGCGGATCTCGCTGACCGGGCGGATCGGCAAGCCGCTGCTGACGCTGCACGGCACGCTCGACACGCTGTTGCCGATCACCCGCGACTCCGACGTCTACGACGGGATGATCACTTCCGCGGGCCGGGGCGCGCTGCACCGGTACTACCGGGTCGAGGGCGGCAACCACGTCGACGGGCTGGTCGACCAGTACCCGGACCGGCTGCGTCCGCTGGGCCCCTGCTTCCGGACGGCGTTCGACGCGCTCGCGGGCTGGCTGCGCGGGGTGCGTCCCCCGGCCTCGACGACGATCGCCCGGCCCGCCGGCGCGACCCCGGCCGACCTGGCCACCACCTGCTCGCTGGGCTGAAGCCGTGAATGTCGCATTGAGAGACTTGAAGTCCCTCAATGCGACATTCACGGACTTGCCGGGGTCAGTCGCCCTTGATGAGGTGGTTGGCCAGGACCGGGCTGAACGTGCCCGCCGGGACGCCGGCGCCGTAGCCGCAGCTGCCGTCGGAGTCGCCGGGGACCTTGATCCACAGCCGCATCTCCGGACCGCCGTCGAGCTGGGACGGCGCGCCGAGCTTGCGCTTCGGCGGGTTGCACCACTCGGAGTCCGTGCCGTGGCCGTTGCCGTTGCGGCTGCTGTCGACCACGAACGGCGCCGCGTAGCCCAGTGCCGCGTCGACCGCCTTGCCGTAAGTCGTCGACTCGGCCGTCGTGTAGAAGTTGGAGACGTTGAGGACGAACCCGTGGATCGACTGCACGCCGACCGACTTCAGCCGCGAAGCCATCGTCGCCGCCGGGATCCAGGTGGCGTTGCCGCCGTCCATGTACGCCCAGGTGTTGGGCGCCTTCTGCGCGAACTGCGTCGCGGCGAACTTCAGCAGGTCGGTCCGGACCTGGCGGGCGTCCCCGGGCAGGCAGTCGAGCTGGGCGAGCGCGTCCGGCTCGATGATCACGATCGCCGGCTTGCCGCCGATACCGTCGGCGAACGCGGAGATCCAGTCGCGGTAGGCCTGCGGGCCGCCCGCGCCGCCGGTCGACTCGCCGCCGCAGTCGCGGCCGGGGATGTTGTAGGCGACCAGGACCGGCAGCTTGTCGGCGACGTCGGCGGCGTAAGTGTATTTGTCGACCGCCGCGCGGATGTCGCCGCTCCAGTTGCCGAACCAGCGAGCGCCGGGCTTGGTCGCGATCGACGTCCTGATCGGGCCCGCCAGGCTGTCGTTCGGGTGGTCGCGGACCCACTTCGCCGGGTTGGAGTCCGGGTCGACGTAGAAGCCGGTCGTCTTCTCGAGCGGGTTGCCGTCCGCGGCGATGGCCAGTGGAGTGGGGGCGAGGCCGCCGAGCACCAGCGCGGCGGCCACGAGCCAGGTCGAAATGCGCATTCCCGCAGTTTGCCGCGGCGGTGCACACAAGACGTACAAAGAAAATTTGAACCGGCCGGGGCCGGCGCCCGTACTACCTGGTGAGGGGCACTTTCCTCCTACCCCGAATCTGGTTCTGACCTGCAGTTCCACCGCCGGGCGGCCACCGCGTTCGGCCGCTTGTGGCAGCGTTGCCTCGTCGTTCATCATGAGTCCGGGGTCCGCGAACATTCGTTCACGTCGAAGATCCAGGTGTCGGCCATGCTTCGGAACAACCGCGAGTCCGGAAGTGAACGCCATGCTGCTACCCGCCGCCGGGGCCACCTGATGGCCGCGGACCTGCCCGGCCTCGCCATCGTCGCGGGGCTGCTGCTCCCGGCCCTCGCCGCCGCGGCCTGGGCCATCACGCTCGAACGACGACCGCGCCACGCACCGGCTCCCCCCGAACCGGAGCCGGAGGCGGACTGGACGGTGGCCGGCATCCAAGCCCGCCTCCGCTTCGAACAGTCGGCACGCGGGCCGGCCGAGGCGCGGATGAGCACGCTGCCGACCCAGCCGATCCCGGAACAGCCCGGCCGCGAGTCCGCGCCGGACCAGCTGCCGTGGCGGGTGCCCCGCACCGTCCCACCGCGTCGCCCGCCGGCCGGCCGCGTCCTGGTGCCCCAGCTGGCGTTCGCGGCCCCGGACGGGGAGCTGCTGCGGCGCATCCTCGACGGCCTCCGCAAGCTGGACTAGCCTCACGACCCCAGCGCCGCGGGGGACTCCGCCTCCGGGATCAGCAGGCGGGGCGCGCCCGAGCCGTCGGCCGGGACCGACCAGACGTCCGCGTGGCCTGGCCCGCGGGGCACCCCGTAGCCGATCGTGTGGTCGTCGAGCCAGGCCGGCTGGTCGTCGACGCTGCGGGTCTCAGCCAGCGGCGTCACCTTCGCGCCCGCCAGGTCCAGCACCGACAGCCGCCAGCCGTGGGTCGGGTCGCCGTCCACCGCGGACTTGAACGCCACCCGCGTCCCGTCCGGGGACAGCGACGGGCACTCGACGTTCTCCCGCAGCGCGCGGACCGTGTGCGCGGTGAAGTCGCCCGCGACCAGGTAGCGGTGCCCGACCGTCGACATCGTCGCGTAGAAGTGGCGGTCGTCGCCGGTGAACGTGACGCCCCAGAAGTTGAGGTCGGCCGCCTGGTACGGCTTCCCGTCCAAGGTCACCGCGTAGTCCTCCAGCGTTCCGGCGAGGTCGCCGCTCACCGTGTCGAGGATCCCGGCGCGGGTCGAGAACATGCCGCCGTTGTAGGAATCGCCCGTGACGAACACCGTCCACGCGAGCATCCGGCCGCTCGCCGAGACCCGTGCCCGGTTCGGCAGCCCGACCAGCGGGATCTCCCGCTTGACCGCCAGTCCCGCGTCGAGCACGGCCAGCTGGTAGGTGGTCAGGTCGCCGTCCGGACGCAGGCAGAGCCCGGTGCCACCGGCGGCGTACACCCGGGTGCAGGACAGCGGCGACACCGTCCGCGGCCCGCCGGGATCGGTCGCCGCCACCGTGGCGACGTGCCCGCGGTCGGCGTCGGCCGTGCTGCGGAACAGCAGCCGCGGGCCGGGGGCCAGGCTCACCGCGCCGGCCGGGGTGACGTCGTGCCCGCGCGCACTGGCGAACCCGACGTACGCGACGGCCGTCCCGGCCAGCACGAGCACCCCGGCGACGGCGATCAGGACGCGCGCTTTCACGCGGCCCTCCGCGGGGAGAGCACCACGAACGTCACGGCGATCGCGCCCGCCGACGCCCCGGCCGCGAGCAGGCCGAGCTTCGCCACCGCGGACAGCGCGTAGCCGGCGCCCGCGACGACCTTGCGCCGCCGGACCCGGTCGGCGACGTAGCCGCCGACGATCCGCAGCAGCGCCGTCGCGCCGGTGTAGAGGCCGTCGACCAGGCCGTACACGGCCGGGCTGAGGTGCAACCCGAGCACCAGGTAGACCGGCAGGATCGCGGTGACCATCTCCGAGGAGACGTCGGTGACCATGCTGACGGCGCCGAGCGCGAAGACGTTCGCGCCGACCGCCGGGAACTTGCGCCGGGACACGGCCCCAGGATGCTCCCGGCGACCGATGGTGGACAGGTACACGCGGCTACTGCCAGACGTCGAGGATCGGCGACTTGCTCGCGGCGCCGCCGATGCCCGGCAGGCCGTAGGACGCCTCGATCGTGCGCAGCACCGTGTAGTGGTTGATCGACTCGCTGTAGCTGCCGACCTTGACGTTCGCGCCGGTGAACGTCGTGAAGATCTGGTTGACCGACGTGCCGCTGTCCTCGTCGAAGGTGACGATCAGCAGGCTGTTGTGCGTCTTCGCCCACTGGGCGTAGGCGTCGAGGTTGTTCTTCAGCCAGGTGTCGCCGGTGCCGACGCCGCAGTCGTGCATGTCGTTGCACATGTCCGGCGTCACGAAGGCGACGGTCGGCAGCTGGGTGAAGTCCGTGGGGAAGCTCGAGTACCGGACGTTGCTCGCGGCCGGGACGTTCGAGAAGTCCACCCAGCTGTTGTGCTTGCGCCGGTAGGTGCCACTGGAGCAGCCGGTGTAGCCGTCCGACGGCATCGCTTCGGAGTAGCCCTTGAACGTCTTGCCCGCGCCGATCAGCTGCTGGGCGAGATTGGCCTTGGCGCCGAGGTTGGCCGGGCAGATGTCGCCGACCACGCCCTGCGTCGTACCCGAGAAGAGGGCGACGTAGTTGGGCTGGCTCGGGTGCGTGATCGCGAAGGAGTTCGTGAACTTCGCGCTCTGGGCGGCGAGCGTGTTGAAGTAGGGCGCGCTGGAACTGCCGTTGATCGACGAGTACTTCTTGTTTTCGAACATCACCAGGACGATGTGGTCGAACGCCGGCACGGTCGACGCGGTGGGCCGGACAGCCGCGGGTTCGTCCGTTCCGGTGACGACGGCCGCGGTGACGACACCGGCCGTGACCAGAGTGGCGGCGGCGAACGCGGCGAAGATCCGCTTGCGGATCATGGGTCCTCCAGCACTGAGTGGGTGGGGCGCCTCATGATGCCCACGGCAGCGGGCCGGTTCGTGCCCTGCTGTGGTCCGGCTCGTGAACACCAGGAAACCTCCGGCGGACAACAGGAAGAGTGGGTTAACGGCCGTCCGGTGTCAACCTCCTTTGGTACTGTCCACAATGGCCGGTCAGGGCTCGGCGGCCGCTCGTAATCCGGTCGTCGCCCCCGCGCTCCGCCGCTACGCTCAGGCACCATGGACGAGCAGCTCATCGACCGGATCCGCGGCGCCCGGGCGGATCGCCGCGGGCATCTCGTGCCGGCTGCGGCGGCGTCCTCAAGATCGACCTCGTCCTTTTCGGACAGACGCTGGAAAGTGCCGTCCTCGGGCGCCGCTTTCGTGCTGCGTGAGGACATCGAGACCGTCGTCCCCGAAGTCCGCGCGGCGGTGACGCGGGTGGGAAACCCGTGATCCGCGACGCCCGCGAAGACGACTGGTCACAGATCTGGCCGATCATCCACGACGTCGTCACCGAGCAGCGGACGTTCGCCTACGACCCGGCCATGACCGAGCCCGAAGCCCGGCGGAGCTGGCTGCCGGCCCCGCCGGGCCGGGTGGTCGTCGCGCTCGACGGCGACCGGGTCACGGGGACCGCGAACATGTACGCCAACCGGCCGGGGCCCGGCAGCCACGTCGCGTCGGGCAGCCTGATGGTCGCGCGGGCGGCGCGGGGCGCGGGCGTGGGACGCGCCCTCGCCACCGACCTGATCGCCTGGGCCCGGCGCAGCGGCTTCGCGGCGATCCAGTTCAACGCCGTCGTCGACGTGAACGAAGCGGCGATCCGGCTCTACGAAAGTCTCGGGTTCGTGACGCTCGGAACGGCTCCGGGCGCGTTCCGCCACCCCGAGCTCGGGGACGTCGGGCTCCGCATCATGTGGCTGGATCTCCGGAGCTGATCTTGTTCGGCCGGATGTGCGGCTCCGCCGTGATACTTCCGATGTGCGGTCGCGGCCCGCTCAGCCTGCGTCCGCCGGGGTACCTGACGTAACCTTTGATGACGAAACCCGGACCCGGTCGGAAAAACCCGGTCGGCAGGAGGTCAGGATGACCCTTCGCAGCGTGCTCCTGGAAGACGAGGTCATCCTCTCCGTCGACGGCGTCTTCGACGGCGGGCTGGCGCCCACTTACCACCGCGCGATCGAAGACGCCTTCGCCGCCGGGGCCCGCCGCGTGGTCGTGGACCTCACGATGACCACGGCGGTCGACGGCGGCGGTGTCGCGGTCCTGGCCGCGACGGCGGCCGGCTGCGCGGCCCGCGACACCCACCTGATCATCGCCATGCCGGGGGGCGTCGAAGCCGAGATCCGGGACCCGGCGCAGGTCAGGCTGCTCCTGCGCAGCTTCGAGCCCTGGCAGGACGCGGGTTAGAGCCGAGTCTCAAACGCCCCAATGTGGCGTTGGGTGCGTTGGATGCACCGAACGCCACTTTGGGTGCGTTGGATGCACCGAACGCCACATTGGGGCGCATGACGCCGACCGGACGCCCGCGGCCCGCGGGCCCTCGGCCAACGTGTCCGGTCACCGCCCGACGTGTCCGGTGACCGCACTAGCGGACCCGCACCGTGAGCCGGAACCGGCGCAGTTCGCTCTCCGGCGCCCAAGCTCGCGTGTGCCGCGCCACCAGCGTCGTCTCGCCCGGCTGGTCCGCGTGCAGGACGAACCGGTGCTCGCCGGTGCCGCCGGCCCGGTCCGCCGCCGGGTGGAGGGTCTCCTCGACCACCCGCAGCGGCGGGTCCGGACCGTCCAGCACCCACTGGTAGCCCGTGCCCGCGTTCTCGGGCAACCGCAGCTCCAGCCGCTCGCCGGGCGCGACGTCCGCCGCCGCGCCGTCGGCTTCGAGCGTGATCACCCGCACGAGCTCACCAGAGGTAGATCTCGTGGATCAGGCCGTCGGCGGCCTCCGGATACGTGACCGATCCGGCCAGCCGGCCCGACGAAGCCAGCGCCAGCAGCGCCTCGTGCACGCTGTCGCTGTTCGTCGCGAGCCGTTTCCAGCCGATGCCGTCGACGTAGGCGTAGCCGTTGCGGTCGGCGTTGTTCGTCCAGAGGGCGAGGACCTTCTTGTTCGACTGCCAGGCCGCGGCGGTGGCGGCCGCGGCGGTCTGCGGCGCCCCCGGCGGGCTCAGCACCGGTTCGGCGCCCGGCTCCACCGTGACGGCGGTCGTCGTGGTGCTCAGCTGGTCGGGGGTGAGGGGCTGGGGCGCGTTGTCCGGGCTGGTGGAGGGAGCCACCGCCGCGGGCGCGTGGGACGGGCTGGTCGTTGCGGCCATCTCGGGGCTCCTAGAAGACGTAGGTCTCGATGATCGTGCCGTTGTTGTTGAACGCGTTGACCGGACGGCCACCCTGCTTCGCGGCGACCAGCTCGGTGAGCATCGCCTTGTTGATCACTTCGTCGTCCGCGGCGAGGTGCAGCCAGCCCAGGTCCTTCAGGTAGGCCCAGGTGTTGCGGTCCTGGTCGTTGCTCCACAGGCCCAGCACGGACGTCGAGCCGGTCCACGAGCGCAGGTTGACCGCGCCGATCTGCTCGACCTGCCAGGTCTCGATGCCGCATTCGCCGTAGGCGATCCGGAAGAAGCCCGCGTCACCCCAGCTGGTGTTCCAGCTGTTCTTCGCGATCCAGCAGCCCTGGCTGTCGTCGTAGCCCACCAGCGTCACGCAGTGCCCGCCGGCGAGCGCGCCGGTGACGTGCCGGTAGACGCCGGACTTGTACGAGAAGAAGTCCTGGTACACCAGGAAGCACGCGATGAGCGCGCCGCGCGCCGCGAGCTGCTCCTTCATCGCCGCCGGGTTGCCGGTCAGCGCGGTGTACGACGGCGTGGTCGCGAGCCGGTTCGGCCAGTCGGCGTTCAGCTTGGCGCCGGAGCGGTTGCGCGCGCTGTACGGGAAGTAGTCCTCGTAGGTGATGCCGACGTCGTGGCAGGCCTTCAGGGCCCGGTCGGGCATCCAGCCGGTGTCGCAGGTCGCGTTGTCGTTCGCGCCGTGGGTGTAGAACAGGTGCGCCTCGGACAGGTCGAGCCGCAGACCCGGCTGGCCGCGGGTGAACGCGGCGACCGTCTCCATCGTGGCCACCGTGCCGAAGGCGACGCAGGAGCCGCAGTCGCCCTGGTCCTTCACCGGGGTGACGTAGTTGGCGCCGCCCGCGTTGCGGCTGTCGAACTGCGCGGCCGCGCCGGCTCCCGAAACGGCGGTGGTGCGGGCGGCTTCGCCGGCGGCGAGGGACTTCGCCTGCGACTCCAGCTCACGCCGTTCGCTTTCCGGCGGCAACGGCACTCCCAGGCGGTGCCGGCGCTGGTCTTCTTCCAGGATGGTCATGGAGTTCTCGCCCATTACCCAGGGATGACCTTGGGCGGCGAGTTCGGTGCGGACCCGGTCGAGCTCGACCGGTGGTGCGGGGGTACCGGGATCGGCCATGATGACTCCCCTTCTCTGGCGGTCACGCGGCAGCAGCCGTGCCGGACTGTTGTACGCCTGCCGCGGCGATGGTCACCAGGGCCGTCATCCCTTTGCCGAGGAGCATTTTTGTAGCGGCCGAGAATAAATCTTCGTCAAGAGATCTCGGCTGCGGCGACGTTTTCGGGAACGGTTTCCCGCGTGGCGGTTCCGGAAAGTTCTTCGGCGAAGATGGTGTCGATCTTCCTGGCCGCGGTCCGCGGTTTCGCGACGCTCGCGACGAGCAGTGCCGGCGCGGCGGCGGTCCGGACGGGACGCGTGTCCATCCGGTACCAGGCTTGGCGTACCGCCCGCGCGGTGTGCGAAGAACGGGCCGCGCGAGGGCGGCGTGAACACTCAACCGGACACGGTCGTTATTGGTTCGAGGCTGAATTCGGGAAATGATTGCGAAACGCGGTCCTGATCGCCGGAAATAGCTTTCCGGTACCAGGTCCGTTCGGCTCAGTCGTTGCCGGGGCCCTTGCCTTTGCCCTTGGTGTTCGTCTTCTCCGGCTTCTCGGGTTTGACGAGCTTCGTCGGCCGAGTGGGGGAGACCGCGCTTTCTTGCGTCACGGCCGCGGGTCGCGGCGAAGCGGATCCGGTGGTGTGCGGCCGCGGGGCCGGGCTCCCGGACGCGGCGCCGGGCGCGGACGGCGAAGGCGCGGAAGTGGCCGCCGGGGAGTTCGCCGGCGGGGGTTGCGCCGGGGTGCTGGTCCCGGTTTCCTGCCCGGCCAGCAGCATCGCGGACGCGGCGGCGACCGCGGCGGCGGTCAGCCCGGCAGCGACGGCGATCCGGCGGTGCGCCGGGCTAGCGGCGGCCACCGGATCGCGACGCCGCCGCGGATGGTGCTCAGGGGATGCCGCGGGCAGCGTCGGCGCCGGGTCGTGGAGCAGCCGCAGCACCTCCGCCGCGGTGGGCCGATCGGCGGGCTCGCGCTGCGTCATCCGGCGGAGGAGGTGCGCCAGTGGCGCGGGCAGGTCGTCCGGAATCCGGGGCGGCCGGGTCAGCCGCGCCATCGCCGCTTCGACCATCGTGCCCGGGTACTCCCGTTGCCCGGTCAGGGACTCCAGGAGCATCAGCCCGAGCGCGTAGACGTCCGCGGGCGGTCCGGCGGGCTCGCCGCCGACCTGCTCGGGCGCCAGGTAGGCGGCGGTGCCCGGGACCAGGCCGGTGCCGGTGATGTGCGTCGTGTCGAGGGCGTGCGCGATGCCGAAGTCGCCGATCAGCGGGCCGTCCGCGGACAGGAACACGTTGGCGGGCTTCAGGTCCCGGTGGACGATCCGCCGCGAGTGCACGTGGGCCAGCGCCTCGGCCAGCCCGTCGGCCAGCGCGGTCACCTCGGCCACCGGCATCGGCCCGGAAAGCAGCCGCTCCGCCAGGTTTTCGCCCTCGACGAGCTGCATCACCAGGTAGGTCCGGCCGTTTTCGGTGCCGCTGTCCAGCAGTGTCACCACACCGGGGTGGGTGATGCTGCCCTGGATGCTCATCTCGCGCAGCCGGCGGCGCTGGTCGAGTGCCACCGCGTCCCGGTCGTAGATCTTGACGGCGACGTCGCGCGCGAGCCGCACGTCGTAGGCCCGGTAGACGCGGGCCGTGCCGCCGCTGCCGATCAGCTTGCCGACCTCGTAGCGGCCGGCCAGCAGCGCGGGCGGCCGCTCGTCGTCGAGGGCCTGGCGCGGGGCGACCGCGAACTCGCCGAGAGCGAAACGAGCGCACGTGACGTCGTCGTCCGCGTCGCTCATCGGCGGGCACTCCGTTCTGCCTGCTTCGTCGACCACGGGCCCGATGTACCCGGATCCGATGACCGGCAAACTTCCGAAGATCACGCCGAGGGTATCGCGAGAAGTGCCGCGATCGTGACACTTTCCGCCATGCTCAGTGCTTCGCGAACGCGTCCACACCGGTGAGCTGCGCCGACAGCGCCCACAGGCGCGCGGCCTGCTCGCGGTCGACGGCGTACCCGCGGACCCCGGAAGCGGCGAGACCTTCGACGTCCTCCGGCGCCGGCTCGGCGACGTCGCAGTCCTCGAGGTACAGCCCGCCGAGCCCGGCCAGCCGCGGCGAGGTCGCGGCCCAGACCGTGGTCGCCGCGCCCTGTTCCGGGGTCTTGAACTGCATCAGGATGTTGCCGGCTTCGTCGATCCAGCCGCGTTCGATCATTTCCGCCTTCGGCAGGTGGCGCTGCAGCGGCGTCATGATGCCGCCGGGGTGCAGCGCGAACGCGTGGACGCCCTTCCCGGCGCCCAGCTCGTCGAGCTGGACCGCGAAGAGCACGTTGGCGGTCTTGGCCTGCCCGTAGGCCGCCCACTTCTCGTACCCGCGGGTGAACTGGACGTCGTCCCACCGAATGGGCGAGTAGTGGTGCCCCCGCGAGGACAGCGAGACCACGCGCGCACCGTCGGCGATCGCCGGCCACAGCCGGTTGACCAGCGCGAAGTGGCCGAGGTGGTTGGTCGCGAACTGGGCTTCCCAGCCCGGGCCGACGCGGGTCTCGGGGCAGGCCATGATGCCCGCGTTGGCGATGAGGAGGTCGATCCGCCGGCCGGTCGCCAGGAAACGCTCGCTGAAGGCGCGGACGCTGTCGAGGTCACCGAGGTCGAGCTCGTCGACCTCGACGTTCGCGAGGCCGGCGAGGGCTTCTTCGGCGGTCGCGCGGCGACGGGCCGGGACGACGACGTGGGCGCCGGCGCCGGTGAGCGCGCGGGTGGTTTCGAGGCCGATCCCGGAGTACCCGCCGGTGACGACGGCGAGCTTGCCGGTGAGGTCGAGGCCGTCGATGGCTTCGGCGGCCGTGGTGGTGGCGCCGAAACCCGAGCCGATCTTGTGCTGTGCGGTGATCATTTTTCCGACCCTACGAGCTGGAGTGCACTCCAGCGCAAATCGCGGGCCGGGCCGAAACGGGGGACAATCGGGACGAGAGGCCCAGCCGACCCAGGGAAGGCTCTGATGTCCGACTTCTACGGGAACCAGCCCCAGGACGTCCGCCCGGGGATCGACGCGCGCCGGCTGTGGGCGGGCGGCGTGGCGACGGCGGTGGTCGCGGCCCTGCTCGCGGTGGTCGGGCTGCTGATCGCCCGCGGGATCTTCGAGGTCGAAGTGCTCGCCCCAAAAGGCGAAGGCGTCTGGGGCAACGCGAGCACCACGACGTACGCGCTGGTCGCCGCCGCGGTGGCCCTGCTCGCCACCGGGCTGATGCACCTGCTGAGCGTCGCGACCCCGGCGCCGTCGCAGTTCTTCGGCTGGATCATGGTGCTGATCACGCTGATCGCCGTGGTGCTGCCGCTGACCCTGGCAGTGGCGCCGAGCGCGAAGGTCGCGACGGCCGTGATCAACCTGGTGATCGGCCTGGCCATCGCCGCGGTGGTGAACAGCATGGCGGCCAGCGCCCGGACGCTGCACCGGCGCCGCACCCAGAGCACCGCACCGCCGCCGACCAAGCAGTGGCCGAACCCGCGGCAGGAGCCGCCGCCGACCCGCTACTACGACCGGTGACCATGGACATCCAGGAGACGAACCGGCGCGTGATCCGGCAGTTCCGCGCGGGCGGCGAGGTCGACGGCATGCACCGGGAGCGGCTGGTGCTGCTCACCACGACGGGCCGGCACACGGGGGAGCCCCGCACGGTCCCGATGATGGTCCACCGTGACGGCTCCCGGCTGCTGGTGGTGGCCTCGAACGTCGGGGCGGCGCGGCATCCGGACTGGTACCTGAACCTGGTGGACGACCCGAGGGTCACGGTGGAGGTGGACGACCGGAAGTTCGAGGCCGAGGCGCTGCCGCTGCTGGGCGCGGACTATGTGCGGACGTGGACCGAGCTGGAGAAGGAGTACCCGTTCTTCGCCGACCACCGCGCGAAGGCCAAGCAGGCCAAGCGGGTGATCCCGATCGTGGAACTGTCCGAAGAGGACTGACGCGCTACGGACTTGAACCGCGGCCGGCTACTTGCTCGCCACCCGGCGGTAGCGGGCCGTGGCCAGCGGGGCGAAGATCGCGATGATCGCCACGCAGCACAGGATCGAGTACAGCGCCGCGTGCTCCGCCGGCCAGCCCGACGGCGGGACGCCGAACCGGTTGCCGAACAGGTCCCTGGTCGCGTTGATCACCGCCGTGAACGGGTTCCAGTCCGCGATCGCCTTGAGGAACGCCGGCAGCGTGTCGGTGGGGACGAACGCCGACGAGATGAAGCTCAGCGGGAACATCCAGATCAGCCCGGCGCTCTGCGCGACCTCGACGCTGCGCGCCGCGAGGCCGATCAGCGCGCCGACCCACGTCAGCGCCCAGGCGAACATCAGTATCACCAGGTAGCCGAGCAGCGCGTCCCAGAAGCTGCCGCGGATCCGCCAGCCGACGAGCAGCCCGCACAGCGACATCACGATCAGCGCGACCACGCTGACCACGAGGTCCGACGTCGTGCGGCCGAGGATCACCGCGATCCGGGACATCGGCAGCGAGCGGAACCGGTCGATGATGCCCTTCTGCAGGTCGTTGGCGAAGCCGATGACGGTGAACGCCGAGTTGAACGCCACCGTCTGGGCGAAGATCCCGGCGATGAGGAACTCGCGGTAGGCCGCGCCGCCCGCCGCGCCGCCGATCGCGTTGCCGAAGACGTAGGCGAACAGCAGCACGAACATGATCGGCTGCAGCGTCGCGGCCATCAGCCAGTCCGGGTTGCGGCGGACGTTCGTCAGGTTGCGCCACGTGATGACGCCGCCGTCCGAGATGCCCTTCGCGAACGCGTTCATTTCGCCTCCCCGGCGGACTCGGTGGACTCGGCGCCGTGGCCGGTCAGGGACAGGAAGACGTCGTCGAGTGTCGGCCGGTGCAGGGCGACGTCCTGGACGGTGATGCCGCGGGAGTCGAGCCGGCGGAGGGCCTCGATGAGCGCCTTGGGGCCGGTGTCGACCAGGATTTCCGCGTGCCGCGTGTGGTCGTCGCCGCTCGGTTCGCCGGTGCCCACCTCGCGCAGGACGGCCAGGGTGGCCGGCAGGTCCGCGGCCGAGGCGACGACCAGCTCCAGGCGTTCGCCGCCGATCTGGGCCTTGAGCTCGTCGGCGGTGCCGTGCGCGATCACCCGGCCGTGGTCGATCACCACGATGGAGTCGGCCAGCTGGTCGGCCTCTTCGAGGTACTGCGTGGTCAGCAGCACGGTCGTGCCGTCGGCGACGAGCTCCTTGATGACCTCCCAGGTGTCGAGCCGCCCGCCCGGGTCGAGGCCGGTGGTGGGCTCGTCCAGCACGACGACGGTCGGCTCGGCGACCAGCGCGCCGGCCAGGTCGAGGCGGCGGCGCATCCCGCCGGAGTACCCCTTCGCCGGCCGGTCGGCGGCCTCCTCGAGCCGGAACCGCGCGAGCAGCTCGCGGGCGCGCGAGCGGGCGGCCGCCTTCGGCCTGCCGTAGAGCCGCCCGACCATGTAGAGGTTCTCGAAGCCGGTGAGGTTCTCGTCGACGGCCGCGTACTGGCCGGACAGCCCGATCCGGCGCCGCACCTGGTCCGGCTCGGCCAGCACGTCGTACCCGGCCACGCGCACCTCGCCCGAGTCGGGCCGCAGCAGCGTGGTCAGGATGCGGACGGTGGTGGTCTTCCCCGCGCCGTTCGGGCCGAGCAGGCCGAGCACCCGCCCGGCCGGGATGTCGAGGTCGACGCCGTCGAGCGCCCGGGTCGAACCGTAGGTCTTGACGAGCCCGCGTACCTGGACGGCGTTGTCCGGCTCCGGTGATGGCATGACGGCTCCTTCTGTGGCAGCCGTCAAGCTAGACCACACTGTCCGGTTTGTCCTGCGGGTTTCTCCCTGGGTCCCCTCAATTCGCCGAAAGCGTGACGGCGAACTCCGGCGGCGTCCGCAGCGACTGGAAGACCACGCAGTAGCGCTCGGTCAGCTTCTTCAGCGTGGCGAGCTCTTCTTCGCCGGCGTCGGTGTCCAAGGCGAACGACAGCCGGATCGCGCGGAAGCCCACCGGCGCGTCTTTCGCCACGGCGAGGGTGCCGCGGAAGTCGAGGTCGCCTTCGGCGCGGACACGCCCGCCGCGCACGGTCAGCCCGAGCGACGTCGCGACCGCCCGCAGCGTCACCCCGGCGCACGCGACGAGTGCCTCGAGCAACATGTCACCTGAACAGGCGAGGGTGCCGTCGCCTCCGGTCGCCGGGTGCAGCCCGGCCTCGACGATCGCGCGGCCGGTCTCGACCTTGCAGGAGATGCCGAGGCCGTCGAGCGCGGCGTCGGCGTGCAGGGTGACGAGCGCGCTCTCCGGCCGTTCCCGGTACTGCTCCTTCAACGGCGTCTGGACCGCGCGCAGCTCTTGGGCATCCATACGCCGATTCTGCTCCTGAACGCGCCGAAGCGGGGAAGCCGGTTTCCCGGCCTCCCCGCCTCAGCGGTTCAGCGGTTCAGCGGTTCAGCGTCAGCTCAGCGTGACGGCGGCGTCGTCGATGACGAACGACGTCTGCAGGGAGCTGTCCTCCACGCCGGTGAACTTCAGCGAGAGGGTGCCGCCGGCGGCCGACGAGACGTCGACCGTCTTGAGGACGTACCCGGAGGCCTTGTTCAGGTTGGAGTAGCTGGCCAGCGTGGTGCTGCCGTTGGTCACGGTCAGCTTGTCGTAGGCGGTCGAGGTGGACGTCTCCGCCGTGTCGATGTGCAGGTAGAACGTCAGCGTGGCGTGGCAGCCCGCCGGGATGCTCACCGACTGCGCGAGCGAGTCGGTGTGCGCCGAGCCGTAGCCGTCGAGCCAGGCGTTGTAGGTGCCGCCGTGCGCCGGCTGGTCGGAGCCGTTCTGCCCGATGACGCCGCTGCTCGCGGTCCAGCCGGTGCTGCCCGATTCGAAGCCGGCGTTGGCCAGCTTCTGGCCGGAGCAGCCCGTGGTGGTGCCGACGGTCCACGTGAACGACGCCGTCCCGGTCTTGTTCGCCGCGTCCTTCGCCGTCACCGTGACGTTCGAGGTGCCCGCGGTGGTCGCGGTGCCCGAGATCGTGCCGGTGGAGGCGTTGATCGACAGGCCGGCCGGCAGGCCGGTGGCGGACCAGGCGTACGGCGCGGTGCCGCCGCTGGCCGAGAGCGTCAGGTTCACCGAGCCGCCGGTGGTGGTCGACTGGTTGCCCGGGTTGGACACGGTGACCGTGCCGGTCGCCGAGCAGGTCGGGTCGGCCGACTGCGCCGGCACGCTGATCGCGTCCCAGGCCGCCTTGACGGTGTTGAACTCGGCGCAGCTGCCCGGGAACAGGTTCTTCGCCGCGGTCAGCGTCCAGGTGCGGTACTTCAGGTACGAGGCGCCCGAGGTCTTGAGCAGCATCGCGTTGTAGAAGATCTTCATCGCGCTCTGCACGCCCAGCCCGGTGACCGTGGAGCTGTTGCACGTGGCGCTGGTCGGCTGCCCGTTGGTCGGGTTCGTGCCCTCGGCCAGCAGGTAGAACCAGTGGTTGCCCGGCCCGGCCGCGGCGTGCACCTCGGTGTTCGGGATCGAGCTGTCGTAGCAGTTCTTGTCACCCAGCGCCGACGGGTTGTACATGTTGCGGATCGGGCCGCTGCCGACGAGGTTGATCGTCTCGCCGACGAGGAAGTCCGGCGTGTCGTACGGCGACGACTCGTTCGCGAACCATTCGGTGGAGGCGCCGAACACGTCCGCGACGAACTCCTGCGTGCCGCTGCCCGAGATGCCGCCCGGGGTGTGGTCGTCGATGCCGTGGCCGAGTTCGTGCGCGACGACGTCGAGCGAGCTGATCCACTGGCCGTTGGTGTTCTTGCCGATCTGGACCTGGCTGCCGTCGTAGTAGGCGTTCTGGTCGTTCAGGCCGACGCGGATCGGCCAGCCGCCGCCGCTGCCGTCGAAGCCGTTGCGGCCCAGCCACTGCGTGAGCATCTTCTTCTCGGTCTGCGCGGCGAACAAGGCGTCGACGCAGCCGGTCTCGCGGCTGGTGGCGTTGCCGGTGCCCCAGGCGTCGTCAGGGCCGCTGAACGTGGTGTTGTTGGCCGCGTCCTGGCAGCTGACGTTCGTGAGGGTCGGGTCCTTCAGCGAGTACGTGCTGCCGGACTGCGTGGTGTCGAGGGTCACCGGGCCGTTCCACCCGCTGTTGCCGGTGCCGTGCACGACGTGCTCCTGGGTGTGGAGCACCTTGCCGGTGGCGGCGTCGACGATGACGTCGAGCTTGCTCGGCCCTTCGGCGTCGCGGCCGAGGACGGTGCTCTTCCACGCCAGTTTCGGCGTGCCGAGCGCGAAGACGACCTGCTGGGCGGCGCCCACGCTGTCCACGGTGGACAGCTGCTGCCGCGCGGTCGCCTCGGCCGCGGCCTTCGACACGCTCGCGGTCGTGGAGGCGAGGTCGATGGTCTGGTCCTGCGCGACGGAGGTGCCCAGCACCTGGCCCGTCGAGTCGGTCGCCACCACGAAGTCGCCGCCCACCACGGGCAGGCCCTTGTAGGTGCGCTCGTACGGGATGTACTTCAGCCCGTTCGTGGCGGAAATCGCTTTCTGGGCCACGAAGACGTCGTCCGCGCCGGCGTGCAGCGCGGCGGGCTTGCTCGCCACGAGACCGGCGGCCGCGTTCACGGCCATGGTCTGGGCGTCCTGGACGGCGTTCGGGGTGGCGGGCTGGGCTTGGGCGGTGTTGGCCGTGCACAGCGCGGCGACGAGCACGCCGCTCGCGGCCAGGACGACAGGACGTCTCAGATGCATCGAAGGAGCTCCTCCGGGCAGGGCGAACCGGCCCGGTGTCAGGCCGGGCCGAGAACGGGGACGACGGGGAAAATGGTGCGGCTTAGCGGAAATCAGCATCCGGTGCCGAAGGCTCGTGAACAAGCGACGAACGTACGGTCTTATCGGTAAGTAGCAATACGTTACAAAAAGGATATTCACCGCTATTGGGATCGGGAGGCGGACCGTCCACTCAGGACCGGACCGGCATCACCGCCGTTCGGCCGATCTTCGCTGCGTCCGAACGACGAAGGGCCCCTTCGCCGCGGATCGGCGAAGGGGCCCTTCGGTGGTACTGGGGTCAGGCGGTCGTCTCGCGCTTCGGGAGCTTCCACCCCGGGCGCACGAAGTGGCAGGTGTACCCGTTCGGGATGCGCTGCAGGTAGTCCTGGTGCTCCGGCTCGGCCTCCCAGAAGTCGCCCACCGGGCTGAGCTCGGTGACGACCTTGCCTGGCCACAGCCCGGACGCGTCGACGTCGGCGATCGTGTCCTCGGCGACCCGCTTCTGCTCGTCGTTCTCGAAGTAGATCGCCGAGCGGTAGCTCAGGCCGATGTCGTTGCCCTGGCGGTTCTTCGTGGTCGGGTCGTGCACCTGGAAGAAGAACTCCAGCAGATCGCGGAAGGTGGTCCGCGCGGGGTCGTAGATCACCTCGATGGCCTCGGCGTGCGTGCCGTGGTTGCGGTAGGTCGCGTTGGGCACGTCGCCACCGCTGTACCCGACCCGGGTCGAAACGACCCCGGGCTGGCGGCGGAACAGCTCCTGCATCCCCCAGAAGCAGCCGCCGGCCAGGACGGCCCTTTCGGTTGACGTGGTCACGGCGTCACTCCTTCTCCTCGTGCGGTGCTACCGCCTGTACAACTTCCGCGGACCACCGATGATTCCAGGCGGGGGTTACGGAAGCCTGACGTCACCCGGCCCGCAGCTTCGCGAGCGTGAGCACGTCGCCGCCGATGCCCCAGCCGCCGTCGGCGACCTCCTCGACCAGCACCATCGTGTTCCCGCGGGCGCGGTCGCCGTAGATCTCGGCGTAGAGGTCGGTGGTGCGGGTGACGAGCAGCTCCTTCTGCTTCGGGGTGAGCGTGCCGGCGGGGACCTTGAAGTTGGCGAACGGCATGGCGGACATCCTTCGGTATCGATGTTGTCGTGTTGACGTAATCGACGCTAACACGATCTATGGATCAGCGCTACCGTTTCCTTGATATCGACGATAACGCCTGCTAGCGTCGCTACCGTGGACCTGAGAACGCGGATCCTGGAGGCGGCCGCCGACCTGCTTTCGCGGTCGGCCGAGGCCGACTTCTCCACGCGGGCGGTCTGCGAGGCCGCCGGAGTGGGCGCGCCGGCGCTGTACCGGCACTTCGGCGACAAGGAAGGGCTGCTCGCCGCCGTCGTCGACCACGGGTTCGAGGCGTACCTGGCGGGAAAGCGAGCCGCGAAGCCGTCCGGCGACCCGGTGCGCGACCTGCGCGAGGGCTGGGACAACCACGTCGCGTTCGCGCTCGACCACCCGAACTACTACCGCGTGATGTACGCGGGCCTGCCGACGCCGCCCGGCGCGGCGGCCGAGGCGCACGACCTGCTGCTCGCGGTGCTGGAGCGCTGTGCGGCGGCGGGGCGGCTCAAGCTGGCGCCGTCGCTCGCCGCGCAGATGGTCATGGCGGCCAACGCCGGGGTCGCGCTGTCGCTGATCACCCGGCCGGCGCACTATCCCGATCCCGGGTTCTCGGCCCGCGTCCGGGAGAGCGTGCTGGCCGGCATCCTCGCCGAGGAGCGCGCGGACCCGGACGACGCCGTGGCGACGACGGCGACGACGCTGGGCGCCCTGCTGCGCAAGACGGCGCCGGCGGAGTTGAGTGCGGCCGAGGCGACGTTGCTGCAGGAGTGGCTGGCGCGGCTCACTATCCACAGTGGACGCTGAGCCGGACGGCCGCGCCGGGCTGGGCCGTCTGCCGGGGCAAACGGCCCCTTGTGTCACAAGTGGTTTCTTCCTCGTCACGCACGGTCCACGGCCGGGCCGGGAATGGGACGATGGTCCGGGCCGGCCACGAGGAGGCGCGATGCCCGACCAGGACGGAACCGTTTCGGGACGAACCAGGGGCGTGCTGGTCGTCGAAGCCCGTGGCGAGCGGGGCCTCACCGCCGTGCTGCGGGGGCCGACGGTGCTCGAAGCCGCCATCTGCGAACTGCCGGCGCCGCACCTGCTGGTCGTCGACCTCACCATGCTGACGTACCTGTCGGCGCGCGGAACCCAGGCGCTGCTTCAGGCCGTGAAGCGGTGCCGGCATCGCGGCATTGCCGCATGCCTGATCGCGAGGCCCGGCGGCGTGGTCGACCGGGTGGTGTGGTCGACCGGTCTCGCCGAGGTGGTGCCGGTGTTCCCGAACCGGCTGACCGCGATCGCCGCGTCTCAGCCCACCGAAGTGCGGTGGTTGCCGAACTGACCGCGCGCACCCACGCCGTGGCGTCTTCGCCGAGCGGGGCTATTCGCCGCGCATCGAGCGGCGGATCTCGGCCAGCCGGTCACGGGCCGCCTGGTCGCGGTCGGCGATCTTCTTGTCGAGTGCTTCGGCCGTGTTCTCCGTGCCGAGCCCGGCCAGCTCCGCCGAGCCGAGCGACGTCGTGTACCGGTTCTCGATCTTGTCCCGAATGAAGCCGAAACTGGGCGCGCCGCCTTCGCTGTAGTCCGGCTCCGGCAGCGGCAGGGCGGGGATCGCCAAGGCGGCGGTGGGGGTGTCGTCGACGATCTCGCCGTCCACGACGTTCGGGTCGTCTCCGGGGTTGCTCATCTTTACGACTTTAGCGCCGGAGCGGTGCGGCAGTGGGTAATTCGGCCGTGGGGCGGCGCGGCGCGGTGGGGAATCCTCGACGCGCACAGCCGGTGTCCGGAGGGAGCAGACCATGAGTGCCGGGGCCTACCACGCCGAAACGGCGGAAATGGGGACGGTCGTCAAGGCGGTCGAAGACGTCGGGGCGTCCTTCCTGTCGGCGACCCGCGACCTGGAAAGCCTGGTGCTGGACGCGTTGTCGTTCGCCGGGATCGGCAGCGGGGTCGCCGCCGCGAACTCGGCGTTGCACTCACAGCTCGGGACGGCGCTGCAGCGGCTCTTCCGGCTGATCGGCGCCGTGAACCAGAACGTCCAGACGGCCGCGGACGGCTACCGGGCCGCCGACGCCGACGTCGCCCAGGCCTACGGCGGCGGACACGAAGCCACTCAGGGCGGCGGCGCGGCTGCCGCGGCGGCGCCACGGCAGCTCGATCCCCGCGTCGTCGAGTCGATCATGCGGTCCGAAGGCGCGACCGGCGAACAGGGCGGGGTGCCCGAGGCCTACGGCTTCCGGCGGAACATGCACAACGGCTACGACCGGATCATCGCCGCGCGCGAGCAGTACGGGATCGGCAGCCCCGAAGAACGCGCGGTCGTCGCCGACCTGATGACGGCCAACGCGCGCACGGCGGGCGCGCTCAACTTCACCGATCCCGGCACCCAGGCCGCGATCATGTCCGGCGCCCACATGCGCGGCGCCGGCGGGGTCCGCGCGATCCTCAACCACATGGCGGGCGAGGACATCGTGCGGAGCTCCCGCACGCTCGGCGACGCGACGATCCAGCACATCCAGGGGCTGACCCCGGAGCAGTTCCAGCAGGAGTTCCGCGACGCCCGCGTCGAGTACGACCGGCAGATCTACGGCGGGACGACGACCACCCAGGGCGGCCACACGCAGAACTGGTGGGACCGCTACGGCACCGGCCTGACCCGGCGCTACGACCGCGAGCAGAACGAGTTCCTCGGGCTTTCCCGGCTTCAGGACTGACTCGCGATACCGACTCGCGATTCGAAGATCGGGGGACTGGGCACCCTACATCGTGTAGCCGAACGACAACGGGAGGCACACGATGAACCGGAGGATGATCGCACTACTGGGCGGGGTCGCCGCGATGGCGGGGACCGTGGCGTTCGCGGGAACGGCCGAAGCGGCATCCACGCCGTGCAGCGCCGAAGCGAAGGCCTGCGTCCAGCGCGGTGCCAATACCGCGTGGCTGACGGACGGCGCGGGACACGTCACCTATGGGGGCGTCCCCATCACCGTCGGACTGCCGAAGTACCCGACCCCGCTCGGGAAGTTCCACGTGCAGTACAGGGACATCGACCACTACAGCAAGCAGTACAATGGGCCGATGCCCTACTCGGTGTTCTTCACCACCACCGGGGTCGCGTTCCACCAGGGCAGCCTGAAGGTCAAGTCCCACGGGTGCGTGCACCTTTCGCACGCGGCAGCGGTGAAGTTCTACAACACGCTGCGCCCGGGTGACGTCGTCGAGGTCGTGCGCTGATCCGTCCGTTGTGGACGGTCGAGAAGCGCGCCGGTGACGGCGCCGAACACCAGGTGATCCAGGATCTGCGGCCCGCGCGGCAAGGCCCGCACAGCGGGGTGGCCGCGGGCCGCGATCCCGAGATCCAGCGCCGCGATCGCCAGCCCGGCCACCGCGCCGCCGCCGGCACCGAGCCGGTGGCGGCGCGCGGCCGCGGCGAGCACGGCGGTCCAGACGGCGCTCACGGCGACGTGCGCGATCAGCCCGGCGGCGACGCCGGGCCGGTCGCGCCGTCCGGGGAGCAGGGTGCCCGCCGCGCGGGTCGCGGCCAGGACGTCCCGGCCGGTGAGCAGGGCGTGCACGGTCGACGGTATCCCGCTCACCACGGCGGCGACGGCCCCTGCACGTGCCGCTCCCGCCGACGTCATTCGTCCGGGCTGACGGCCGCCAGGTAGGCGGCGACGCGGATCCGCAGCCCGCGGACGTGGGGGAGCGCGATGGTGAACGTCCGGGCCGGCCGGTATCCCGGCCACGGATCGCCGTGGGCGCACGGCCCGGCGAAGTAGACGAAGTCGTCTTCGTCGTCATAGCGGCCCAGTGACCAGAGCCGCGCGTCGCCCGATCCCTCGGCCCGCGCGAGCCAGTAGGCCTCGTGCTTCATGACTCGAGCGAGCTGTCGCGCGAACCGCGGCAGGTCGGCCTCCGGCAGGCCGAGGCCGTGGCCGCTCCAGACCCGCGGGGCGCGTTCCGGCGTGCGCGCGGAGCAGCCGAAGGTGACCGCGCCGTCGGCGTACCGGCGGGTCCAGCGGCAGTTTTCCGTTGCGAGTGCGGAGAAGTCGGATCCGCCGATGATCTCCAGCGTCATGGGAAAACGATAGGGCGATCAAGCGCCGCGGGGTAACCGCCGCGCGGGTGTCGAGCACTGGACGAGTAGTGTATACAGTATCCAGTAGGCTACCGTGGGTCATGTATTCAGTCGCCGACCCCACGACACACCGTTCGGTCTCGGCGAACACCTGAAACCGGGCTAATCGGGTCATTCGGGCAGCTTGGTAGCTCGCTGCCGCAGCTAACTGCCCGGCCTTGGTCATTCGAGGCCAAGAAGCCCCTCGTGGCCACCCCTCGTCAAAGACTTGCCGGAACCCTGCCGGGTAGGGGGTGGGGTCGGTGTCTTAACAGCTTTAACACATCCCGAAGCAACGGCCTGACCTGCGGCATCTCCGGCGTTGCTCTGTTCGGTCGATTGCGGCTGAGTCGATCACCGTGTCGAATAATCGCCTACAGGGATTAATCGCCGTTAGGAGCTGGCTGTGCACTGGGGGTCCGTGCTCGAAGAAGGCGGTGCGGGGATGGTCCGCCCGTACTTCCGCACCCATGGCCGTACCCGGCCGACGCGGGATCTGCCCGTCGAGACCTTGGTTTCGACCACGCCGCGGGGGCGGGCCGTGGTGCGGGGGAGCTCGCAGGAGGAGTCGGAGATCTGCGTGCTGTGCCGCACTTCGCAGTCCGTCGCGGAAGTGGCCGCGCGGCGGCGGATTCCGCTCGGCGTCGCGCGGGTCCTGCTGTCCGATCTGGCCGACCGCGGGCTCGTCGCCGTGCACACCGCGAAGATCGGCGCGGGCAACCGGCCCAGCCTCGACCTGATGAAGCGCATTCTTCACGGCCTCAGCACGCTGTGAACTCCCGGACCAGCCTGGCGAACTCCGCCGGCTGGTCCAGCGGCAGCAGGGTGTAGCTGTCGGCCACCTCGACGAGCTTTCCCTTGGGCAGCAACGCGGCCAGCCGCCTGCCGTGCTCCGGTGGCATCACGCGGTCTTCGCGCGCCCAGACGACGAGGGCCGGGCGGTCGAAGCCGGTCAGCCGCTCGGCGACCGCCAGCAGGAACCCCGGCGAAGCGGCGGCCGCCGCCCGGAGGACGCGGACCGTGTCACGGCGGATGGCGGCCTGGCTCAGCACCGGCTGGACCCAGCGGCGCGTTGCCGCGTCGCCGCGCTTCGTCAGCCAGCCGAACGCGATCGGCAGGCGCCGGACCGGCCGCAGCCGCATCTGCTGCATGAACACCCCGAACAGGCCCGGCGAGAGCTTCCCCGAGAAGACCAGCGTCTTGCCGGTGAGCCCGGGCGGGAAGTTGTCGAACGCGTCGCACGAAGCGAGCACCACGCGGCTCACGCGCGAAGCGCCGTCCGCCATGAGCAACTGCACCAGCGCGCCGCCCGTGTCGACGCCGGCGAGCGTGACCTCCCGCAGGTTCAGGCGGTCGAGGAACTCCGCGAGCAGCCGGGCGATTCCGGGCAGCGACAGGTCGGCGTCGTCCCGCATCGGGTGCCGGTGTGCGCCCAGTGGCAGGGTCGGGACCACGCACCGGTGGTCGGCGGCCAGGTCCGCGACTGGGCCGTCCCACAGCGAGCCGTCCATCAGCAGCCCGTGGACGAAGACGACGACCGGGCCCGGCCCGCCCGTGTCGGTGTATTCGACGGTTCCCGCGGACAACTCGACCTGCATCCCGGCCTCCCAGTGGCGTCCCCCGGCCAGAAGTGAACCACGTGGTTCGCAAACTGTCGAGGAGAGCCGTCAGGGCGCGGCTTCCTCCCGCTCGACCGCGCGGAGCAGCGCCTCGAACCCGGCTGCCGCGCCGTCGTCGTTCGGGCTGGTCAGCAGGTCCACGAGGAAACCGCGCAGGGTCGCGAGGACCATCTCGGCCACCTCGAGCTTCCGCCGCTCCGGCCAGTGCGCCGGGCAGAACGAGATCAGCGCCGGCAGGTACTGCTGCGACGCGCCGCGGCCGAGCGCCGCGTACCGGCCGGGGTCGTACATCGCCAGGCCCATCGCCTGGTCGAGGACGCGCCGCAGCTGCGACTCCTCGTCGCGCAGGCTGTGCCAGGCGGCGCGGACCCGGGCGGTCAGCGTCGACGGCTCCGCGGCGACGGCCGCCAGCGCGTTGCCGATCCGCCGCTCGCGCAGTTCGACGACCACCTGCCGGAGCAGGTCTTCGGCGCCTTCGAAGTGGTAGAGCAGCACCTTGTGCGTCGTCCCGGCCGCCCGCGCGGCGCGCCGCAGCGAGAAGTCCACCAGGCCGTTCTCGGCGACGTCGTCGGTGATCTTCGCCAGCAGTTCCCGGCGCCGGGCCTCGCCGCGGGGTGATCCGGCCGACCGCCGGTAACCCGCCCGGGCCGGTTCGTCGGTAGCGTTGTCCACACCGGACAGCTTGGCACGGGGAGGGGAGGACGATGCGGGTGCTGGTGACCGGCGGCAACGCCGGGATCGGGTACTTCGCCGTCGAGCAGCTGGCTTCGGCGGGCGCGGAGGTGGTGATCGGCGGTCGCGATCCGGCCAAGGCGGAAGCCGCGGCGGCGTCGATCCGGTCGCAGGTCGCCGGGGCCAAGGTCAAGCACGTCCGGATGGACCTCGCCGACCTTGGCTCCCTCGAAGCGGTGGACACCGGCGAGCTCGACGCCGTCGTCTGCAACGCCGGGGTGGCGCTCGACGCGCCGCCACGACGCGAGACCGCCGGCGGCCACGAGCTGATGTTCGGCACCAACCACCTCGGCCACTTCGCGCTGGTCGCCCGGCTGATTCCGGTGCTGACGGCGGACGCGCGCATCGTCACCATCGGCAGCTTCGCCGCGAAGACCGCGAAGCTCGACTTCGCCGACCTCCAGAGCGAGCGCGGCTACCACCCCAAGCGCGCCTACGGGCGGTCCAAGCTGGCCCAGATGCTGTTCGCGCTCGAACTCGACCGGCGGCTGCGGGCGGCGGGCTCGAAACGCCTGAGCGTGCTCGCCCACCCGGGCGGCGCGCTCGACTCGCTGACGCCGTCACGGCCGCGGGTGCACGCCCGCACCGCCGGGCAGTGGCTGCGTGGCCTGCCGGCCCGCGCGGTGCTGCACGGCAAGGACGCCGGCGCGCGCCCCGCCGTCCGCGCGGTGCTCGGCCCGGACGTGGCCGGCGGGCAGCTGTGGGGGCCGCGGGTGTTCGGCCTGCGCGGCAGGCCACGGCTCGAACCCCGCTGGGCGAACCTGACCGACGACGCGGCCGCCGCGCGGCTGTGGGCGGAGAGCGTCACGCTGACCGGTCTGGAGCCACGGGCCTGACCGGTCGGCCATGGCCGGGTTTGACCCGGACCGCGCTCCGGGTTGCACGATCGGGGTCATGACCGAACTGGACGACTACCGGCCGCTGGGCCGCTCCGGGCTGCGCGTCTCGCCGCTGACGCTGGGCGCGATGACCTTCGGCACCGGATCCTTCTGCGCCGACGACGGCGCCGCCCGCGAAATCTTCCGCGCCTACGTCGACCGCGGCGGCAACTTCGTGGACACCGCGGACAACTACAGCGCGGGCCGCAGCGAAGAACTGGTCGGCGAATTCCTCCGCGACGTCGACCGCGACGACGTCGTCCTCGCCACCAAGTACTCCGGGCCCGACTTCAGTGGCGGTGAACCGCGGTCCGACCCCCGCCGCCGCAGCAACGGGCGCAAGAACATGATCGCGTCCCTGGAGGCGTCGCTGCGGCGGCTGCGCGTCGACCACGTCGATCTGTACTGGCTGCACATCTGGGACGGCTTCACCCCGGCCGAAGAGGTGATGGCGGCGTTCGGCGACCTGGTGCGCGCCGGGAAGATCCGCGCCGCCGGGCTGAGCGACGTCCCCGCGTGGTACGCGACGAAGGCCGCGATGCTCGGCGGCCCGCCGGTGACGGCGCTGCAGCTGGAGTACTCCCTGGTCGAGCGCGCGATCGAAGCCGAATACGTGCCCCTGGCGCGGGAATTCGGCATCGCGATCCAGCCGTGGGGCGCGCTCGGCGGCGGGTTCCTCACCGGCAAGTACACCCGCGACGGCGCCGGCACCGGCCGGCTCGCGGGCCCGGACGCGGCCGCCTTCCGCGCGCTGCCCGAAGCCCGCTGGGCGGTGCTGGACGCGGTCCGCGAGATCGCGGCCGAGGTGGGCGCGACCCCGGCGCAGGTGGCGCTGCACTGGGTGACGCGCTGGCCGTCGACGCCGGCGCCGCTGATCGGCGCGCGTTCGCCGGCGCAGCTGGCCGACACCCTCGGCGCGCTCGCCCTGGAGTTGAGCGACACCCAGCTGGACCGGCTGACGGAGGTGAGCACGGTGCCGTCGCCGTTCCCGCACGGCATCCTGGCGCGGCTCAACGCGGGCTTGCCGACCTGATCCTCCACTGTGGACACCCGCCCGGCATGCGCCCCAATGTGGCGTTTGGGTGCGTTGGATGCACCGAACGCCCAAGGCCGGGTAGTTGAGGATTCCTCTGCCGCGCAAAGCGGTCAACGGAACAGCCGTGAATGGCTCATTGAGGGACTCTATGTCCCTCAATGCGACATTCACGGCCGTGGGCGAGCACCTGAAACCGGGCCAATCGGGCCAATCGGGCAGCTTGACAGCTCGCTGCCGCAGCTAACTGCCCGGCCTTGCCCGAACGCCACATTGGGTGCGTCCAACGCACCCAAAGCCACATTGGGTGCGTCCAACGCACCCAACGCCACATTGAGGTTTTCTCAGTAGCGTCCGTGGTGTTCGTGGTGGGTGAGGACGAGTGCTGCTTGGACGATCGGGCCGATGCGGTGGGGGCAGAGGCTGATG
>NZ_JBFBBN010000063.1:0-54048 GCF_040682715.1 Amycolatopsis sp. NPDC051128 | reverse complement strand
GTCCATGAGCACCGCCAGCAGTGTCCCGAGCACCACGCCGGCGACGAGCGCCTTGAGCGCGAAGGGCACCACGGTGCCCAGCGCACCGAGCCGCGCAGCGGCTTAAGAGGGGTCGAGGAGGCGGCCGATCGCGGCCAGGATCGGCTCCAGGACCTCGACTTCGGGTGGGGTCCCCACACACTCCGTGATCCCCGCGCCCACCACCTCGAACGCGCTGAGCGCGTCCAGCTCCGCGACCAGCCGCGGGATCGTCCAGCCGCCCGGCTCCGGGTAGTTGAGCCCCGCGAACTCCGCGGGATCCAGCACGTCGAGGTCCACGTGCACGTACAGCTTCTCCACACCCGCCAAGGCCTCGACCGACGTGACCGCCAGCCCCCGCGAAACCGCCGCCTGCTCCTCCGGGTCGAACACGCGCGTCCCGGCCAGCAACACCCGGCCCGGCTCCAACGCCGGAGCCGCCGCGAACTCCGGATCACCCTCGCCGAACAGCGAGCGCAGCACCATGCCGTGGAACGCGCCCGAGGGTGACGTCGAAGCGGTGTTCAGGTCCGGGTGGGCGTCGAACCACGCGACGCCCAGCCCGGGGCCGTACCGGAACCGGGCCACGCCGATCGGGACCAGCTCGACACCGCAGTCGCCGCCGATCGTCAGCACCGGCCCGCCGGGCGCCTCCAGCGCGGCCAGCTGCGCCGCGCGGTTCGGCCCGGTGAGCACGGCCCGCGACGCGATTCCGTCGTCCACTTCGGACACTTCGCGAGTCTGCCGGACGTGGTGCACCGGCCGGCCGAGCACGTGCCCGGCCAGCTCCGCGAGCGCCAGGCAGCCCTCCGGCAGCTCCGCCGCGCGCGGCCCCACCGCGCCCTGGCGCTGCGGGACCGCGTTGATCAGCGTCATTCCAGCACCAGCAGGAGGTCACCGCCCTCGACCTGCTGGACGGAGGTGATCGCCAGCCTGCCCACCTTGCCGCCGGTGGACGCGGTGATCGACGCCTCCATCTTCATGGCCTCGATGGTCGCGACCGTGGCGCCCGCCTCGACCGTGGCCCCCTCGGCGACCTGCAGCGTGACCACGCCCGCGAACGGCGCCGCGATCTGCTTCGGGTTGCCCTTCTCCGCCTTCTCGGTCGCCGGGATGTCCGACGCGATCGAGCGGTCGCGGATCTGGATCGGCCGCAGCTGGCCGTTCAGCGTCGACATCACCGTGCGCATGCCGCGCTCGTCGGCCTCGCCGATCGCCTCCAGCTCGATGAGCAGCCGCACGCCCGGCTCGAGGTCGACCTGGTACTCCTCCCCCGGCCGCAGCCCGTAGAAGAAGTCCTTGCTGGGCAGCACCGACGTGTCGCCGTAGGCCTCGCGGTGCGCCTCGAACTCCTTCGTCGGCCCTGGGAACAGCAGCCGGTTGAGCGTCCGGCGCGGTTCCGTGGCGAGCGCGGACCGGTCCTCTTCGGACAGCTCGGCGACGGGCTTCGCGGCGGCCCGGCCCTCGAGGGCCTTGGTGCGGAACGGCTCCGGCCAGCCGCCCGGCGGGTCGCCGAGCTCGCCGCGCAGGAAGCCGATCACCGAGTCGGGGATGTCGAACTTGTTCGGCTCCGCCTCGAAGTCCGCCGGGGAGACGCCCGCGCCGACCAGGTGCAGTGCGAGGTCGCCGACGACCTTGGACGACGGCGTCACCTTCACCAGGTGGCCGAGGATCTTGTCGGCCGCCGCGTACATCGCCTCGATGTCCTCGAACCGGTCGCCCAGGCCCAGTGCGATGGCCTGGGTGCGCAGGTTCGACAGCTGGCCGCCGGGGATCTCGTGGTGGTACACGCGCCCGGTCGGCGACGCGAGCCCGGCCTCGAACGGCGCGTAGATCTTGCGCACGCTCTCCCAGTACGGCTCCAGGTCGCCGATCGCGTCCAGGCTCAGCCCGGTGGTGCGGGCGGAGTGGTCGGTGGCCGCCACGATCGACGACAACGACGGCTGCGACGTCGTGCCCGCCATCGACGACACCGCGCCGTCGACGGCGTCCGCGCCCGCGTTGATCGCCGCGAGGTAGGTGGCCAGCTGGCCGCCCGCGGTGTCGTGGGTGTGGATGTGCACCGGCAGGTCGAACTCCTTGCGCAGCGCGGTGACCAGCTTCGTCGCCGCGGGCGCGCGCAGCAGCCCGGCCATGTCCTTGATCGCCAGCACGTGCGCCCCGGCGCCGACGATCTGCTCGGCCAGCTTGAGGTAGTAGTCGAGCGTGTAGAGCTTCTCGCCCGGGTCCGAGAGGTCCGAGGTGTAGCAGAGCGCCACCTCGGCGACCGCGGAACCGGTCTCGCGCACGGCCTCGATCGCCGGGCGCATCTGCTCGACGTCGTTGAGCGCGTCGAAGATCCGGAAGATGTCGATGCCGGTCTTCGTCGCTTCCTGGACGAAGGCGTTCGTCACCTCGGTCGGGTACGGCGTGTACCCGACGGTGTTGCGCCCGCGCAGGAGCATCTGGAGGCAGAGGTTCGGCACGGCCTCGCGCAGCGCGGCGAGCCGCTCCCACGGGTCCTCGGCGAGGAACCGCAGCGCGACGTCGTAGGTCGCGCCGCCCCAGCACTCCAGGGACAGCAGCTGCGGCAGGGTGTTCGCGACGACCGGCGCCGCGGCCAGGAGGTCCCTCGACCGGACGCGCGTGGCGAGCAGCGACTGGTGCGCGTCGCGGAACGTCGTGTCCGTGACGCCGATGTGCGGCGACTCGCGCAGCCAGCGCGCGAACCCGGCCGGGCCCAGTTCGACGAGCTTCTGCTTCGAGCCCGGCGCCGGCTGGGCGTCCTTCGGCAGCTTCGGCAGCTTGAGCGTGGCGTCGGGGGTCTTCGGGCGCTCGCCGTGCGGCTTGTTGACCGTCTGGTCGGCCAGGTAGGTCAGCAGCTTCGTGCCACGGTCGGCCGAGGTGCGCGCGGTGAGCAGGTGCGGGCGTTCCTCGATGAACGACGTCGTGACGCGGCCGGCGCGGAAGTCCGGGTCGTCGAGCACGGCCTGCAGGAACGGGATGTTCGTCGCGACCCCGCGGATCCGGAACTCGGCGACGGCGCGGCGCGCGCGGCCGACGGCGGTCTTGAAGTCCCGGCCGCGGCAGGTGAGCTTCACCAGCAGCGAGTCGAAGTGGGCGCTGATCTCGGTGCCGGAGAAGGCGGTGCCGCCGTCGAGCCGGATGCCCGAGCCGCCCGGCGAGCGGTAGGCGGAGATCATCCCGGTGTCCGGGCGGAAGCCGTTGGCCGGGTCCTCGGTGGTGATGCGGCACTGCAGCGCGGCGCCGCGGAGGTAGATCTTGTCCTGCGACAGGCCGAGGTCGTCGAGGGTCTCGCCGGAGGCGATCCGCAGCTGCGACTGCACGAGGTCGACGTCGGTGACCTCTTCGGTGACCGTGTGCTCGACCTGGATGCGCGGGTTCATCTCGATGAAGACGTGGTTGCCCTGCTTGTCGAGCAGGAACTCGACGGTGCCGGCGTTGCGGTAGCCGATCTGCCGGGCGAACTTCACCGCGTCGGCGCAGATCCGGTCCCGCAGCTCCGGGTCGAGGTTCGGCGCCGGGGCGAGCTCGACGACCTTCTGGTGGCGCCGCTGCACCGAGCAGTCGCGCTCGTAGAGGTGGATGACGTTGCCCGCGGCGTCGGCGAGGATCTGCACCTCGATGTGCCGCGGCTCGACGACGGCCTTCTCGAGGAAGACGGTCGGGTCGCCGAAGGCGGACTCGGCCTCGCGCGCGGCGGCCTCGATGGACTCGCGCAGCACGGCGGGGTCCTCGACGCGGCGCATCCCGCGCCCGCCACCGCCGGCGACGGCCTTGACGAACACCGGGAAGCCCAGGTCCCCGGCGGCCGCGACCAGCGCGTCGACGTCGCTGGACGGCTCGGACGACCCGAGCACCGGCACGCCGGCCTCGCGCGCGGCCTTGACCGCGCGGGCCTTGTTCCCGGTGAGTTCGAGGATGTCGGCGCTCGGCCCGACGAAGGTGATGCCCGCTTCTTCGCACGCGCGCGCGAGGTCGGGGTTCTCGGAGAGGAACCCGTAGCCGGGGTAGACGGCGTCGGCCCCGGCCTTCTTCGCCGCGGCGACGATCTCGTCGACCGAGAGGTAGGCGCGCACGGGGTGACCGGGTTCGCCGATCTCGTACGCCTCGTCGGCCTTCAGCCGGTGCAGCGAGTTGCGGTCTTCGTGCGGGAACACGGCGACCGTGCCCGCACCCAGTTCGTAGCCGGCGCGGAACGCTCGGATCGCGATCTCCCCGCGGTTGGCCACCAGCACCTTGCGGAACATGCCCGGTCCTTCCCAGTTGGATCGGTAAGTCAACGCACGTTACCCGGTTCTTCCCGCTCTGCGGGAGTTCAGTACCAGGTGATGGACATCATGCGCGGGGAAGGGGGTCGCCGTCCGCGGCCCGCACCAGGGCTTCGTCCACCTGAGCAGGGGATGCTCCGGGGTGCTGGGCCAGGTAGAGCGCCGCCACCCCGGCCGCGAGAAGCAACTTCATGATCGTCGTGGTACCCCGGCGGCGCCCGGGTGACGACTCAGGACCGACGCTCGATCGGCTGATTCCGCCGGAGCCGGACGCGCGGTCGGACAGCACCCCGGCGAGGGCGTCGGCGTCCGCCGCGGGCGAGCCCAGCCGCTGGAGTCCCGCGTTGTCGTACTCGCCATCGGCGACGATCAGCGCCCGCCTCCGCCCGGCCATACCGGTAGGAAACGCCCACCGGCCCGGCACGGCAAGCAGCCGAACGGGCAGACCTATCCGGCGACGGCCTGGAAAATCGTTTCCTGCCCTTTCAGGCAGACGACGGCGTCGAAGGCGGCCGCCACGTCGACCCGCGGCGTCATGTGCGCGTGCCGGATGCCCGACGCCCCCGGACGCGCGACCAGGCACGGCGCGTCCCCGGCCAGCACCGCCTCGACGCTGCCTTCCGCGGGTTCCTCGAGGGCCTGCTCGAACATCCGGAAGCCGAGCGGCGCGGCCGCGTCGGGCACCAGCCCGGTCGTCGTCCCCGAGACGGCGGTCAGCGCGAGCGCGAAGTACTTGTCCCCCCAGCTCCGCGGCCAGGTGGGTACCCGCCGACGGCGCCGTCATGCCGGGCATCGGCGAGAACGGCACGCGCTGGAGGTGTCCGTTGTGGAGCATCAAGACGATCTTCTCGCCCGGGTGGAGCCGCCGCAGCAGCCGCACGGTGGCCGCCATGTAGGTGTCCCGCGAAGAACTCTGCGGCTCGGGCGCGCGGCCGGCCATCACCGCGGCCAGCTCCCGCAGGTACAGGTCGACCCGCAGCGCGCCCTCCGCGTGGTGCGCGGCGACTTCGCCGTACACCGGCGCGAGCGCGTCCACGTGTCCTTTGAGAACGGTCAACGCCGCCGTCGCCGCGTCCCGCGCTTCCGGGCTCATCTCCTGGTACCGGCCGGGAGCGACCGCGCTGCTGACCGACGCGTACGGCTCGCACGCCCGCACCGCCGCGTCCACAAGAGACACATTGGCCGGGTCGACGCGCGAGACGTACTCCCGGACCGCCGCCAGCGAAGGCACCGGCGACCCCGCCGAACCCGGCACGTCGACACCGGCGAACCGGACGCCGCGGCCGCGCAGCCAGGTCAGCATCTCGTGCACCTCGGCCGAGTCGCCGAGACCGAAGGTGAAGCCGTCGCGCGCGATGTCGGCGACGTCGCCGGGTCCGCCGCGGAGCCAGGCGTCGACCAGGTGCCCCTCCGGGAAGCCCCCTTCGAACCCGAGCACCGTGAACCCGCGTTCGGCGACGAGGTGGCGCAGGAGGCGGTCGCGCAGCGCGCCGAATTCGCGGATGTGGTGGTTGTTCTCGCCGATCGCGACGACTTCGGCGTCGCCGATCAGGTCGGCGATCTCGGTGACGGAAATGGCGTCTGACATACTGGCACACTAACGCAACAGGAGTAGCAGTTGGCAACCGAGATTTCCGGGACCCGGCGACCGGGCGGGCGCACCGAGCGGACCCGCCTCGCCGCGCTGAACGCCACCCTCGAGCTGCTCGGCGAGCGCGGGTACGCGGAGCTGACCGTCGAGGCGGTCGCCGAACGCTCCGGCGTGCACAAGACGACGCTCTACCGCCGCTGGGAGTCAGCCGAAGGCCTGGTCGCGGCCGCCTTGCTGATGGGAACCGAGCGGGAGTGGGAAGCCCCGGACACCGGGTCGCTGGAAGGCGACCTCCGCGAGGTCAACCTGGAGCTGGTGCACTACTTCACCTCGCCGGGCGAGCGCGAACTGCCGACGGCGTCGATCTCGGCCGCGTTCCTCTCCGCGCGGGCCGCGGAGGCCCTGCGCGAGTTCTACGTCGACCGCCACGCCCGGTCGGCGGCGATCGTCGAGCGGGCCGTCGCACGCGGCGAGGTCCCGCCGGGCACCGACCCGGTCGAGGTCGTGCGGGTCGCGTGCGGGCCGGTCTTCTACCGCCTGTTCGTTTCCCGGGAAGGCGTGACGCCCAAGGACGCCGGTGTCGCCGCGGCGGCGGCCGCGGCAGCCGCGAAAGCGGGCGTGTTCACGGCAGGGACCGGCGGAACCGCATCTCCTCCAGCGTGACCCGGCCGTCGTCGATCGTCTCGGTCTGGGTGGCGGCGTCGTCGACCCAGCCCTGCCGGCCGTAGAACGCCTTCGCCCGCTCGTTGGTCGCGAGCACCCACAGGACGGCGCGGCGATGGCCCGCGGCGGCCAGATCGAGCACGACCTGGTCGTGGAGCAGCCGGCCGAGCCCACGCCCCCACCGGTCCGGCAGCAGGTACAGCGCGTACAGCTGACCCTCGTCCTGCCCAGGTCCATACGCCGCGAACCCGGCGATGCCGCCGGCGTCCTCGACGACCAGCACCTGGCCGGGGATGGCGGGGTCGCCGATGCGCCGGGCCCACGACGCCGCCCGCGGCTCGACCGAAAGCCCGGCGAGGAACGCGTCCGGCAGCAGGCCCCTGTAGGCCGCCTGCCACGACGCCACGTGGACCTCGCCGATCGCGGGCGCGTCGGCGACCGTGGCCGCTCGGATCGCCGTCAACTTTTCTCCAGGTACTCCGCGCGCTCGACGTCGACGACGTCGGCGACCAGCTGCGCCAGACCGCGGTACTTCGTCAGGTCCGGATCCTTCTCGACGATCTCCTGCGCGCGGGCCCGGGACTCGGCGATCACTTCCTCGTCCCGCAGCAGCGACAGCAGCTTGAGCGTGGACCGCTTGCCGGACTGGGCGGCGCCGAGGATGTCGCCCTCCCGGCGCAGTTCGAGGTCGAGGCGGGACAGCTCGAAGCCGTCGGTGGTCGACTCGACCGCTGCCAGCCGCTCGCGCGTCGCCGTGCCGTCCAGGGTTTCGGTGACCAGCAGGCACAGCCCCGGCACGCTGCCCCGGCCGACGCGGCCGCGCAGCTGGTGCAGCTGGCTGACGCCGAACCGGTCGGCGTCCATGATCACCATCGCGGTCGCGTTCGGCACGTTGACGCCGACCTCGATCACCGTGGTGGCCACGAGGACGTCGAGCTTCCCCGCGGAGAAGGCCCGCATCACCGAGTCCTTGTCGTCCGGGGGCATCCGGCCGTGCAGCACGCCGATGCGGAGCCCCTGGAGCGGGCCGTGCTCCAGCTCGGGCGCGACCTCCAGGACCGCGAGCGGCGGCCGCTTGTCGCTCTTGTCCGACGGCGGCTCGTCGCCGATCCGCGGGCACACGACGTAGGCCTGGTGCCCCTTGCCGACCTCTTCCCGGACCCGCTGCCAGATGCGCTCGAACCAGGCCGGCTTCTCCGCGACCGGCACCACGGTGGTCTTGATCGGCGACCGCCCGACCGGCATCTCGCGCAGCGCGGACACCTCGAGGTCGCCGTACACGGTCATCGCTACGGTCCGCGGGATCGGCGTCGCGGTCATCACCAGCACGTGCGGGCTGGTGTCCCCGGCCCCGCGGGTGCGCAGCGCGTCCCGCTGCTCGACGCCGAACCGGTGCTGCTCGTCGACCACCGCGAGGCCGAGGTCGGCGAACGCGACGTGGTCCTGGATCAGCGCGTGCGTGCCGACGACGATGCCCGCTTCCCCGCTGACGATCTCCAGCAGCGCCTTCTTGCGCTCCTTCGCGCCCATCGACCCGGTGAGCAGCGTGACGCGGGTGGCGTTCTCCGCGGCGCCCAGCTCGCCCGCCTGGCCGAGATCGCCGAGCATCTCCCGCAGCGACCGCGCGTGCTGCGCCGCGAGGACCTCGGTCGGCGCCAGCATCGCCGCCTGCCGCCCGTTGTCGACGACCTGCAGCATCGCCCGCAGCGCGACGACCGTCTTGCCGGAGCCGACCTCGCCCTGCAGCAGCCGGTTCATCGGGTGCTCCGAGGCCAGGTCCGCGGCGATCTCGTCGCCGATCCCCCGCTGGCCCGCGGTCAGGTCGAAGGGCAACCGCTTGTCGAAGGCGTCGAGGATGCCGCCGCTGACGTGCGGGTTCGGCTTCGCCGGGCGCGAGATCGCGGAATGCCGCCGCTGCGCGAAGATCAGCTGGACGGCCATGGCTTCGTCCCACTTGAGCCGCTTGCGCGAGGCTTCCAGGTGCGCCCAGTTCTCCGGGCGGTGGATGCCGCGCAGCGCGTTGTCGAGGTCCGGGAGCTTGTAGAGGCGCAGCAGCTCCGCCGGCATCGGGTCCTCGTCGACCTCGAGGACGTCGAGCACCTGGCGCACGCACTTGCCGATCGACCACGACGGCATGCCCTGCGCCGCCGGGTACACCGGGATGATCGCGGCGAGGAAGTCGTCCATCGCCTCGTCCGCGTTTTCGGCGTCGAGGAGCTCGTACTCGGGGTTGGTCAGCTGCAGGGTGTCGCGGAAAGCGGACACCTTGCCGGCGAACAGGCCGGTCTTGCCGGGGACGAGTTCCTTCTCCCGCCAAGCCTGATTGAAGAAGGCGCAGGTGAGCCGGCGCTTCCCGTCGGTGATCACCATGTCCAGGATGGTCCCGTTGCGGGACTTCATCCGGCGCTTGCTCACCTTCTCGATGCGCGCCATCACCGTGGCGTGCTCGCCGAGCTCGAGACCGGCGATGTCGGTGAGCTCACCGCGCTCGGCGTAGCGGCGCGGGTAGTGGCGCAGCAGGTCGCTGACCGTCTCGATGTCCAACGCCGTGGCGAGCGCCTTCGCCGTCTTGGCGCCCAGCAGCAGCGGCAGCTTGTCGCGCAACCCGGCCATTCGCTATTCGACTCCCATCAGCAGCACGGCGTCCGCCTGGCCACTGGCGTAGCCGGCCAGCTCCACCTCCGGGTGCTCGACCCGCAGCTGCTCCGCGAGCTCCTCGGCGATCCCGGGCGGGGCGGCGGCTCCGCTCAGCACCGTCACCAGCTCCCCGCCGAGCGCCAGCATCCGGTTCAGCACCTTCATCGCGGCCGCGACCAGGTTCGTCCCGGACGCGGGCGCGGGCTCGATCAGCACCACCTCGTCGTCGACCAGGCCGACCACGTCGCCGGACTGGGCCCGGCCCACCCAGGTTAGCGACTCCTCCTGCGCGATCCGCAGTTCGCCACGCCTGGTCGCGGCGGCCGCTTCGGCCATCGCGACGACGTCGTCGTTGGTGCGGCGCCCGGCGTCGTGCACCGCGAGGGCGGCCAGCACCTGCACCGGCGACACGCACGGGATGACCACGACGTCCCGGTCGGCCGCCATCGCGTGCCCGGCCGCGGTGTCGGCCGCCGCGGTGAGGTCGACGCTGCTCGGCAGCACCGTGACGTGCCGCCCGGCGGCCTCGTTGAGCAGGCCGATCATGTCCTCGACGCTCGGCGTCTCACCCTCGGGCACGGCCAGCACCGGGATGCTCTCGGCGCGCAGCAGCTCGGCGAGCGCGCCGCCGTGCACCACGGCGACGACCGTGCGGTCGAGCCCGCCGCCGATTTCGATCGGGGTCGGCGTGAGCAGCGGCTCGACGCGGATCCGGCGCGGGCGGCCCAGCGTGAGCCCGGCCTCGATGGCGGCGCCGATGTCGGCGCAGTGGACGTGCACGGCGTGGCTGCCCGAGCCGTCGCCGGCCACCGTGACGCTGTCGCCGAGGCCGCTCAGCTCCTTGCGCAGGGTCGGCAGGCTCGCCTCGTCGACGCCGTCCAGGAGGTACATGACCTCCCAGGCGTAGGCCTGCGCCACCGGGACCGCGTGGACTTCGAGGGGGTGCTCCGGCTGGAACGCGGTGCCGGTGAGCACGCCGACCAGCGCGTCGAGCACCGCGACGAGGCCGCGCGCGCCCGCGTCGACGACTCCGGCCCTGGCGAGCGCGGGGAGCTGCTCGGGCGTCTTCTCGAGGGCGTACGCGGCCTCTTTCGCGGCGGTCTCGGCGACCTCGCCGAGCGGACGGGTGTCACCGCGCACAGCCGTCGCGACGGCGTGCAGCACGGTCAGGATGGTCCCGGCGACCGGCCGGCTCACGGCGCCGGTGGCGACCTCGTCGGCGTGCCCCAGCGCCTTCGCCAGCCAGGGACCGTCGAGCTCGCCTTCGGCCCGGTCGGCCAGCCCGCGCACCACCTGGGAAAGGATCACGCCGGAGTTGCCCTTGGCCGACGCGACGGCGCCCCGCGCGAGGATCTTCAGCGCCTCGGCGGCGGTTTCCGGCTCGGTGGCGGCCAGTTCCCCGGCCGCGCCGGTCATGGTGAAGAGCATGTTGGAGCCGGTGTCGGAGTCGGCGACGGGGTAGACGTTGATCTCGTCGATCGCCGGGCGCAGGCTCGCGAGACTGTGCACGCAGCCCGCCGCCCAGGCCGACACCGCAGCCGCGTCCAGCACCCGCACTCCGTAACCTCCTACCCGGTCCCGGGCAGCGTATCGACCCGATGCCGGGGGCCGGGAACGCAGTCGTTACTATGGTCGAGTTGCCCAGTGAATCTGGGCTCATCTCTATGACCCAGATCCAAAGGAGTTCGACGTGGCTGCCGTGTGCGACGTCTGTGGCAAGGGACCCGGCTTCGGCAAGTCGGTCTCGCACTCCCACCGCCGTACCAACCGCCGGTGGAACCCGAACATCCAGACCGTCCACGCCAAGGTGGGTGTGTCCCAGCGCAAGCGCTTGAACGTGTGCACCTCGTGCATCAAGGCGGGCAAGGTCGTTCGCGGCTGAGGCGAGAAGTTTTGAGTGGCGGGTGCTCGCGAGAGCACCCGCCATTTTTTTTGCGCCCGGCAGCGTGCCGGAAGCCGGATCTCGCGTGATCAGAGCCGTAACTCGCGTGATTGGAGCCGTAACTCGCGAGTTACGGCCTCAGTCACGCGAGTTACGTCCTCAAGCACGCGAGTTACGGGCTCAGTCACGCGGGTTTCCCCCTGGTCGGAGCCGTCACGCCGGACCGGAAACGAATCTCAGGGAAGTTTCCAGTCGACCGGCTGGGCGCCCTGCTCGACGAGCAGCTGGTTGGCCCGGCTGAACGGACGTGACCCGAAGAAGCCGTTGTGCGCCGAAAGCGGGCTCGGGTGCGCGGACTCGATGCACGGGACGTCGCCCAGCATCGGCCGCAGGTTGCGGGCGTTGCGGCCCCAAAGAATCGCCACCATCGGCTCCGGCCGCGCCGCGAGCGCCTTGATCGCCTGCTCGGTGACGTCTTCCCAGCCCTTGCCCTGGTGCGAGTTCGACTTCCCCGGCTGCACGGTGAGCGCCCTGTTGAGCAGCAGCACGCCCTGCTCGGCCCACGGCGTCAGATCGCCGTTCGACGGCAGCGGGTGACCGAGGTCCTCGGTGTACTCCTTGTAGATGTTGACCAGGCTCTTCGGGATCGGCCGGACGTCCGGCGCCACCGAGAAACTCAGGCCGACCGCGTGCCCGGGCGTCGGGTACGGGTCCTGGCCGACGATCAGCACCCGCACGTCGTGGAACGGCTGCTTGAACGCCCGCAGCACGTGCTCACCCGCCGGCAGGTACGTCCGCCCCGCGGCGATCTCCGCCCGGAGGAACTCCCCCATCGCGGCGACCTGCGGCGCCACCGGTTCGAGGGCCTTCGCCCAGCCTGCCTCGACGATGTCCCGCAGCGGTCGTCCACTCACGGCGCGCAAGCCTACCGGCCGTGGCCGACGTCACCCGCGCGGGTCGAGCCGCCGCAGTTCGGTCCGGAACCGGCGCGCCCGCTCGACGTAGGACTCCACCACCATCGCGATGTTCGCCGCGCTGAAGGACGTGTTCTCCCGCGTCTTTCCCGGCACGCCCAGCGCGATCTCCCCGGACTTCACGCGCGAGCCGTACGACAGCACCGCACCCGCGCCGACCATGCCGCCGTCCTCGATCACCGAGCCGTTCAGCACCACCGAGCCCGACGCGATCAGGCAGCCGGTGCCGATCGTCGCGCCCTCGATGTGCACCGCGTGGCCGACCGCCGACGACGGCCCGAGGATCGTCGGGTGCCGCTCGGTGCAGTGCACCACGCAGCCGTCCTGGATGTTGGAGCGCTCGCCGATCTCGATGTGGCCGTGGTCACCGCGCAGCACCGTCTGCGGCCACACCGACGCGAACGCGCCGATCCGGACGTCGCCGATCACCGTCGCGTCGGGGTGGACGTAGGCGTCGGGGTGGATCGTCGGCTCGAGGGAACCGAGTGCGTAGATCGGCATGCCGCCTCCGGGTGACCGCGGTTTCACGTGCGCTGCGATTGGATCACGGCATCACCGCCAAGCCGCAGACCCGTCCGAGAAGCACCGCGCTCGTGCTCCTCCTCGTCGTGCTGACCTGGCTGCTCAGCCTGCCCGTCGCCTCGCCCGCACTGGCGAACGGCCTCGCCGAGACCCCGCCGATGGGCTGGAACAGCTGGAACCAGGTCCGCTGCCACGACCTGACCGAGCAGGTGGTCGAGCACGCCGCCGACGCGCTCGCCGACACCGGACTGCGCGACGCCGGATACCGCTACGTCGTCGTCGACGACTGCTGGCAGGCGCCGGCGCGCGCGGCGGACGGCTCGCTCCAGGCCGATCCCACCCGCTTCCCGCACGGCATCGCCGACCTCGCCGACTACGTGCACTCCCGCGGCCTGCTGTTCGGCATCTACGCCGTGCCCGGCAGCCGGACCTGCGCGATGGCGAACGACGCCTACCCGGCGTCCGGCATCGGCTCGCTCGGCCACGAACGCCAGGACGCCGAGACGTTCGACCGATGGGGCGTCGACTACCTCAAGTACGACTGGTGCGACGCCGACACCGTCGACGGCCTCGACCGGAAGGCGGCGTTCGAGAAGATGCGCGACGAGCTCGCCGCGCTGCCCCGCCCGATCGTCTACGCGATTTCCGAGTACGGCGTCTCCAGCCCGTGGACCTGGGCCCGGCCGGTGGCGAACCTCTGGCGGACCACCAACGACCTCGTCGCGACCTGGGACTCCGTGCTGGCGACGATCGACCAGCAGGCCGCGGTCGCCACCCACAGCGGCGCCCCGGGCGGCTGGAACGACCCGGACATGCTGCAGGTCGGCAACGGCACGCTCACCGCGGACGAGGCCCGCGCGCACTTCAGCGTCTGGGCCGTGCTGAACGCGCCGCTGTTCGCCGGCACCGACCCGGCGAAGCTGAGCGGCACCGACCTCGCGACGCTCTCCAACGCCGAAGCGATCGCCGTCGACCAGGACTTCGCGGGCGGCCAAGGGCGGCGGCTCGACGCCGGGCCCGGCTACCAGGTGTGGGGAAAACCCTTGTCGGACGGCGGTTTCGCGGTGGTGCTGCTCAACACCGGCAGCACCACCGCGACCGTCTCCGCGTCGATCCCCGGCGCGTGGAACGTCCGGGACCTGTGGGCCCATCAAGATGCCGGGACCGCGGTTTCGGCATCCCTGCGGCCCCATTCCGCGGCCCTGCTGAAGCTCACCCCTCGGTGAGGTCCTTGCCGAAGCAGCGGCTTTCCGGCTCGTTTCGATAGACGCCGAACTTCGGGATCTCGGTGTAGCCCGACGACGTGTAGAGCGCGATCGCCTCCGGCTGTTTCGTCCCGGTCTCCAGGACGGCGCGCTTGCGGCCGCACAACGCCGCCGTGCGCTCCAGCTCGGACAGGATCAACCGCGCGAACCCACGGCCGCGCGCGGAATCGGCGACGTACATCCGCTTGAATTCGGCGTCGCCCGGCTGGAATTCGGGCTCGGGGCCATCGTGGGCGCGCCACGCCCCGCAGGCGACGGCTTCCTCGCCCTGGTAACCGACGAGGAACACACCCTGCGGCGGATCGAAGTCCGCCGGGCTCATCGGGGTGGCGTCCTCGCCGCCGTAGCGCTCGACATATACCTGCTGCACCTCGGCGATGAGCTTGACTGCGTCGGGGTGGTCGTAGGGGACCGGAACGATTCTCACCCCCTCGACCCTAGATCAGCGCCAGTGCGTCCATCCGCCTTCTCGGGTAAAAGGCTTGCCGTCCACGGTGATCCCGGAATCGGCCATCGTGACGACGCCGATCGTGCGCCAGCCCTCGGGGGGTTCGTCGAACGGCGGGAAGGTGGCCACCAGCGCGTGGTCCTCGCCGCCGGTGAGGACCCAGTCGAGGGGGTCCGCGCCGAGCGCGGCGCCGACCTCGGTGAGCCGGGCGGGGATGTCGAGGTCGGCGGTGCGGACGTCGATGCCGACGCCGGAGGCTTCGCCGATGTGGGCGAGGTCGGCCAGCAGCCCGTCGGAGACGTCGATCATCGCCGTGGCCCCGGCCAGCGCGGCGCGCGGGCCGGCTTCGTAGGGCGGTTCCGGGCAGCGTTGCGCGTTGACGACGCCGACCGGTGACCGGAAGCCGCGGCCGAGCACGGCCAGGCCGGCGGCGGCCCAGCCGAGCCGCCCGCAGACCGCGACGACGTCGCCGGGCCGGGCGCCGGAGCGCGTCACCGGTTCGCGGTCGCCGAGGTCGCCGAGCGCGGTGACGCTGATCACCAGCTGGTCGGCGCGCACCATGTCGCCGCCGGAGACGCCGACACCGGCGCGTTCGGCCTCGGCCCACATGCCGTCGGCCAGCCCGGTGACGACGGCGCGCGGGGTGTCCGGCGGGCACGCGAGGCCGACGAGCACCGACGTCGGGCTGGCGCCCATGGCGGCGATGTCGGCCAGGTTGACCGCGACGGCCTTGCGTCCCACCTGTTCGGGCGTGGACCAGTCGAGCCGGAAGTGCACGCCCTGCACGAGCACGTCGGTGCTCGCGACGACGCGGCCGTCGGGAGCGGCGACGACGGCGGCGTCGTCGCCGGGGCCGAGCAGCGTGCCCGGCGGCTGGCGCCGTCCTTCGGTGACGGCGCGGATGAGCGCGAACTCGCCGGTCTCGGCGACCGTTCCGTCGTTCGGTGACACCGGTCACCTCATGCTTTCTCTACCGGGCCAAAGATCGATCACCGATAGTCGGATGCCCTATGTTTTTCCGTGAGCTGGCGATACGTTGCTGATGACGTTCCTACCTTGAGCCGATCGATCCCGACGAAAGGGCGCGCCGTGGTCCACGCATACATCCTCATCCAGACCGAGGTCGGCAAGGCGGCCGCGGTGGCTGCCGAGATCTCCAGCATCCCTGGTGTGACCAGCTCGGAGGATGTCACCGGACCGTACGACGTCATCGTCCGCGCGGCCGCCGACAACGTCGACCAGCTCGGCCAGCTGGTGGTCGCGAAGGTGCAGAACGTGGAGGGCATCACGCGGACGCTGACCTGCCCGGTCGTGCATCTCTGACCTCGAGGTCCGGGGGTCGTCCCCCCGGCGATGTCACTGTGGTGTAGTGGTCGGGTGCCTGAATCCGACACCGGTGCGCCGCCCAAGGTGGTGCTCGTCACCGCGGCCGCGCTCGCCGTCGCCCTGGCGGTCGCCGTCGCCGTGATCGCGTGGACGAAGGGTTCCGAAACTCCGGCGGCGGGCCCGCTCCCGCTGGTCTCGGTGCCGGCCCCGGCCGCTTCCGCCCCGGCCTGCACGACGCTGATGGGCGCGGTGCCGACCGAACTGACGTCCAACGGTGTTTCCCTGAAGGTGCGCGAGCTGGCCGCTCCGGCCCCGCCGGCGACGGTCGCGTGGGGTGCGGAAGATCCGCTGGTGCTGCGGTGCGGCCTGGACCGTCCCCCGGAGCTGACACCGACGGCGGCGCTGCGGCTGGTGAACAAGGTGCAGTGGCTGCAGGTCCCTGGCGAGGGCGCGTCGACGTGGTTCGTGGTGGACCGCGAGGTCTACGCCGCGCTGACGGTGCCGGACAGCGCCGGGACGGGACCGCTGCAGCAGATCTCGGACACGGTCGCGGCGAAGCTGCCGCCGCGACCGCTGCGGTTCTCTTAACGCAGGCCGGTGCCCCGCGCGACCGCCGTCTCGATGAGCGTGGTCAGCAGCGTCGCGTAGTCCATGCCGGTGACCTCCCACATCTTCGGGTAGGCCGACTTCGTGGTGAACCCGGGCATCGTGTTGACCTCGTTGATCGTCAGCTCCCCGTCCGCGCCCACGAAGAAGTCCACGCGGGCCAGGCCCTGGCAGTCCAGCGCCTGGAAGGCCTTCACCGCCATGGCGCGGAGCTTTTCGGTGAGCGCGTCGTCGAGCTTGGCCGGGATGTCCAGCTCGGCGTCGTCGCCGAGGTACTTGGTTTCGAAGTCGTACCAGGCGTCTTCGTCCTCGGACAGCACGCGAATCTCGGCCGGCAGCGACGCTTCGACCCGGCCGTCCGGGAATTCGAGGACACCGCACTCGACTTCGCGGCCGACGACGGCGGCCTCCACGAGGACCTTGGGATCGGTCTCGCGGGCGAGTTCGATGGCGGCGTCCAGCTCGTCCCACCCGGCGACGCGCGTGATGCCGACGGACGACCCGGCGCGCGACGGCTTGACGAACACCGGCAGGCCCAGCTTTTCGCGGTCTTCGGCATCCAAAGTGGACTGCCCACGGCGGAGCGCGGCGTAGGTGCCGACCGGAAGCCCTTCGGCGGCAAGGAGTTTCTTCGCGGTCTCCTTGTCCATGGCGGCCGCGCTGGCCAGGACGCCGGGCCCGACGTACGGGATGCCGGCGAGCTCGAGGAGCCCCTGGATGGTGCCGTCCTCACCGAAGGCGCCGTGCAGCACCGGGAAGACGACGTCGACGCGGGACAGCGTTTCGCTTTCCCGGCCGGGTTCGACGGCCACGAGCCCCTGGCTGGAGGGATCACCGGCGAGGACGAGCCCCTTGCCGTCCTCGACCGACGGGAGTTCGCGGCCGCGGATGGCGAGCTGGGCGGAGTCGCCGGAACCGAGCACCCAGCGGCCTCCGCGGGTGATCCCGACCGGGACCGCCTCGAACCGCTCCGGGTCGAGGTTGCCCAGGACGCTGCCCGCGGACAGGCACGAGATGGTGTGCTCGCTGCTACGCCCGCCGAACACGACCGCCACCCGGATCTTCTCGCTCATGGTGAGCCACCGTACCCGGTGACCTCGCCGAACAGCCGAGCCCCGTGCGGCGAACGCCAGGTCCGCGGCGACGAACGCAACCGTGACGGCCCTGGCACGTCTGGTACGTCGAGGCACCGCTGGGCCGGCGAAGGGCCGCAACGCAAGGCCCACCCTCCCTTGGGGGACCACCCCGTCTTCAGCGTATCGAGCCTGCCTGACGAAAAGCCGGGACAAGCCTGCGGCGGGGCCTCGTTGTCCACATCACGGCTGGGCTGTGGACAACCCTCCTCAGCGCGGCCGAAAAGCCAGCGCCGCCACCCAACACCTCCCGCGTATCCCCCGGCCCAAGCCTCAACGGAGCAGCGCGACCAACCTCGGCATCAGCGCCCCACCAACGCCTCCCGCATACCCCGCCCAAGCGCCCCAATGTGGCGTTGGTTGCATCCAGCGCACCCAACGCCACATTCGGTGCATCCAACGCACCCAACGCCACATTCGGTGCACCCAACGCACCCAACGCCACATTGGGGCGCTCGAAACCCACCCTCAGCGCAGCAGCGCGACCAACGTCGGCAAAGCCGCCACCAACGCCTCCCGCGAACATCCCGCGTACCCGATCGCGACGCCGTGCGCCGTCGGCGTCCCGGCGAAGTGCCGCGCCAGCCCGTCCAGCCGGATGCCCCGCCGCTCCGCCGCCGCGATCACCGAGACCTCCACCTCGGCCGACGGGAACGGCACCACCAGGTGCGCGCCCGCGTCGTCGCCGCGGACCGGGATGCCCGCCGAAGCCAGCGCTTCCGCCAGCAACGTCCGCCGTTCGGCCATCTCACGGCGGAGCTTGCGCAGGTGCCGGCCCAGATCCCCGTTGCGGGCGAACTCGTACAGCACCCGCTGCCCCGCCGGCGACGGCCGGGTGCCGGTCAGGTCGCGGTACGCCAGCACCGCCGACGTGATCGCCTCCGGCGCCACCATCCACCCCGCGCCGAGCGTCGGCGTGAGGATCTTCGAAGTCGTCCCCAGGTGCGCCACGACGTCCGGTGCCAGCGAGGCCAGCATCGGCAACGGCGCGACGTCGAAGCGCAGCTCACCGTCGTAGTCGTCCTCGATGACCAGCATGGAGGAAGCGCGCGCCAGCTCCACCAGCGAAACCCGCCGCGCCGCGCTCAGCCTGCTGCCCATCGGGTACTGGTGCGCCGGCGAGCAGTACACCGCCCGCGCGCCGGCGGGGATCGCGTCCGGCCGCAGCCCTTCGTCGTCCACCGGCACGCCCACGACGCGCATGCCCGCGTGGAGGAACGCCTGCACCGCCCGCTGGTACCCGGGCTCTTCGACGGCGACGACGTCCCCGCGGTCGAGCACCGCGGCAGCCAGTTCGACCACCGCGGCCGTCGTCCCGCCGGTGGCCAGCACCGAGCCGGCGGCGAGGCCGCGGTGGCGCAGCAGGTGCTCCGAGACCGCCGCGCGGTACTCCGGCAGCCCGGCGCGGTGGGCGCGGATCAGCGGGTCCGGGTCGGCGGCGGCACGCCAGGCGCGGCGCCAGGCCGCGCGGTCCAGCCCGGCCGCCCACGGCGTGCCGGGACCGAGGTCGAGCAGCGAGGGCGGCGAGACCTCGACCGCGGGAACTGAAGGCGCCGGGGCCTCGGAAGCCGAAAACGAAGGCGGGGTGGTCACGTAGGTGCCGGAGCCGTGCCGCCCGGCGATCCAGCCCTCGGCGTGCAGCTGCTCGTAAGCCGCCGACGTCACCGTGCGGCTGACGCCGAGACGGCCGGCCAGCGCCCGCGTCGACGGGAGCCGGTCGCCGCCGCGCAGGTGCCCGGACGCGGCGGCTTCCCGCAGCGCGTCGGCGAGCTGGACGGCCAGGGGCGTGACGGCCTCGCGGTCGAGGCTGACCGGGAGCGCGGTGTCGGCGTGGGACACGGGACCTCCTCAAGTGGACTTCCCAAGTGTACGAGAAGTGGCCGTTTTCCGAGTCCACTGCACCAGGAGACGCTGGTCGCATGCTCTCCACCACGCCTCGCACCACGCTCGGCCGCAAGAAGCACCGCGCCGTGACCGACCGTTCGGTGCTCTACGAAGTCCTGGACGAGGGTCTGATCTGCCACCTCGGCGTCGTCCGCGACGGGGTGCCCCTGGTCCTCCCGACCGGCTACGGCCGCGACGGCGACACGCTCTACCTCCACGGTTCGACCGGTGCGGCCAGCCTCCGCACGGCGGCGCGAGAGATCGACGTCTGCGTCACGGTCACCCTGCTCGACGGCATCGTCTACGCACGGTCGGTGAACAACCACTCGATGAACTACCGCAGCGCCGTCATCCTCGGCCAGGCGAAGCCGGTCCTGGACGCCGAAGCGAAGATGCACGGCCTGAAGGTGCTCACCGACCACCTCGCGCCCGGCTCGTGGGAGCACGCGCGCGAGGTCAACGACAAGGAGTTCGCCGCGGTGAGCGTGCTCTCCCTCGACCTCGGCGAAGCGTCGGTGAAGATGCGCGCCGAGGGCCCGGACGACGAGCCGGACGACGTCGGCGCGGACACCGCCTGGGCGGGCGTGCTGCCGGTCCGGACGGTCTTCGGCGCCCCCGAGCCGTCGGCCGACCTCTCCCCCGGCTGGACGACCCCGCCGCACGTCACCGGTCGTGAGTGAGAAATCACGACGAGGCGAGCGGCAGCCGAACGGTGAACACCGTCCGGCCCGGCTCTGACGAAACCGACACCGTGCCGCCGTGCGCCGTCACCAGGGACTGGACCACCGACAGCCCGAGCCCGGTGCCGCCGTTTCCGCGCGTGCGCGAATCGTCGACGCGGAAGAACCGGTCGAAGATCCGCTCCTGATCGGCCGGCGCGATCCCGGGCCCGGCGTCGGCCACCGTGACGACGGCTTCGGCGCCCTCCACCGCCACGGAAAGCCGCACCGCCGTCCCGGGCGGGGTGTGCACGGCGGCGTTGGCCAGCAGGTTGTCGAGCACCTGACGCAGCCGCACCGGATCGGCGGCCACCGCCGCCGCACCCAACGAGGTGGTCAGCGGGTGGCCGGGGCGGCCGGCGGCGAACGCGTCCGCCGCGTCCCCGGCCAGCTCGGCCAGGTCGACCCGCTCCGGCCGCAACGGCGTCTCGGCGGCCCGCGCGTCGAGGCGGGCCAGCAGCAGGAGGTCGTCGACGAGCACGGTCATCCGCGCGGTCTCCTCGCGGATCTTCGCCAGGTGCGCCTCCCGCTCCGCCGGTTCGTTCGCCGCGGCGTAGCGGAAGAGGTCGGCGTAACCGCGGATCGACGTCAGCGGCGTCCGCAGCTCGTGGGACGCGTCCGCGACGAACCGGCGCAGCCGCTCGTTCGCCTCCGTCTTCGCCGCCAGGGACGTGTCGATGTGCGCCAGCATCACGTTGAACGCCGTCCGCAGCTCTTCGACTTCGGCGCCGCCGCCGGTGCCGGCCGCGCGCACCGGCAGATCGGGGTCCGCGGTGAGGTCGTGGGACGCGATGTCGTGCGCCGTGCCGGCCATGTCGGCCAGCGGACGCAGGCCGCGGCGCAGCACCAGCCGTCCGACGACCACCAGCACGGCCAGCGCGAACGCGAACGCGCCGACCTCGACCCAGATCAGCTGCCGGACCGTGCCGTCGAGGTCCTTCTGCGGCGCGGCGCTCAGCAGCACCGAATCGGTGTCGACCGGACAGGCGCGCACCCGGTACGGCCCGTCGTCGCGCAGGTGGACGGTGCGCGTGACGTCGCCGCCGATCGCGTCGACGGCGATCTTCGCCAGCTGCTCGGCGTCCCCGGGCAACTGGCCGCCCGGCTCGGAGATCGCGACGCCGTCCTGCACCTTGTACAGCGCCGAGTACCACGAGTACACCGACTGCGGCGACCCGTGCGTCTTGCGCAGCATCGGCAGCTGCGTGTTCTGGCTCTTGGACAGCTGCTCGTCGAGCCGCCGGTCGAGGTAGCCGCGCATGATCCCGACCGTCGTGACGCCGACGACGGCGAACACCACCAGGGCGAGTACGCCGAGGCCCAGCGCGATCCGGGTGCCCAGCCGCGTACGTTGCCAGGCTTCGTACCACCGGCGGAAGGCGCGCCTCACCGGTGGACCTGGCGCACGACGTAGCCGACGCCGCGCACGGTGTGGATCAGTGACTCGGCGGCGTCCGCGTCGATCTTGCGCCGCAGGTGCGAGATGACCAGTTCGACCACATTGGACCGGCCGCCGAAGTCGTACTCCCAGACGTGGTCGAGGATCTGCGCCTTCGTCAGCACCGACGGCGACCGGCGCAGGAGGTAGCGCAGCAGCTCGTACTCGGTCGGGGTCAGCTCGGCCAGGCGGTCACCGCGGCGGACCTCACGGGTGTCCTCGTCCAGGGTCAGGTCGCCCACCCGCAGCACCGCGCCGCGCGCCGCCTGGTGCGTGACACCGGTGCTGCGCCGGAGCACCGCGCGCAGCCGCGCCATCAGCTCCTCGACCGAAAACGGCTTCACGAGGTAGTCGTCACCCCCGCGGGTGAGCCCGGCGATCCGGTCGGCCGTCGCGTCCTTGGCCGTGAGGAACACCACGGGCACCGCGTTGCCGTTCTCGCGGAGACGGTCCAGCACGGTGAAGCCGTCCAAATCGGGCAGCATCAGGTCGAGCACGACGATGTCCGGGCCGAACGCCGCCGCTTCGGTCAGCGCGGCCTTGCCGGACCCGGCCGTGACCGCCTGCCAGCCCTCGTACCGGGCGACGGTGGCGACGAGGTCGGCGATGTGCGGCTCGTCGTCGACGACGAGCAGGCGCACGGGTTCGGGGGTCTGCACCACCCCATCTTCTCCCGGCGCGCGCGCCGGGAGCGACCGGTGGCGAGGGCCGACAGGAATCCGACAGCCCGCACCCAGACTCGCCACAGGCTGCGTGGCGAGGCTGGCGGTCGTGAACCGAACCGAAGGGGAATCCGTGTGAGCACCATGACGCAGACCGCCGAGGCCACGCGCTCGGCGATCCGCCCCCGGATCGCCGCGAAATCCGGCCTCTTCCTTTTCCTGGGCGCCAACGTGGGCGCCGTCACTGTCCTGTTCGCCCAGGCCGGGGTGTCGCAGAACGTGCTGATCACCATCGGCAGGCTCGCCGGGATGTACGGCGCGCTGGCGATGGCGTTCCAGCTGTTGCTGGTGGCGCGGCTGCCCTGGCTGGACCGGCGGATCGGGATGGACCGGCTGACCACCTGGCACCGCTGGACCGGCTTCACGATCCTGTGGACGCTGCTGGGACACCTGGTGTTCATCACCTTCGGCTACGCGGAGGTTTCGGACAAGGGCGTCGTCGACGAGCTGGTGGAGATGGCGAACCAGCTCGAAGGCATCCTGCGCGCGCTGGTCGCGTTCGCGGTGATCCTCATCGTCGGGGCCGCTTCGGCGAAGTTCGCGCGCCGGCGGCTGGCCTACGAGACGTGGCACTTCATCCACCTCTACACCTATGCCGCGGTCCTGCTGGCGTTCACCCACCAGATCGCGCTGGGCCAGTCGTTCGCCGGCTCGGACACGGCGAAGGCGTACTGGTGGACGCTCTGGCTCGGCGCCGGCGCCGCCGTCCTCGCCGGCCGCGTCGTGCTGCCGCTGTGGCGGAACCTGCGCCACCAGCTGCGCGTCACGGCGGTGGTTTCCGAGGGCCCGGACGTGGTTTCGGTGTACATGACCGGCAAGCACCTCGACAAGATGCCGGCCAGGGCGGGGCAGTTCTTCCTGTGGCGGTTCCTCACGAAGGACCGCTGGTGGCAGGCCAATCCCTTCTCGCTGTCCGCCGCGCCCGACGGCCGCACCCTGCGGCTGACCGCGAAGGCCCTGGGCGGTTCGAGCGCCGGGCTGCGCGATCTCGCGGTCGGGACCCGGGTGTTCGCCGAAGGCCCGTACGGCGCCTTCACGACGATCCACCAGAAGCAGCCCAACGCGCTGCTCGTGGCGGGCGGCGTCGGCATCACGCCGATCCGCGCGCTGCTGGAGGACATCGACGGCCACGTCGTCGTGCTGTACCGGGTCCGCAACCAGGCCGACGCGGTGCTGCTGCCGGAGCTGAACGACCTCGCCAAGGCGCGCGGGGCCATGGTGAGCCTCCTCACCGGACCGGACCAGGCGGTGGGCCCGCGCGGCGTGATGCTCGGCCCGGCGAACCTGCACATGATGGTGCCGGACGTGCACGAGCGGGACGTGTTCGTCTGCGGCCCGCCGGGGATGACCGCGGCCGTGCTGCGCAGCCTGCGCGAGCTGAAGGTGCCGAGCGCCCAGGTCCACGCCGAACGCTTCAGCCTCGCGGCCTAGGGGGATCATCTCGTGAAGAAGACCATCTTCGTCGTCGCGCTGTCGATCGCGGGGTTCATCGCGGTCTGGCGGTTCGAACCGGAACCGGTGCGCGCCGCCGCCGTCGCCCAGGCGCCGCCGAGCATCACGGCACCGTCCACATCGGCCGCGCCGTCGACGGCTCCATCCAGTTCGGACAGTACAAACGCGACAGTGACGACCCAGGGCACCCCGGAATCCAGCAACTACGGCACCGTGCAGGTGCAGGTGACCTTCACCGGCGCCCGGCTCACCGCCATCACGTTGCTGCGGGCCCCGGACAGCGGGCGCTCGCTCACCGCCCTGCCGCGCCTGCAGGAAGAGGCGATGAAAGCGCAGAGCGCCGACATCGACACGGTGACCGGCGCGACCGAGACGAGCGAGTCGTACAAGACGTCGCTGCAGGCCGCGATCGACGCGAGAGGGAACCGATGACCACCCGCGTCGAACAGGTGATGGGGCTGCCGATCTCCCTCGATCTGCGTGACGAAGGAGACTTCGCCGAGGTCGTCGACGAGGTGTTCACCTGGTTCCGCGAGGTCGACGCCCGGTTCAGCCCCTTCAAGGAGGACAGCGAGGTCAGCCGGTACGACCGCGGCGAGCTGACGGCCGCCGAGCTGAGCGACGACCTCCTGGAGGTGCTGGAGCTTTGCGCGTACTACGAGCAGCTCTCCGGCGGCGCGTTCCGCGCGCGGCTCCCCGGCCGCGGCCTCGACCCGTGCGCGGTGGTCAAGGGCTGGGCGGTGCAGCGCGCCGCCGACCTGCTCAAGGCCGAGGGCGCGGCCACGTTCTGCCTCAACGCCGGCGGCGACGTCGTCACCGCGGGCGAGCCGGAGCCGGGCCGCCCGTGGCGGGTCGGCGTGCGGCACCCCGAGCAGCCCCTCGCCGTGTGCGCGGTGCTGGAGTCGCGCAACGGCGCGATCGCGACGTCGGCGGCCTACGAGCGCGGTTCGCACATCCTCGACGGCCGCTCCGGCACCCCGGCGACCGGGCTGATGAGCGTCACCGTCGTGGCCGGCGACCTGGTGACCGCGGACGCGCTGGCCACCGCGGCGTTCGCGATGGGCGCCGAGGGCATCACCTGGGCGGCCGACCGGCCGGACTGCGAGATCCTCATCGTCGACGACAGCCGGCGGATGCACCGGACGGCGGGCCTGGCGCTGGCGTCCTGAAATCCGTTCGCCGTCTCGCGGGCACTCGGCCAGACTCGGACGTCCGCTGTGCCCGATTCCCGAGGAGCCCCATGCCGTCGTCCGTGCTGAACGTTTCCGTCGACTGCGCCGACCCGTACACACTGTGCCAGTTCTGGAGCCAGGTCACCGGGAGGCCGATCCCGGACACCGACCAGCCCGGTGACGACGAAGTCGGGGTCGAACTCAACGACGGGACGACACTGCTCTTCCTGCGCGTGCCCGAACCGAAGACGGTGAAGAACCGCCTCCACCTGTGCCTGCAGCCCGATATCCCGCGCGACGAGGAGGTCGGGCGGCTGCTGGGTCTGGGCGCGAAGCTCGTCGACGACCGCCGCAACCCCGACGGCACCGGCTGGGCCGTGCTCACCGACCCGGAGGGCAACGAGTTCTGCGTGCTGCGCAGCGCCGCCGAACGCGCGGCGACGTCGTGACGGACTCGTTCGCCGTCAACAAGGCCAACTGGGACGAACGCGCGGTGCTGCACGCGGCGTCGCCGGACTACGGGTTCGCCCGGTACACGTCGGACCCGGCGCACCTGAGCACCGTCGTGCGGTTCGACCGGCCGCGGCTGGGCGACATCACCGGGCTGCGCGCGGTACACCTGCAGTGCCACCTCGGCACGGACACGGTGTCGCTCTCGCGGCTCGGCGCGTCGATGACGGGCCTGGACTTCTCGGGGGCGGCACTGGCGGAAGCGCGGCGGTTCGCTGCCGCGGCCGGCGCCGAGATCGACTTCCACGAGGCGAACGTGTACGACGCCGTTTCGGTGCTGGGCGCCGGGCGGTTCGACCTGGTCTACACCGGAATCGGCGCGTTGTGCTGGCTGCCGTCGGCCGCGCGCTGGGCCGCCGTCGTCGCGGGCCTGCTGCGGCCGGGCGGACGGCTGTTCATCCGCGAAGGACACCCGATGCTGGGGACGCTGGACGACAAGACAGACCCGGCGGTGCCGCGGTACCCGTACTTCGAGCACACCGAGCCGCTCGTGTTCGACGAGCCGGGCAGCTACGTCGAGGTGCACGGCGAGCAGAACCACACCGTGACCCACGAGTGGGCCCACTCCGTCGGGGAAATCATCACCTCGCTGCTGGAGAACGGGATGACGCTGACCGGGTTCGCCGAGCACGACAGCGTCCCGTGGAACGCGCTGCCCGGCCAGATGGCGTGCGACCCGGCCGGCGAGTGGCGGCTGAAGGACACGCCGTCCCGGCTCGCGGCGAGCTACACGCTTCAGGCGGTCAAGAACGCCTGAATAAGGTGACCGCATGCCCTTGATCGCGGTCGCCACGCTGGGCGGCACCATTTCGATGGCCCCCGTCCCCGGCGAAGCCGGCGCCGTGCCCCGGCTCGGCGCGGCCGAGCTGCTCGGCGACCTCGGCGACCTGCCGATGGACGTCCTGGCGGAGACGCTCGCCGGGATCGGCAGCGCGTCGATGGACTTCGCGACGCTGGTGCGGTGCCGCGAATGGGGATTGCGGCAGGAAGCCGACGGTTTCGTGGTCGTGCAAGGCACCGACACCCTCGAAGAGACGGCGTACTTCCTCGACCTCTGCTGGCCGTCCGAGGTCCCGGTGGTGGTCACCGGGGCGATGCGCCACGCGGGCCTGCTCAGCGCGGACGGCCCGGCGAACCTGCGGAACGCGCTGACCGTCGCCGCCGATCCGCGCAGCCGGGGCCGGGGCGCGCTGGTGACGCTGAACGACGACGTGCACGCGGCGCGCTGGGTGCGGAAGGCGCATTCGAGCCACCTGGACGCGTTTTCGTCGGCGCCCGCGGGGCCGCTCGGCATGGTCGTCGAGCACGCGGTGCACTACTTCCACCCGTCGCCGCCGCGGCCGCCGTTGCTGGCCGGTCGCGACTTCGGCGGGCTGGTCCCGGTGGTCGAAGCCGGCCTGGACGATCCGGGCACGGTGCTGGCGCACACGGCCGCTCTTCCGGAGGTGCGCGGGGTGGTGGTGGCCGCGACCGGCGCGGGACACGTTTCCGCCGGCACGGCCGAGGTGATCGAACGGCTGGTCGCGCGGATGCCGGTCGTGGTCGCGTCCCGGACGGGCGCGGGCCCGACGCTGCGGTCGACGTACGGCTTCCGCGGCTCGGAGTCGAGCCTGATCGCGATGGGCGCGACGACGGCCGGCTGGCTGGACGCGCGGAAGTCGCGCGTCCTGCTGCACACCCTGCTGGCCGGCGGCGCGGACCGGGAGACGATCGAACGCGAGTTCCGCCTGCGCGGCGACCTGGACTGACGGCTCGGCGAGTCTCTGACGGCCACCATCAGGGCATCCAGTGTCGCGCGTCCGAGGTGCGTTGACAGGGGCCCTGGGTTGCGCCCCAATGTGGCGTTGGTTGCATTGGACGCACCGAACGCCACATTGGGTGCGCTGGACGCACCGAACGCCACATTGGGGCGCTTGGCCCGAACGTCGAACAACTTGCGACGCGCGACACGAACGCTCTGAAGGTGGCCGTCAGAGGCTTTGGGGAGCCGCCTCAGCCAAGGACCGGGCCGCCGAGCGGGTCCAGGTGGTACGGGCGCATCGCGCGGCCCGCGTCCCGGTAGACGTGGACCGACACCGCCGGGTCCGGGCCGTCGTTGCGGACCTCGTGCACGTAGCCCGGTCCGAAGACCCGCGACTGTCCCGCCGACAGCGCGTGCAGCTCGGTGACCGCGCGGCCGTCCGGTGCCCGGCGCGCCACGGCCTCCGTCAGGTGGCCGTTGACCACGGTGAACGCGCCGCTGGCGAACGCGTGGTCGTGCAGGTCGGTGTGCTGGCCGGGCAGCCAGCCCATCAGCCACACCTCCTGCTGTTCGTCCTTGGAGACCAGCGTCGCGAAGCGCTCGTCGGGGTCGTAGCGCAGCAGGTGGCGCCAGCGGTCGCGGTCGGCGGCGACCTCCAGCGCGACACGCACCGGGTGGCGCAGCGCGGGGTTTTCGGGACGCAGCAGGGTGTTGTCGGGAACGGCGAACATGAGGGTCCTCACGGAAGAAAAGGGGTGTCGAGCTGGGCCGGGGCTGGGTTCACCGACAACAGCGACACGCGCGCACAACGGCGCGGCGGTCGAAGCGACCCCGCGACTCGGTCATGACGTGCGCGAACATGACGATCAGAGTCCCAGCGCGCCCGGCCCCGGTCAAGCCGCTCCCACCATCCGGGCGGTAGGTACTGTGCCGTTCGTTACCAATCCGACCACAGTCACGGCCGGACGGCTTTCGTAGTTATGGCACGTACCGCTCGAGGGCCGGCCTACTTTTGGCCGGATCGGTAACACCCTCAGGACCACTCGTGCTTCTGCGACCGCCCGAGCAGCTCGGCCCCGGCCCGCCGCGGGTCGACGCCTTCGTGGCACACGCGGTGCATCGCGTCGGTGATCGGCATGTCGACCCCGAGGCTTTGCGCCAGCGCCCGGATCGACGAGCACGACATGACGCCCTCGGCGACCTGCCCACCGGCCGCCGCCTGCGCCTGCTCCAGGGTCTCGCCGCGGCCGAGGCGCTCCCCGAACGTCCGGTTGCGCGAAAGCGGCGACGAGCACGTCGCCACCAGGTCGCCGACGCCGGCGAGCCCGGCGAACGTCAGCGGGTCGGCGCCCAGTTTCGCGCCGAGCCGGGCCATCTCGGCCAGGCCGCGGGTGATCAGCGTCGCCATCGTGTTCGTGCCGAGGCCGAGGCCCGCGGCCATCCCGCAGCTGAGCGCGATCACGTTCTTGCACGCCCCGCCGAGCTCGCAGCCGACGACGTCGGTGTTCGTGTACGGCCGGAAGTAGGAGTTGGCGCAGGCGCGCTGGATCGCGACCGCGCGGTCGTGGTCGGCGCACGCCAGCACCGACGCGGACGGCTGGCCGGCGGCGATCTCCTTGGCCAGGTTCGGCCCGGTGACGACGACGACCTCGCCGGCGTCGATCCCGACGATCTCGCCGATCACCTCGCTCATCCGCTTGAGTGTGCCGAGCTCCACGCCCTTGGCCAGGCTGACGAGGATCGCCTCGGGCGGCAACAGGCCGCGCCACGACGTCAGGTTCGCCCGCAGGCTCTGGCTTGGCACCGCGAGCACGACGGCTTCGGCGTCGTCGAGGGCCTTCGCCGGGTCGCTGGTGGCGGTGACGGTTTCCGGCAGCCCGACGCCGGGCAGGTACGCGCTGTTGACGTGGCGCTCACGGATGTCCTCGGCGACCTGTTCGCGGCGCGCCCACATCGTGACGTCACGGCCGGCGTCGCCGAGCACCTTCGCGAAGGCGGTGCCCCACGAACCGGCGCCGAGCACGGTGACCCGCTGCACGTCGGCGCGCATCAGACGGGATCCCCCGGCTTCGTCACCGGCGGTTCCTCGTGCCGGATCTCGGCGAGCAGCCGGGTCACCTCGTCCATCATGACCTTGGTGACTTCGCGCAGCTTCGACGCGCTGCGGGTGTTGCCGCCGCGGTAGACGGACAGGTCGAGCGGGTCGCCGACGGAGTGGGTGATCGTCTTGCGCGGCAACGGCGTGAACTTCTTCGTGTAGCCGTCGAAGATCTGGTTGGTGCCCCAGCGCGCGATCGGGATGACGGGGACGTCGTTCTGCAGCGCGAGCCGGGCGGCGCCGGTGAAGGACTCCTTCGGCCAGCCGGCCGGGTCCTTGGTGATGGTGCCTTCGGGATAGATGACGACGACCTTGCCGTCTTCGAGCGCCTGGTGGGCAGCCTTGAGGCTGTCCCCGGCGGCGGCCGACCCCCGCGAGACGGGGATCTGCCCGGACCCGGAGACGATCGGGCCGAGGATCGGCGCGCGCGTCAGGCTCTCCTTGAAGAGAAAACGCGGGACGCGCTTCTGCCGGTGCACGAACACGGCGTCCACGGCGGGGTCGAGGTGCGAGATGTGGTTCATGACGAGCAGCGCGGGACCCTGCCGCGGAATCTTCTCGGCCCCGACGTAGACCCGGCGGGCCATCGCCGTCAGCGGGTAGAACAGTACGGCGGCGAGCCCCACCCAGAAGCCGCCCTTCTCACGCCGGGCCACGATCTCCTCCTCCACGTCTCACGTCCGCCCCAGATCCTGCCGCGCCGGGGTCCGGGCGGTCCAGGGAGGGTGGGTTGACGCCGAGGTAGGCGGCGGCCGGCGGGCCGGGAGGGTCATCGGTGAGCCGGCGCCAGGCGCGCGCACCCCACCGTTCCGGCCGCCCGAGGACCGCGCGGCTTCCCACCACACGGCCCGCTCCCAGGTCAGGGTCCCGGCAAAGTCTCTTGGGCAGGGTCGCATGACGGTTTCTTGGTCGCGAATGACTCATTCGAGACCTCGCAGGTCCCCAATGGGTCATTCGCGACCCACGCCGAGCGCCGAGCCCGCCCCCACCACAAAGCCCGCCCCCACCACAAAGCCCACCCCCACCACAAAGCCCACCCTCCCTGGGGGCCACCCCGTCTCAAGCGTATCGGCGACCACCGACGTGAACCGCCCGCCGGAGACCCCGCACCCGGACCTGTCCACATCACTCGTCGCCTGTGGACAACCCGCCCCGGTCCCCGGCACCGGCCGATCGTTTCCGGTAAAGATGGACACGTGGACGTGGACCTGGTCGTGCCGATGAAACACCCCCGCGAGGGCAAGTCGCGGCTGCGTGGCGCCGTCGAGGCGGACCGGCACCCCGGGCTGGTCCTGGCGCTGGCCGCCGACACCCTCGCCGCCGTGGTCTCGGCCGGGTGCGTGCGGCGGGTGCTGCTCGTCGCGGCCGATCCCGCGGCCGTCGCCGAGCTGGCCGAGCTCGGCGTCGAGATCGTCACCGAAACCGCGGAGAAAAGCCTCAACGCCGCCTTCCGCCATGGCGAAGCCCTGCTCCGCGCCGACGATCCCCACGCCGTCGTCGGGGCTCTTCAAGCCGACCTGCCCGCCCTGCGCGCCGGCGATCTCTCGGCCGCTCTCGCCGAGGCGGCCGGCCGGCGGGCGTTCGTCGCCGATCGCCAGGGCACCGGCACCACCCTGCTGCTGTCCGCGCCCGGAAAACCCCTCGACCCGCGCTTCGGCCCCGGATCGTCCCGGAAGCACGCGGCGTCCGGCGCCGTGCCGCTGGCGCGACAGCTCCCGACCCTGCGCAGCGACGTCGACACCCCGGAAGACCTCGCCCACGTGCGCGGCCTGGGTGTCGGGAAACACACCGCCGCCCGGCTCGGCGAACCCTGCGCCGCACCGCGCTGAGCTGTTCATCTGACCTTCACCGCGGCCTGCGCAATCCGGCCTGGCGTAGTGAACAATGGGGGCCGTGAGCACAGACGACGGCGGCACGCCCGCACCCCGGAGGCGACGGAACCCGGCGAGTGGATCTTCGGAGACGGCGAAGAAGACCACGGCGGCCAAACCGGCCGCGGCCAAGAAGGTCCCGTCGAAGTCCACCGCGCGCGACACCGCGGCCCGTGCCACCGCCGGCAAGGCGAGAATCCGCAAGACCACCGCCGCCGCGGCCACCCCGGCGACGACCCGCCGACGCAGCGCCGCGCAGGGCAACCCGCGCGGCGCCGAGGAGTTCCGCGTCGTCCCGTCGGCGCCGCCCGCGGTCACCGCCGCGCCGACCGCCGTCGAGACGCTGCCGGACGACCGGTACTTCAACCGCGAGCTGTCGTGGCAGGACTTCAACTCCCGCGTGCTCGCGCTGGCGGAAGACGAGTCGCAGCCGCTGCTCGAACGCGCGAAGTTCCTCGCCATCTTCGCGTCCAATCTGGACGAGTTCTACATGGTCCGCGTCGCCGGCCTGAAGCGCCGCGACGAGACCGGCCTGCTGGTGCGCAGCGCGGACGGGCTCACCCCGCGCGAGCAGCTGGACTACATCTCCAAGCGCAACCAGGACCTGGTCGAGCGGCAGACCGGCGCGTTCGAGAAGCACCTGCGCCCGCAGCTCGCCGAGCACGACATCCTGATCGTCGGCTGGGCGGACCTCACCGGCGCCGACCAGCTGCGCCTGTCCAGCTACTTCTCCGAGCAGATCTTCCCGGTGCTGACGCCGCTGGCGGTCGATCCGGCGCACCCGTTCCCCTACATTTCGGGCCTTTCGCTCAACCTGGCGGTCACGGTGCGCGACCCGGAAGGCGGCACCGAGCGGTTCGCCAGGGTGAAGGTGCCGAGCAACGTGCCGCGGCTGATGCGCGTCGAGACCGAGCGGACCAGCCGGACCGCGACGTTCCTCCCGCTCGAGGAGCTCATCTCGGCGCACCTGGGCGAGCTGTTCACCGGCATGGACGTCACCGAGCACCACGTGTTCCGCGTCACCCGCAACGCCGACTTCGAGGTCGACGAAGACCGCGACGAAGACCTGCTGCAGGCGCTCGAGCGCGAACTGGCGCAGCGCCGGTTCGGCCCGCCGGTGCGCCTCGAGGTCGCGCAGGACATGAGCGAGCACATGCTCGAACTGCTGCTGCGCGAGCTGGACGTCGACCCGGCGGACGTCGTCGAGGTCCCCGGCCTGCTGGACCTGACCTGCCTGCACCAGCTGTCCGGTGTGGACCGCAAGGAGCTCAAGGACCGGCCGTTCGTCCCGGCGACGCACCCGGCGTTCGGCGAGCGCGAGACACCGAAGAGCGTCTTCGCGACCCTGCGCGAGGGTGACGTGCTGGTGCACCACCCGTACGACTCGTTCTCCACGAGCGTCCAGCGGTTCATCGAGCAGGCGGCGGCCGACTCGAAGGTCCTGGCGATCAAGCAGACGCTGTACCGGACGTCGGGCGACTCCCCGATCGTCGACGCGCTGATCGACGCCGCGGAGGCGGGCAAGCAGGTCGTCGCGCTGGTCGAGATCAAGGCGCGGTTCGACGAGCAGGCGAACATCACCTGGGCGCGGACACTGGAGCGCGCGGGCGTGCACGTGGTGTACGGCCTGGTCGGGCTGAAGACGCACTGCAAGGTGTCGATGATCGTGCGCCAGGAGGGCTCGACCATCCGCCGGTACTGCCACATCGGCACGGGCAACTACAACCCGAAGACCGCGCGGCTCTACGAGGACATCGGCCTGTTCACCGCCGACCCGAGCATCGGCGCGGACGTCACGGACCTGTTCAACGTGCTCACCGGCTACTCGCGGCAGGACACCTACCGGACGATCCTGACGTCGCCGCACGGGATCCGCCGCGGCATCGTGCGCGCGATCGGCGAGGAGATCGAACTGGCGCGGGCCGGGCAGCAGGCCGGGATCCGGATCAAGTGCAACTCACTGGTCGACGAGCAGATCATCGACGCGCTCTACCACGCGTCGCAGGCCGGGGTGCCGGTCGAGATCGTGGTGCGTGGCATCTGCACGCTGAAGCCCGGCGTGGAAGGGCTTTCCGAGAACATCCACGTCCGGTCGATCCTGGGCCGGTTCCTGGAGCACTCGCGGGTCTTCCACTTCCGTGCGGGCGGGACGCACTGGATCGGCAGCGCGGACATGATGCACCGGAACCTGGACCGGCGGATCGAGGCGCTGGTGCGGGTGAAGGACCTGAAGCTGACCCGCCAGCTCGACGACATGTTCGAATCGGCGCTGGACCCGGCGACACGGTGCTGGGTGCTGACCGCGAGCGGCGAGTGGTCGCCGTTCCCGGCGGACGGTTCGCGGGTGCGGGACCACCAGGTGGAGCTGGCGAAGCTGCACGGGGCCGCCGGATGACCCAGGAGGTACGGGCGGCCGGCGCGGTGCTGTGGCGCGTCGCCGGGCGGGCGACGGAGGTCGCCCTGGTGCACCGCCCGCGGTACGACGACTGGTCGTTGCCGAAGGGGAAGCTCGATCCGGGCGAGACGATCGCCGAGGCCGCGGTGCGGGAGGTCCGGGAGGAGACCGGCTTCGCGGCGGTCCTGGGCCGGTACCTGACGCGGACGGCGTACCCGGTGCCGGCGCGGAACGGGTCCGGGACGGTCCCGAAGACCGTCGACTACTTCGCGGCGGAGGCGGTGTCGGGCGAGTTCGCGGCGAACGACGAGGTGGACGAGCTGCGCTGGCTGGCCCCGACGGCGGCGGAGAAGCTGCTGACGCGGCCGGAGGACGTGCGGGTGCTGCGGGCGTTCTGCGAGCTGCCGGTGGGGTTGACGACGGTGTTGCTGGTGCGGCACGCGAAGGCGGGCAAGCGGGACGAGTGGACCGGTGACGACGATCTGCGGCCGTTGTCGGAGGCGGGGCTGCGGCAGGCGGCGGCGTTGCGGCGGGTGCTGGCGTTGTTCGCGCCGGAGCGGGTGTTGTCGGCGCCGCGGTTGCGGTGTGTGCAGACGGTGCACGGGATCGCGGAGGACGTCGGGTCCGAGGTGCGGCACGAGCCGTTGTTGTCGGAGCAGGGTTATTGGCCGGATCCGGTGCTGGGGGTGGCGCGCTTGCTGGCGGTGGCCGGCGACGGCGGGACACCGGTGGTGTGCAGCCAGGGCGGGGTGATCCCGGACCTGGTGAGCACCCTGGCGGACCGCGACGGCGTCGAGCTGCCGGCGGCGCGGGGCGCAATGGTCCCGAGCAAGAAGGGTTCGTTCTGGGTGCTGTCGTTCCGCCCCCCGACGGCCGAGACAGGCCCGCAACTGCTGGCGGCGGACTACCACCCGAGCGCCCTCCCGGCCCCCTCCCCCAGCCACCCCTGACCGAAGCCCCGGCCGCACGAACGCGCCAAAGGTGACGTTGGGACGCGCTCGTCCCGCCTCACCGGGCACCGCGCACCGGACGCCCCCAATGTGGCGTTGGGTGCGTCCAGCGCACCCAATGTGGCGTTCGGTGCGTCCAACGCACCCAACGCCACATTGGGGCGCACGAGCGAGCCCCGAGCACACTGACCTGCGCGGCCGGCGCCCAACGCGACGACCGACCCGCACCGAAGCGGTCGCCGGACGCAGCGCGCGAGTACGCGGCTTCACCGCGCGCGCCGGCAACACGGCAAAGACAGCACATTGACAGTCGATCTTGGTGTACTGGTTCCGGGTCCCGCTGGGCTGCGCCGGGCTAGGGGTACGGCGCATCCCCGGGCGAGGGCTTTTCTGTCGGCACTGTCGCCAGCAGAGCGCGGATTTCCGTGACGCGGGGGTCACCGAGGCGCTGGCTGACGGTCAGCGCCTCGGCCCAGTGGTCGCTGGCGTCGCGGGTCCGGCCGGTGCGGTGTTTGAGGCGGCCGAGGGTGATGTGGACGTCGATGGTGCCGTAGTCGGCGTTCAGTTCTTTCAGTTCGACGAGGGCGTCGGCTCCTGCCTTCTCGGCTTCGTCGTGCCTGCCGGCTCCTTCGAGGGCTTCGGCGACGTTTCCCAGGGCGAGCGCCGCGTGGTAGCGGTCGCCGAGTTCGGCGAAGGCTTCGTGGGCGGCTTGGGCGGCTTCGGCGGCGTGGTCGTAGTCGCGGAGGCCGATGCGGCTGGCGCTGACGTTGAGGAGGGCGTGGGGGACGAAGGTGCGCTGGCCGTGGTCGCGGGCGAGGCGGACGGCTTGGAGGGCGTGGCGCTCGGCTTTGGCGTATTCGGCTTGGACGTAGTAGGCGCCGGCGAGGTTGGAGAGGATCGCCACGGTCATGGCGGTGCCGCCGCCTGACTCCGAGGCGGCGCGGGCTTCCTCGAGGGCTTCGAGGGCCTTGTCGGGCTGCAGGGTGCGCAGGTAGGCCGAGCCGAGGTTGTTGGCGCTGTACTGGAGGCCCGTGTTGTCGCCGGCGTCGCGGGTGGCGGTGACGGCTGTGCGTGCGGTGGTGATCCAGTCGTCGCGGTCGTGGCGTTCGGCGAAGAAGCCGCGGAGGAGCCAGGCGAGTTTCCAGGCGTGGGTGGTCCAGCCGTGGTCGGCGGCGATGCCGACGAGCGCCGTGAGGGCGGGGCGTTCGGTGGTGTACCAGGCGATGGTTTGTTCGTGCTGGGTGAAGCGGACGGCGGGCAGCGGCGCGGGGTCGAGGGTGATGTCGTCGGTGAGCAGGTCGGGGCGGACGAGTTTGGTGGCTTCGGCGACGGTGGCGAGGTACCAGTCGAGGAGCCGGCGGCGGGCGGCCGCGCGTTCGTCCGCGGTCGTTTCGGTTTCGACGAGTTCGGCGGCGTAGACGCGCAGGAGGTCGTGGAACTGGTAGCGGTCGGTGCCGGGCTGGTTGAGCAGGTGGGTGGCGGCGAGCTGGTCGGCGAGCTCGCGGGCTTCGCGCAGGCCGGTGCCGGCGAGCGCGGCGGCCGACGACAGGCTGAAGCCGTGGCCGGGGTGGAGGCCGAGCAGCCGGAAGAAGCGGGCCGCCGCCGGGCGCAAGGCCTTGTACGACCAGGAGAACGCGGCGCGGAGGTCGGTGCCGGCGTCCTCGGGGTCGCGGAGGGTGTCGAGCCGGAGCCGCTGGTCGCGGAGTTCTTCGACGATTCCGGCGAGCGAGACGCCGGAAAACCGCGAGGCGCGTTCCCCGGCGAGGGCCAGTGCCAGCGGAAGGCGGCCGCAGAGCTGCACCAGTTCGGCCACGGCGTCGGGTTCGGCGGCGAGGCGCTGCGGGCCGACGCTGCCGGCGAGCAGCGCGGTGGCGTCGCGGTCGTCGAAGGAGCGCAGGGCGATGCGGCGGGCGCCGTCGCGGGCGACGAGGCCGCGCAGCTGGTTGCGGCTGGTCACGACGACGAGGTTGCCGGGGCCGGGCAGCAGGGGCCGGACCTGGTCGGCGTCGCGGGCGTTGTCGAGCAGCATGAGTGTGCGGCTGCCGGCCAGCCTGCTGCGCAGGAGGGCGGAGCGTTCCTCCACTGTGGAAGGGAGCGTCTCGGGCGGGAGGCCGAGGGCGCGGAGGAAGCCGGCCAGCGCGGCTTCCGGGGTGACGGGGGTGTCCGCGGAGTGGCCGCGTAGGTCGAGGAACAGCTGGCCGCCGGCGAAGCGGTCGCGGACGCGGTGGGACCAGTGCACGGCCAGCGACGTCTTCCCGATGCCCGCGGTGCCTTCGATGACGACGATGCCGGACGCGCCCCCGGGCGGGAGGCGGTCGAGTTCGGCGAGCTCGGGGCCGCGGCCGGTGAAGCCGGCGACGTCGAAGGGCAGCTGGCGCGGGACGGTGTGGACGGCGGGTTCCGCGTCGGCGGCGAGCAGCTCGGCGTGCAGGCGGCGCAGGCCTTCGCCCGGTTCGACGCCCAGTTCGTCGGCCAGCAAGGCGCGGAGCCCGGCGTAGCGGGACAGCGCTTCGGCGCGGCGCCCCGAGCGGGCGAGGACGCGCAGCAGCCGTTCCCACAAGGATTCCCGCAACGGGTGCTGGGCGACGAGGTCGGTCAGTTCGGCGACGAGCCGGGCGTCGGGGACGAGCCCGGCGTCGAGGTCGATGCGTTGTTCGACGGCGAAGAGGTGCCGCTCGGTCAGCAGCGGTCCCCATTCGGCGGTGAGCGCGGGCGATCCGACGCCTTCGAGGGGGGTGCCGCCCCAGGTGGCGAGCGCGGCGGTGAGCAGTTCTCTGCGACGAGCGGGTTCGGTGGTGGCGGCGGCCTGGTCGAGCGTGCGGAGGAAGCGCAGGGCGTCCACCCGGGACGGGTCCACGACCAGCCGGTACCCGTCCGGTTCGGTGACAACGGTGTCTTCGCCGCACAGCCGGCGCAGGCGCATGACGTAGGTCTGGAGGCTGCCGCGGATGTGGGCGGGCGGCGCTTCGCCCCACACCCCGCGGGCGAGGGCATCGATCGACACCAGGCGGCCGGCGGCGAGTGCCAGCGTGGCGAGCAGCGCGCGCTGCCGGGAACTGGTCAGCACGACCGGCGAACCGTCGACGAGCACCTGGAACGGGCCGAGCAGCCGGATGTCGATGGTGGTCGCCCCCAGGTTCGCCTCGCACCGCCGGGGTCCCGCCGGACGCGAACCCCGAGGAACGCAGCGTGGCATCACTCGGCCGGGCGCTCAAGCAACTTTGCGAAATTGGACGGAACCGGTCCCGGCACGGACGTTCGGCCGAGCGGGTGGTGCGCGGTGTTCCGTTCGGGAAGAGGTCTTAGCCGTGAGTGACATTCGCGGCCACCACCACACGCACCCGGACGCTCGCTTCACGTCCCCGAAGAGCCGGCTCGCGCACCCGGACAGTCGGCTCGCGCACCCCCGCAGCCGGCTCGCGTACCCCCGCAGTCGACCCTTCAGGTACACGAGCCGACCTTCTGGGTACGCGAGCCGACTGTGCAGGTACGCGGGCCGACCCTTCGGGCGGCGAACGCTTTCTCCCGGACATGCGGCAGGGCCCCGCGCACTTCCGCGCGGGGCCCTGCCGGAAAGGTTGCTCGCCTAGCGGGGGGTCACCCCCCAGGGGACCCCCCGATTTCACGTTACCGCAGGGGTCCGACAGTTTTGGGCGGTCAGTTCTTCTTCGCCGCGGCCGAAGTCCGCTTGGCCGGCGCCTTGGCGGCGGTGGTCTTCCGGGCCGTGGTCGCCTTGGCGGCAGTCGTCTTCGCGGCCGTAGTCTTGGCTGCAGTCGTCTTCGCCGCTGTCGTCTTCGCCGCCGTGCTCGGCTTCGCGGTGGCCGTCTTGGCCGCGGTGGTCGTCTTGGCCGCCGTCGCCTTCGGTGCGGCCTTCGCCCGTGTGGTCGTGGTCTTCGGGGCCGCCTTCGCCGCCGTCGTCCGGGTGGTCGCCGGCTTCGCCGCGGCCGGCTTCGCCGCCGTCGCGCGGGTCCGCGTCGTCGTCGCGCGCGCGGTGGCCGGCTTCGCCGCGGCCGTGCGGGATGTCGTGGCCGCGCGCGTACCGGCCGTGGCCCGCTTGACCGGCGTGGCCTTCGGCAGCTTCTTCGCGCCGGAGATGACGTCCTTGAAGGTGGTCCCGGCGCGGAAGGCCGGCACGTTGGTCTTCTTGACCCGCACGGCCTCGCCGGTGCGCGGGTTGCGGGCGGTGCGGGCCGCACGGGCACGCTTCTCGAACACCCCGAAGCCGGTGATGTTGACCTTTTCGCCCTTGTTGACCGTCCGGATGATGATGTCGACCAGACCGTCGACCGCCTCGGAAGCGGCCTTCTTGTCGCCCAGGCGCTCCGTCAGCGCCTCGATCAGCTGGGCCTTGTTGGCCATTCCAGTCCTCCAAGAAGGAAGTACCCGTCCACGGCCGTGTCGGCCGACCAACACCACGGTATTACCAAGGCAGCACAAATTCCAAACGGCACGCGGAATCTTTCCCTTGTCCCGGGGCGGGTTCCGCCTCGCGATGGAGGCCTCGCGAGGGCCGTCTGGTGTGGTGCCGGAGCCGGTGGCGCGGGGCGGGATCCCTTTCGGAGCAGGCGATCCCGCCCCGCCTCCGGGTCAGCTCGCGGTGACCGGCGTGGTCGTCGGCTTCCAGCTGGGGCGGGTCGCCTCGAAGCTGTCGATCTCACCGGCATGGCGCAACGTGAGAGCGATGTCGTCGAGGCCTTCGAGCAGCCGCCAGCGGACGTAGTCGTCGATCCGGAAGGGCGCGGTGAAGTCCTTGGCCCGCACGGTCTTGGTCTCGAGGTCCACCGTGACCTCGGTGCCGGGCTCGTTCTCGAGCAGCTTCCACAGCAGCTCGACGTCGTGCTGCTCGCACTGCGCGGCCACCAGGCCGCCCTTGCCGGAGTTGCCGCGGAAGATGTCGGCGAACCGGGCCGAGATGACGGCCCGGAAGCCGTAGTCCTTCAGCGCCCAGACGGCGTGCTCGCGGGAGGAACCGGTTCCGAAGTCCGGGCCCGCGACCAGCACGCTGCCGCCCTTGAACGGCTCCTGGTTCAGGATGAAGTCCTCGTCGCCGCGCCAGGCGGCGAACAGGCCGTCCTCGAAGCCGGTCCGGGTGACCCGCTTGAGGTAGACCGCCGGGATGATCTGGTCGGTGTCCACGTTGGACCGGCGAAGGGGGACGCCGATGCCGGTGTGCTGGGTGAACGGTTCCATGGTGGGAGCTCCTCTCGGGTCAGCGGGCGGCGGTGCGCAGGTCTTCCGGGGACGACAGCGTGCCCCGGACGGCCGTGGCGGCGGCCACCAGCGGCGAGACCAGGTGCGTCCGGCCGCCCTTGCCCTGCCGGCCCTCGAAGTTGCGGTTCGACGTCGACGCGCTGCGCTCCCCCGGCTTCAGCTGGTCCGGGTTCATGCCGAGGCACATCGAGCAGCCTGCCTGGCGCCACTCGGCGCCGGCCTCGGTGAAGACCTGGTCGAGGCCCTCGGCCTCGGCGGCCTTGCGGACCCGCATCGAGCCGGGAACCACCAGCATCCGGACCGAGTCCGCCACTTTCCGACCACGCAGCACCTCGGCCGCGGCCCGCAGGTCCTCGATCCGGCCGTTGGTGCAGGAGCCGAGGAAGACGGTGTCCACCGCGATCTCCCGCAGCGGCGTGCCGGGCTTCAGATCCATATAGGACAGGGCCTTCTCAGCGGCGACGCGGTCGTTCTCGTCCGCGATCTGCTCCGGGTCGGGCACCTCGGCGCTCAGCGGGAGCCCCTGGCCGGGGTTGGTGCCCCAGGTGACGAACGGCGTCAAAGCGGACGCGTCCAGGTGCACCTCGGCGTCGAACTCGGCGCCGTCGTCGGTGCGCAGTTCCTTCCACGCGGCGACGGCGGCGTCCCAGTCGGCGCCCTGCGGCGCGTGCGGCCGGCCCTTCAGGTACTCGAAGGTCGTCTCGTCGGGGGCGATCATCCCAGCGCGGGCGCCGGCCTCGATCGACATGTTGCAGACGGTCATCCTGGCCTCCATCGAGAGGGCCTCGATGGCCTTGCCGCGGTACTCCAGGACGTAGCCCTGGCCGCCGCCGGTGCCGATCTTGGCGATCACCGCGAGGATGATGTCCTTCGCGGTGACGCCGGGGCGCAGCTCACCGTCGACCGTGATCGCCATCGTCTTGAATGGACTGAGCGGCAGCGTCTGGGTGGCCATGACGTGCTCGACCTCGGACGTGCCGATGCCGAACGCGATGGCGCCGAACGCGCCGTGGGTCGAGGTGTGGCTGTCGCCGCAGACCACGGTCATGCCGGGCTGGGTCAGGCCGAGCTGCGGGCCGATGACGTGCACGATGCCCTGCTCGGCGTCACCCATCGGGTGCAGCCGGACCCCGAACTCCTTGCAGTTGCGGCGAAGGGTGTCGACCTGGGTGCGCGAGACCGGATCGGCGATGGGGAGCTCGATGTCGACGGTCGGGACGTTGTGGTCCTCGGTCGCGATGGTCAGATCGGGGCGGCGCAGCGGCCGCCCGGCCAGGCGGAGGCCGTCGAAGGCCTGGGGACTGGTCACTTCGTGCAGCAGGTGGAGGTCGATGTAGAGCAGGTCCGGTTCGACACCTTCGCCTCGGCGCACGAGGTGGCTTTCCCACACCTTCTCCGCCAGCGTGCGGGCCTTGCCGGTCGGGCTGGTCATCTCCGGCTCCTTCCACGGTTCGTCGTCGGAACTCGGGCGCGCACCTGCGGAATCGGATGCGAGCCGCGAAGGAGAGGCGCAGCTCGAGTTCGGGTTTCCCAGATACTGGACTTCCCAAAGTGCGGGAAGCTAGTATCGGGTCGTGGGACAGCATAGCGGTATCGGAGTACTGGACAAAGCGGTGGCCGTGCTGCAAGCGGTCGCGGACGACCCATGCGGCCTCGCGGAACTGTGCACGCGGACCGGGCTCCCCCGGGCGACCGCGCACCGGCTCGCGGTGGGCCTCGAGGTGCACCGGCTGCTGCGCCGCGGTCCGGACGGGCGCTGGCGCCCCGGTACGGCGCTGGCCGAGCTGGCCGGCGGTTCGACGGACCCGCTGCTCGACGCGGCGGGGGTGGTGCTGCCGAAGCTGCGCGACGTCACGGGCGAAAGCGTGCAGCTGTACCGGCGTGACGGCGTCCAGCGCGTGTGCGTCGCGACGGCGGAGCCGCCGAGCGGCCTGCGCGACACGGTCCCGGTGGGTTCCCGGCTGCCGATGACGGCGGGCTCCGGGGCGAAGGTGCTCGCGGCATGGGCGGATCCGCACACGCAGCGCACGATCCTGGCGGACGCGGTGTTCGGCGAGCGGACGCTGCTGGAGGTGCGGCGGCGGGGCTGGGCGCAGAGCGTCGCGGAGCGCGAGCCGGGAGTGGCGAGCATCTCGGCGCCGGTGCGCGACTCGGCGGGCACGGTGGTGGCGGCGGTGTCGGTGTCCGGCCCGATCGAGCGCATCGGCCGCAAGCCGGGCGCCCGCTGGGCGGCCGACCTCCTCGCGGCCGCGGACGCCCTGCAAGAACGGCTCTGACCGCCGGCTCGGCGGCCACGCGACGCGGATTCGTCCCTGGGGGCGGCGCCGCCGTGGACCGTTCGGGGGAACCTCGCGAAAGTGGCGTATTCAGTGACGCCGGGCACGTCTCCTGGAGGTCAGCACCATCGAGGGGGATGACCATGGAGAGCACGCTGAATCGCCGGGCGCTGGCGATGTTGCGGGCGGTCGGCGCCGGACGAGCCGAGCTGACCTGCAGTTGTGAACCGGACCTGCGGATCGACGGCCTGCCGTGCTGCGATCAGGCGACCGCGCACGAACTGGCGCGGGCCGGGTTGATCCGGCCGGCCGGGGGGCCGGTGGTCGCCGTCGGGCAGTGGACGCGGGCGGAGCTGACCGCCGACGGCCGGCTCGCACTGGCCGGGACGCCCGCCGCGGCCTGAGGCAACCGTTCGGCGGGCTCGCGCGTGTATCCGCGAAGGATCAGCATGAGGGGGGACCCATGAAGATCGTTCCGGTGCTGCTCGGCGCCTGCCTGTTGCTGGCCGCGTGTTCGGACGGGCGCCCGGCCGGGCCGACCGTGACCGTCACCGCGCCGGCCGGGAAGCCGACCTCGCCGGACCCGATCCCGGCGTCGCCGACCGCCGACCCGGCCACGCTGAGCTGGATGGACGGCTTCTGCGGCGCGATACACGGCTACCGGGAGCGCACCAACCGGGAGGCCGGGCCGGCCAAGCCGGACCCGGGCTCGGTCGCGGAGGCGCAACAGCAGCTCAGTGCCCAGCTGGGCGAGATCGCGGCCCGGCTCGGCGAGGTGGTCGGCAAGCTGACCGCGTTGCCGCCCGCGCCGGTCCCGCTCGCCGAGACCGTGCGGGCGGGGTTCGTCAAGAAGTTCGCGACGGCGCACGACCGCGCGACGAGCGCGAAGGAGACCCTCGACCGCGCCAAGCCGGGCGACCAGGCGTCGCAGACTCCGGCGGCGGAGGCGATCGAACAGGCGCAGAAGGACGTCGACGGCACGTACGACCCGGTCGCCCCGATGACCGAGTCCCCGGAACTCATGGCCGCCGCCGCCGTCGCCCCCGGCTGCAAGGGCTGAGGACGTCACCGCTTCAGCGACGCCCGCAGCGGCAACGACCGTGACGAGTCGCCCACCCGCACGGTGAACCCGCCCGGCACCGGCCGCCACGCGTGACTGCCCGTGTCCCACACCGAGAAGTCGCGCGCGTCCAGCCGGATCGTCACCCGGCGAGCCTGGCCGGGCGCGAGCTCCACCCGCTCGAAGCCCTTGAGCTGCCGCGGCGGCTCGCCCGCGGCGGCCGGGAAGCCCAGGTACAGCTGGGCCACCTCGGCACCCGCCCGCCGGCCGGTGTTCCGCACCGTGAACGTCGCCGTGGCGCCGTCGCCGGTGTTCTTCACCGTCAGCCCGGAGAAGGCGAACGTCGTGTACGACAGGCCGTGGCCGAACGGGAACAACGGCGTACGGCCCTGCGCGTCGAACCACCGGTAGCCGACCTGCAGGCCTTCCGAATACTCCGCGACGCCGTTCACGCCGGGGAACTGCGCCGCGGTGTTCGCCGGGGTGTCCGCCTCCGTCGCGGGGAACGTGATCGGCAGCTTCGCCGACGGGTTGACGTCGCCGAAGAGCACGCCCGCCACCGCCGCGCCGTCCTGCTGGCCGGGGTACCACGCCTGGAGGATCGCCGGCACCCGGGACGCCCACGGCATGAGCACCGGGCCGCCGCTCTTCACCACGACCACGGTGTGCGGGTTGGCCGCGGCGACCGCGTCGACGAGGGCGTCCTGATTGCCGTCGAGGGCGAGGCTCGGCCGGTCCTTGCCCTCCGTCTCGTTGTCGCCGACCATCACGACGCTGACGTCGGCGGTGGCGGCGAGCGCGGCCGCGCGGGCCGGGTCGCTGCCGTCGTCGAGGGTCACGCCGGCGCCCGGCACGCGCTGCCGGAGCCCCGGCAGCGGGTCCACTGTGGACGTCGGGATGACGGCGGAGCTTCCGCCGCCCCCGGTCTTGGCCTTGGTGGCGAACGGCCCGATCAAGGCGATCGACCGCACCGTGCGGTCGTCGAGCGGCAACTGCGCGTGTTCGTTGCGCAGCAGCACCATGCCCCGCTCGGCGAAGTCCTTCGCGGCGGCGTCATGCTGGGCGGTCGGCAGCGGGGAGAGCACCGGCGGGTGGTCGAACTGCCCGAAGGCGAACATCGTGCGGAACCGCGGCAGCAGCAGCTCGTCGACCCGCCGTTCGGTCACCTGCCCGGCGAGCACGGCCTGCTTCATCTTGTCGCCGTACCAGGTGCCGTCGATCATTTCGAGGTTCATCCCGGCGTTCGCCGACCCGACGGTGCTGTGCGCGGCGCCCCAGTCGGACTGGACGAACCCCTTGAACCCCCATTCGCCGCGCAGCTTGTCCTGCAGCAGTGCCGGGTTCTCGCACACGAACACGCCGTTGATCTTGGGGAAGGCGCACATCACCGACCCCGCGCGGCCTTCGGTGACCGACTGCTCGAAGTGCGGCAGGTAGATCTCGTTGAGGGTGCGCTCGTCGATGTGCTCGTCGACGCCGTGCCGGTTGGTCTCCTGGTTGTTCGCCGCGTAGTGCTTGACCTCGGCGATGGTGCCGTTCTCCTGGATGCCGCGGATGTCGGCGGCGGCCAGCGCCCCGACGAGGAACGGGTCCTCGCCCATCCCCTCGAACGTCCGGCCGTTGCGCGGGACGCGGGCGATGTTGATGTCGGGCGCCTCGGACACGTTGTGCGCGAGCGCGCGGGTTTCGCTGCCGATCAGCCGGCCGTACCGGCCCGCGAGGCCGGCGTCGAACGTCGACGCCAGCGCCATCGTGGCCGGCAGCGCGGTCGCCGGTTTCTGCGGTTTGTCGTCGGCGGGCCCCATGCCGGCCGGCCCGTTGGCGATCCGGAAGCCGGGCACGCCGAGCCGCGGGATCGGGGGCACGTAGCGCTGGTGCTCGGCGTCGGGTTGCAGGTGCAGCTGGGAGATCTTCTCGTCGAGGGTCATCGCCGCGACCAGCTCCGCGGCTCGGCGGTCGGGCGACTGGCGGGCGTCGCGCCAGGGTTGCGCGTCCGCCACCGCCATCGCCGGCGCCGCCAGCGACAGACCCAGTACCGCGGCGAGAACCAGCTGGCCGTTGCGCATCGATTCTCCTCGTCGTCGACGGAAACCAATGGCGGACAAGCTAACGCATATGTGACCGGTAAACATAGACTCGATTACCGTTCATGTATATGAATTTGCCGGTGGCCCAACCATTTCCCCGGCTCAAGCGTGGAAGAGGGACCGAACGAGAGGGGAACCACCATGCTGAAGAAGACCCTGATCGGCCTAATGGCGGCGAGCGCGGCAACACTGGCACTGGCGGCGCCGGCGAGCGCGGCCGGCGAAGTCAGCTGGGGCATGACGACCCAAGTGCAGCCGGGCGGACAGATTTACGCGCAGGTGTACGCCGGGATGGGCAGCGGCTGCACCCCGGCCGGACCGGTCACCTCCAAGGGGTTCGCCGCACCGCTGGCCTGGACCGAGGGTGGCAACTGGGGCAAGCACGCCGGGCACACGACGGCGATCAGGACGCCGGGCAAGTACACCGCGTCGTTCCCCTGCACGGACGGCCGGAAGGCGACGCAGGCCTTCACCATCCTCGGGACCCCGCCGCCGGCCACGACGGCCAAGCCGAAGCCGACGAAGCCACCCACGACGTCGAAGGCGCCCAAGCCGGCGAAGCCGCAGGTCGCGGTCAAGCCGGCGGGTGCGCCGCAGACCGGGGACGGGTCGGTGAGCTGACCCTCCACAGAGGACACCTCGGGGCGGTGGCATCCCCAGGCCACCGTCCCGGGCCCGGGTGGTGAATCAGCGCGCCGCGGCCCGCCGCAGCGCCCGGTAGACGAACTGCTGGTCGCCGAGCCGGTGCCGCAGGTCGCGCTCGAGCCCCGCGATCGGGTACAGGTTCTGCGGCGCCCGTGAGTCCTTGTACGGGACGGACGCGAACCGCCCCAGCACCGACTGCGTGACGTTCGCCAGGTCCGTCACCTCTTCGCGCGCGAGGTGCGGCGCCGCCTCGACGCGCACCACGCCCGACCACGGCGGGCCGCCGGCGGACGGCAGGCGCAGGTACCACGAGTGCCGGACCCAGGTCGTGCCCATCAGGAAAACCGGCGTGCGCTGGTGCGGGCCGAGGCTGCCGACCATCGAATTGAGTTCGCCCGGCAGGTACGTCGTCTGGTGGCTCTTGATGAACCCGACCGCCCGGGGCAGGTGCGTCCGGCCGCTCAGCGGGCCGTCGACGACGAGCAGATCGTGGCCGACGTGCCCGGCGATCGCCCGGCGGGCCTCCGTCGCCGTCTCCAGCTCGACGTCGGCCAGCTGCTCCTGCAGGGCGGACGACAGCACCACCGGCAACGGCTTGTCCTCCTTCGCCTTCGCGCGGAACGGCTCGTAGACCCCCGCCGACGTCGGGATGCCCTCGGCGTCCGGCGCGACCGTGAACAGCCCGCGCCGGACATTGGCGCCGATGACGTGCGCCCGCCCCTCGCAGCAGCACACCACCCCGGCCGCGTAGGACGCGCAGATGCCGATGGACGCGAAGTTCGCCCCGGCGGGGTCGTCGATCCAGACGCGGGCGTCGATGCGGCGGACGCCGTCGACGAACAGCACCGCGTCCGGCGGCGAAGGCACCGGCGAGGGATCGATCGGCGCCCACTCGGCCGCGGGCACCTCGACGTCGAGTTCGACCTCGGCCCCCGACCGCGCCAGCTCCTCGGCCTCCATCGAGCTGCCGTAGCCCGGATCCCACGCGTCGATGCTGAAGTGCATCCCGGCGACGGCGGTCATGCGCCCTCCCTGCTGATGTGCGAGCCGGTGCCGTCGCGGGTGACCAGGAACCGCACCGGGACGCGCTCGGCGAGCGCCGGCACGTGCGTGATCACCCCGACCATCCGGGTGCCGGTGGCGGCGAGGTTCTCCAATGTGGACGCCACGACGTCGAGGGTGGCTTCGTCCAGGGTCCCGAAGCCCTCGTCGAGGAAGATCGACTCCAGCCGGGTCGCGCCGGCCGCGGCCATCGCGCCGAGCTGGGACGACAGCGCGAGGGCCAGCGCGAGCGACGCCTGGAACGTCTCGCCGCCGGACAGCGTCTTCACCGGCCGCCGGGCGTCGGCTTCGTTGTGGTCCACCACCAGGAAGTCGCCCTTGTCGTGGGTCAGCTCGAACTGGCCGCCGGACAGTTCGAGCAGCGACGCCGACGCCTCGGCGACGAGCGTGTCGAGCGCCCCGGCGATCAGCCAGCGCGGGAACTTGTCCGAGCGCAGGAGATCCGCGAGCAGCCGCGCCACCTGTGCCTCCGACTCCGCGGCCGCGATGTCGCCGTGCAGGCCCTCGACGCGGGCCAGCCGCCGCCGCAGCTCGGTGTGATCGGCTTCGGCGCGGGCCCGGGCGGCGGCGACGGCCACCGGGGCCCGGTCCCGCACCGGTCCCTCGGGCAGGCCGACGCCGAGCGCGGTGATGTCGTCGGCGACGGCGCGTTCGGCCGCCCGCAACGCTTCGGCGGCTTCGCCCTCGGCGGTCGTCGCGACGGCCAGCCGCTCGCGGTGCTGGTTCGCCTGGCCGGACGCCCAGCTCGTGAGCGCGGTCCAGGCGTCGAGGAGGCTCTCGCCGTCGGAGACGACCGGAGCTTCGCCCCGGGCCCCCGAAAAGCCGTGGATCGGCGGGGCGCCGAGGCCGACCAGCGGATCGCGCGCCCGCGACAGCTTCTGCCGTTCGGCTTCGACCTGCTTCGCGATGCTCGCCTGGGCTTCGGCGGCTTGTTTCGCCGTCGCGCGAGCCGCGCGGAGGCCGGCGTCCGCCGCCTTCGCGGCCTGTTCGAGTTCGGCGACCCGCGTGAGCTGCTCGGTGACCACGTCGGCGGACGGTGCTTCGGCGAGCGCCGCGACCAGTTCGCCGTGCCGGCGCCGGGCGGTCGCCAGTTCGGTGCTCGCCGACTGCGCGGCCAGGCCCGCGTCGACCGCCTGGCTCCGCCGCTGCTCGGCGTTCCGCTCGGCGGAGGCGAGATCGTCGGCCGCGACGACGGCTTCCTTGCCCACGGCTTCGGCGGCCGCCTCGAGGGCGGCCAGCGCGGTCCGCCGTTCCTCGAGGGCGGCGGCCGCCCACGCGGTGAGCCGCTGCCAGCCCGCCGGGACGTCGTCGACGTCGATCGCCGGCGCGCCCAGCCCGACGAGCGGGTCGCGGGCCGCCCGCAACGCTTCCCTGGCCGCCGCGACCGATTTCCCCACGACGTCGGCCTCGTGCTGCGCGGCGGCGCGTTCGGCGCGGGCCGCGGCGAGTTCGGCGTCCGCGGCGCGCGCGGCCTCGGCGACGCGGGCGCGGGCGTCGATCGTCGTGGACAGCCACTCGCCCCGTTCGCGCACGGCGGCGACGAGGTCGGCGAAGTCCTGCTCGGAGAAGGAGGCCTCGACCGGGCGCCGCAGCGCCGCCGGCTCCGGCGGGCCGTCGACCTCGGCGAGCATCGCGCGCAGTTCTTCCGCCTGCGACGCGGCCGAAGCGGCGGAGTCGGCGTCGCGGTCGACGGCACGCTCCAGTTTGCGCGAAACGGACTCCGCCGCGTCGCGCTCCCGTTCGGCCGCCTCCACCCGCTCGCGCGCCTCGGCGAGGTGGGCGTGCCCGCCGGCGTCCGGCAGCGCCGGGACTTCCTGCTCGCACACCGGGCACGGGTGCCCGACGGCCAACCCGGCCCGCAGCACCAGAGCCTGCCCGATCCGTTCGGCCTCGGTCACCGCGGCCTTCGCCGCGATGAGTTCGGCATCAGCACGAGCGAAGGCGCTTCGCGCCGCTTCGAGTTCCGTCCGGCGCGCGGCGTGCTCGGGCGCGGCCTTCCGCTGAGCCTCACACAACGCGTAGAGCGTGCGGGCATCGGAGCGGGCGGCCGCGAGCGGCGCGACGTCCGGCTGCGCGGCCAGCGCCGCGCGCGCTTCGGCGTCGGCGGCTTCGGCCGCGCTCAGGCGGGCGGCGGCGTTCGTCGTGCGCTTCGCGACCCGTGCCGCGTCCGCCGACAGGTCACCGAGGTTCGCCGGCGGCCGCAGCCCGGCCAGCCGGTCGCGGTCCTGGCGGCCGCGGGCGGCTTCGGTGGCCGCGTCCTCGGCGGCCCGGGCCGTGGTGTCCCGGGTCTTCCGCGCCGCTTCGGCGACGGAGACGGCTTCGGTCACCGCGGCGGCAGCGCCCTCCTTCGCCCGCACGGCCGCCTTCGCCGCTTCTTCCAGAGCGGGGAGGGCCTTTTCGGTTTCGGCGAGCTCCGTGCGGGCGGCGCGGATCCGTTCCAGCCCGGCCCGGTCGGGCGCGGCGGCCAACGCGGCCCTGGCCGCCTCGTCCGCCGTTTCGGCCTGCTCCAGCCCGGACCGCGCGGCCGTGGCGGCGCCCGCCGCGGCCCGGCGCCGGGTTTCCAGGTCCTCGACACCGGCCGGGCGTTCCACGGCGTCGAGGACGCTGAGCTCCCGCGTCAGCGTGGCGACGCGTTGCCGCGCTTCGTCGTGCGCGCGCGTCGCGTCGTTCAACGCCGGCAGCGCCGCGTTCACCCGCGCGTCCAGCTCCGCGAAGGCCGTCGCCCGCGTGGCGAGTTCTTCGACGGCTTCCGCGGTCGCGTCGGCATAGCTGCCGAGCTGTTCGGTGAGGACCGCGGCGCGCTGCTTCTGCTGCTCCGCCGTCACCCCGGCGCGGCGGCCGATCCGCTCGTAGACCTCCAGGCCCAGCAGCTTGATGAGGATCTTCTGCCGGTCGGCGGCCTTGGCGTGCAGGAACTCGGCGAAGTCGCCCTGGGGCAGCGCCACGCAGGTGCAGAAGTGCTTGAACGTCAACCCGAGCAGTCGCTCGATCGCCGGTGTGACCTCGGAGTCGGCCGCGACCGCGTCGGCGGCGTCGTCCGGGCCGCCGGACGCGGTCGGGTCGGCGAGCCGTTCCAGGCGGACGTTCTTCACGCTGACCGTGGGTTTCTTCCCGCCGCTGCGCCGGACTTCCCGCACGACGTGGTAGCGCGCGCCGCCGGCGTCGAACACCAGCCTGACGGTGGCGCGGTTCGCCGTCGGGGCGAGCGCGGGCGCGACGAGGCCCTCGTGGTCCCATCGGGCGACGGAGCCGTACAGAGCGAAGGTGAGCGCGTCGATCACCGTGCTCTTGCCCGCCCCGGTCGGCCCGACGAGCGCGAAGTAGTCCGTGTCCTCGAAGCCGACTTCGGTCTTCTCGCGGAACGACGCGAAGCCGGTCATCTCCAGCAGCACTGGCCGCATGTCACACCCCGCTCGTCTCTTCGTCGTGCAGCCGCGCGAAGAGCGCCTGCACGCGCTTGTCCTCGACCGTGCGTTCTTCGCAGTAGGACGCGAACAGCTCCCCCGGCGAACGGTCCGCGACCGCGCGGTCGCCGGCCGACGTCGTCACCGGCGCGGCGAACTCGGGGTCGATGCGGATTTCCAGGGCGTTGGGCAGCGCTTCCTGGATCTCCTCGCGCAGCCCGGCCCTGGTCGCTTCCCGGACGTAGACGCGGAGGTAGTCCTCGCCGAACTCCGCCGCGCGGCCGGTGAGTTCCGCCACCGTGCCGTGGACGGTCCGCAGCCGCCGTCCCGAGGTCAGCGGGAGGTCGGTGATCTTCGCCGGGGTCGTCGGCGTCACCTCGACCGCGAGCACGACGCTCTTGTTGTCCTGCTCGCCGAAGTCGACGGCGAACGGCGAACCGCTGTAGTGCACCGGGCACGCGGCGGGCAGCGACTGGCGCCGGTGCAGGTGGCCGAGCGCGACGTAGTGGGGTTCGGGACCGAACGCCGTGGCGGGCACGTGGTACTCGAAGATCGACTGCGCCGCCCGCTCGCCGCCGCCCATCGCCCCGCCGGTCACCGTCAGGTGCGCCATGACGAGGTGCACCGCGCCGTCGGTGAACCCGGACTTGAGGTGGTCCAGGATGTCGCGCACGCGCTGGTCGTACTGGCCGACGTTGTCCGCCGGGGTGCCCGTGAGCAGCTCGGCGGCGCGAACCGCGTAGCGCTGCGAAAGAAACGGCAGCACCGCGACATCGACGCGCTCACCCGTCGAACGGGCGTCGAACGACACGACACCGCCGTCCGCGGCGGGCCGGGGATCGCCGGAGAGGTGGACGCCCGCTTTCCGCAGCAGCGGCCGGTACGCCTCGAACGTCGCTGCGTGGTCGTGGTTCCCGGCGATGGCCAGCACCTCGGCGCCGGTGTCGCGCAACGCCATCAGGGCCTGCACCACGAGCTCCTGCGCGGCGGCCGACGGCGCCGACGTCTCGTAGAGGTCACCCGCGACGAGGATCGCGTCGAAAGCCTCCTTCCGCGCGATCCGGACGATTTCGCCGAGCACGGCGCGCTGCTCGTCCAGGCGGTTGCGGCCCTTGAGCGTCTTGCCGATGTGCCAGTCGGAGGTGTGCAGGAACTTCACGCGACGTCCTTCCGTGCGGAATCGGGCGGGGACGATGGTCGGCTAGAACGGCGGCGGGTCGTCGGCGAAGGGGTCGGCGCCCCGCGTCGGCAGGCCGGCGAAGGGATCGGACCTCGAGGTCGCGGTCGTCGTCGGGACCTGGCCCGCCTCGGAAAGCCGCGTGGCCCAGGCCGGGAACGGGAAGCCGACCGCGATCGGCACCGGGATCTCCGGCTGGCTCACGAACATCGTGCCCGGCGTGGCGAGCGTCGCGCGGACCCGCTGGCTGGCCGGGAGGAAGCCGTACTCGGGGCGCGAAGCCTCCGCGGCGTCGAGGCGGCCGACGATCCGCACCGAGCTGTTGCTGACGATCCGGCGCTCGACCTCGCTGGCGGTCTGCTGCGCACCGATCAGGATGACGCCGAGGGAGCGGCCTCGCTCGGCGATGTCCAGCAGCACCTCCTTGATCGGGCTGCTGCCTTCCCGCGGCGCGTACTTGTTCAGCTCGTCCAGCATGGTGAACAGGAGCCCGCCCGGGCCGGCGGCTTCCTTGCGCGCGGTCTCCGCCGCGAGCGTCACGCCGACGACGAACCGCTGCGCGCGCTCGACGAGGTTGTGGATGTCCACGACGGTCACCTGCTGGTTCTCCGTGGACAGCTTGCGGGCCGCGTGGTCGGTGAGGTCGCCGCGGATGAGCCCGTTCAGCGCGCGCTGGCTGGAGCGCAGGCGGCGGATGAAGGCGTTGACCGTGCCGGCGCCGGTGACCGCGCCCGCCCAGCTCGCCCGGGTTTCCTCGTCGGTGACGCGCTCGCAGATGACGTCGATCAGTTCGGCGTAGGTGCGGCACAGCACGCCGTCGACGTTGGCGGCGCCGTCCTTCCCGGCCGGGGTGCTGTCCAGCCGCAAGCGGTTCGCGACCTGGTGGATGACCATCGTGTACTGGTTGCGCTCGTCCTCGGCGTCGGCGAAGACGTACGGCAGCAGGTCGCCGGCGCAGAACTCCGCGATGGTCCACCAGAACGCGCCGACACCGGAGGTCCGGCCGGTGACGTGGGGTTTCCCCGTGGTGTCCGACGGCGTCGGCGGCGCGTAGAACCCGACCGAGGCGAACGGTTCCGCGGGCAGCCCCAGCTTGGCGTACTCGGCTTTCAGCTTCTCGTCCAGGTGGACGTTCGGGGTGTCGAGGAACAGCAGGTCCTCGCCCTTGACCGAGAACACGAGCGCCTTGGCGTTGTGGGCGTTCGGCAGGGCGCCGCCGCGGAAGATCGAGTGCAGCAGGAACAACGCGAACGACGTCTTCGTCGCGACCCCGCTGACGCCGCTGATGCTCACGTGCGCGCCGCGGGTGCCGTCGAGGAAGTCCATGTTGAGGTAGACGGGTTCGCCGTCCCGGCCAAGGCCGACCGCCACCTGGCGGGTCATGTTGTCGAAGTACAGTGCCTGCGCGCGATCCTCCCCCACCGCGCGGGAGACCTGCGCCCCCGGCCGCGGCGGCACGTAGCACTCGGGCTCGACGCGGGTGGTGGCGATCTCGGCGATCTCCTGCACCTGCGCGGGCAGGACGCCGTCGGAGATCAGGAAGACGTCGCTGCCGAAGCTGGCGCCCTCGTGCCGCGCGCTCACCTGCGTCACGACGCCGTAGGACGTGACTTCGCCGAGGCCAGGCAGTTCCCGCCGGGTCACGACGACGTCGTCGAGCTGCAGATAGGCTTCCGGGTCGATGGCCACGTGGAACTGCAGCGGCGTCGAGTCCTCGGTGCCCGCCACCCGTCCGACCACGGTCGTGAGCGTCTCTTGGTCCACGGTTCTCCCTGTCCGCCCGGCGCTTCCTCCGGCCGCAGACTAGCTCGCCCGGCCCGCCGCCCCGCGCCCAACACGGCGTTGCGGCGGTGACATCCGGAGTCCGGAGCCCCGCGCGCGCCGGGGCGTACCCGAGACGTCACGGCAGGCCACGGCTGCGCCGAACGAGTGAGTTCACCCTACGGGGAAGATCCTTTTGCGGGCACGGGCATTCCGGCGGGGGCTTCATCGGTTGCGCCGCAACGCCGGCCTCTCCCGCCCTTCGCGGTCGCCGGGTGCCGCGGCGCCGCGCTTCCGCCTCGCTTCCGCCTGGCTCCACGGCGAAGGGGCGCCCAAGGGCCTCCGGGACGGCCTCCGGCGGCGCCGGGATCCCCGATCGCTGCGCGGGATCGGGGCCGGCGACCCGCCGGACGGCTCACCCCGGCGTGTCGGCGGAAAAGTTCTTCGAAAGGGCGTCGAGTCCTATATGGACGACCACTGTGGACGACCTGGGCACCATGTTTTGGCTGCTCAGGGCCATGGGCGACGTCCTGGCCGTATCTCGAAAGGCTACGGACGGACGTCCGGCGGGAGGCAGAACCCGCCCCGGCACAAAGAAATATTCGACCCCCGGTTGGATTTTGTGCGGTATTGGTAATACCGTGTGCAGTGTCGGCCGAGATGGGCCGTGTACGAGTAGTTCCACTATGGAGGACTGGAATGACGAACAAGGCCCAGCTGATCGAGGCGCTGTCGGAGCGTCTGGGCGACAAGAAGGTGGCTTCGCAGGCCGTTGACGGTCTGGTGGACATCATCATCCGGACGGTCAACAAGGGCGAGAAGGTCAACATCACCGGGTTCGGGGTGTTCGAGAAGCGTGCCCGTGCGGCGCGTACCGCCCGCAACCCGCGTACCGGTGAAGCGGTGCGGGTGAAGAAGACGAACGTGCCCGCGTTCCGTGCCGGGACCACGTTCAAGGACGTCATCTCCGGCAGCAAGAAGCTGCCCAAGGCGACCCCGGTCAAGCGCGCCACCGCGGCGACCAGCACCCGGGCCACCGCCACCAAGACCGCCGCGGCTCCGGCCAAGGCCACCACC
>NZ_JBFBBN010000062.1:19471-59066 GCF_040682715.1 Amycolatopsis sp. NPDC051128 | reverse complement strand
GCGAGCGTCGTCTGCAACACCGTCGGGCCGTTCAGCGAGTACGGCCACGAAGTCGTCGAAGCGTGCCTCCGCAGCGGCACGCACTACCTCGACACATGCGACATTCACGGCTTTTCCCGGGTGTATAACGGCCTATGCGGCCACGGGCTGGCCCGCGGCCAGCTCCAGGTGGTCGCCCGCCCAGTCGCGGCGCAGCCGCCGGTCGTGGGACGCGATGACGACGGCGCCCGGCGCCGTTTCCAATGCGGCGAACAGTTCTTCCGCCAGGGTCAGCGAAATGTGGTTCGTCGGCTCGTCGAGCAGCAGCACGTCCGGCGGCTCCGCGAGCAGGATCGCCAGCGCCAGCCGGCGCCGCTGGCCCACCGAGAGCGCGCCGACCGGCAGCCGGACGTCGCGCGAAGCCAGCAGCCCGAGCTGACTCAGCGAAGGAGCGTCCTCGCCGAGCGCGTCCCGGTACACCCGGTGCGCGGTCCGCGCCGGGTCCGGGAACGCGACGTCCTGCTCCAGCAGGCCGACCCGCACCCCGGGTCCGCAGTGGACGGTTCCGCCGGCCGGCGCCAGCCGCCCGGCCAGCACCGACAGCAACGTCGACTTCCCGGCGCCGTTTCCACCGGTGACGAGCAGCCGGTCTGACGCGCCGACGTCGAGCCTGGGCAGCCGCAGCCGGCCCGGAACTTCCAGGGAGCGCACCGAGATCGCCGGTCCGTCGCTCGTGGCGCGGCCGGTGAGCGCCGCCCGGAACCGCAGCGGCGCCGGAGGCTTGCGCACCTGGTCGCGCTCCAGGTTCTCGAGCCGCTGCTCGGCGTCGCGCACCCGCCGCGAGATCGTCTTCTGGACGCGCGCGCCCTTGAAGTGGTGGATGAACTTGTCGTTGTCCCGCGGGCCGCGGCCGTAGGCGACGTTCCGCGCGGTGACCGCGACGGTCTCCCGCAGCTCCTTCAGTTCTTCCTGCTCCTCGGTGTAGCGCTGTTCCCAGCGCGCCCGTTCGGCCTTCTTGTGCCCGAGGTAGTCGGAGTAACTGCCGCCGTAGCGGACCGCGCCGCCGGCCTGCCGGTCGGCCGCGGCCGGGTCGAGGTCGACGATGTCGGTGCAGACCGCGTCGAGGAACACCCGGTCGTGCGAAGACAGCACCACGATCCCGGTCAGCTCGGTGAGGTGGCGTTCCAGGAACGCCATCGCGGCGTCGTCGAGGTGGTTGGTCGGCTCGTCCAGCAGCAGCGTCTCCGGCCGGCGGATCAGCAGCGCGGCCAGGCCGATCCGCGACCGCTGTCCGCCGGACAGCGTGCCGAGCCGCCGGTCCGGTTCGACGCCGCCGAGGCCGAGCCCGTCGCAGACGAGCTTGGCGCGGCGGTCGGCGTCCCACAGGTCGTGGACCTGGGCCCACTCCAGCACGCGGCCGTACTCGTCGAGCACCGCCGCGTCGTCGGGCCGGTCGGTCATCGCCGTGGTCAGCTCGTCGAGCCGGGCCGCGGCGACCCGGATCTCGGCGAGCGCGTCGTCGAGGACGTCGCCGAACGTCGCGTCCATCGGGAACGGCAGCTCCTGAAGGAGGAACCCGACGTCCGGGCCGCGGAGCACCTCGCCGGAGCGCGGTTCGTCGAGCCCGGCGAGCAGGCGCAGCAGGGTGGACTTGCCGCTGCCGTTCTCGCCGACCAGCCCGAGCCGTTGGCCGGCCGACGCGGTCAGCGAGACGCCGTCGAGCACCACGCGGGTGCCGTAGCCGAAGACGACGTCCTTGGCCTGCAACGGAAAAAGGGGAGACATGTGCGATCACCGAGCCCTGGGGGAAGAAAGCGGAAATCCCGCCGGGCGTCGTGGCCGCCGGGAGCGTCAGGCTCGACCGGGGGCCGCCTCGGAAGCGGGATGGGCGCGGTTCAGTTCCTCATAGTGGAACCAGGTTAACGCAACATCAGTAGAGTTAGTCAATCGGTTATGGCCTGGGTCACATCCGGCAGCCGTGTGGTCGACCGTTCCGCCGCCGCGGTGCCGTCGGTGAGGAACTCGAGCAGGGCCGTCAGCTGACGGCGGTCCAGGCGGGCGAGCCGCTCGCCGACGAACCGGGCCATCGGCGCGTACAGGTCGGCGAGCTCCGCCATTCGGTCCGGCAGCGGCCGGACGACCAGCCGGCGCCGGTCGGCGGGGTCCGGGGCGCGCTCGGCGAGCCGGTGCCGCTCCATCCGGTCGAGCAGCCGGGTGAACGCGCCCGTCGTCATCCCGAGCAGGCGGGCGAGTTCGGTCGGGGAGTCGCTGACGCCGCCGTGGAGCAGGTGGAGGCAGTGCAGCTCGGTGGGGGTGACGTCCATCCGTTCGGCGACCGCCGCGTGGAAGAGCGCGGTCGAGCCCACGAACCGGGGGAGGGCGAGGGCGGCGGCGGTGGCGAGTTCGCGCTGGTCGGGCAACGTCCGTCCAAGGTCGGGTGATGACGTCGGGTAAGCACGCAGTCACTGCTTCGCGCAGTGACTCCCCCGCGAACGATAGCGCAGTTCCTTGACAAACCCGCAGGCGGCGTGCTCGCGGTGGCGGCGGCGCTGCTGGCGAAGCCGTTCCGCCGGGTGGCCGCGCCCGCCCCGGTGCTGTCCCCCGTGCGGGAACCGGTCGTGCGGGCCTGGCTGGCCGGCCTGCGGGAGCTGACGCACAACCGGCGCCTGTGGCGCACCGGGCTCGGCCTGGTGTTCACCTCGCTGGCGCAGGGCATGTTCCTGGTGTTGTTCGTGGTGTACGTCCTGGATGTGCTCGGCGGCAGCGAAGCCGACGCGGGCCTGCTGCGGGGCGTGCAGGCGCTCGGCGGGCTGGCCGCCGGGTTCGCGCTGGCCACCGTGGCGCGGCGGGTGGCGCCGGCCGCGCTGCTCGGCTGGGGGTCGCTCGTGCTGGGCCTGCTGTCCGCAGTGATCTGGAACCTGGCACTGGTGACGACGGCGCTGGGCGTGTACGTCGGGCTGTTCGTCCTGGTGGGCGCACCGGGCGTCGTCGTCGGCGCCGGGGTGCTGTCGGAGATCCAGAGCGCGGTCGCGCCCGAGCGCGCTGGGCGCGTGCTGAGCACGACGTTCGCCGTCGTCGCCACCTTCACCACCGTCGGTGCGTTGCTGGCCGGCACCCTGGTCGCGACGACCGGGCCCGCCGTCCTGCTGAACGTCCAGGCCGGCGTCTACGTGCTCGCCGGCGTCCTGATGCTGCTGCCGCGCCGGGGGTGCACCCGGCAGTTGGTGTGGAGGTACCGGGCGGCCCCGTCGGTGAAGTCGTAGATCGCGACCGTCTGGGTGTCTTCCAGGGGATCCGCCGAGGGCATCAGGAAGTGCGTCGGGCTCACCGGCAGCAACTCGTACCGCAGGCGGGCGGGCTTCCCCAGGAACTCGGCCTGCATCGGGTCGAGGTCCAGCGTCAGGTGCAGGGCCCCGCCGTCGGCTGACACCTCGTACCGGGTGCCGGGCCGCTCGTACACGCCTTCGTACCTCGACAGGTCGAGCTTCAGGTCCGGGTCCGGCTTCGGCAGTTCCGGGACGGTGCCCAGGATCTCGCGGAACACCTTGCGCGCGAAGCTTTCCCGCGGGCCGCCGTTCGTCAGCACGACGACGGCGGTGTTCGCATCCGGCAGGATCCGCAGGCGGGCGTTCTGGCCGATCGTGCTGCCGTCGGTGGCGTACACGGTTTCGCCGTGCCAGTCACAGACGATCAGGCCGAGCGCCCACTCCGGCCCGAACATGTACGGGTCCGGGATCGGCACGCGGGACCGCATCATCTCCCGGACGCTCCGGGCCGACACGATCCGCGTGCCGTCCGGCGCGATCCCCCCGTCGAGCAGGACCTGGGCCAGCGTGAGCACGTCCCGGACCGTCGACGTGATGCCGCCTCCGGGGCCGAACGCCCGGGGCAGGTAGTCCATCGGCGTGACGACGGGACCTTCGGCCAGGGAGCGGATCAGGTGCCCGGTCGCGGCGCGGGTCTCGTCCACCTGGCCGGGACGGCTGTTCGTGCCACTCAGGCCCAGGGGGGTGAAGAGACGGTCGCGCATCACGTCGTCCCAGCCCTTCCCGTCCAGGACCTCCATGATCCGTGCGAGGATCGCGTAGCCCAGCGCCGCGCTGTAGCCGTGGGTGTGGCCCAGCGGGAACACCTGGGGTGCGACGGCGATGTTTTCGACCATGCGCTCGTGGATGTCGTCGTCTTCGCCGGGGTCGCCGAAGGCTTCTTCGATGCCGTTGGTGTGGTTGAGCAGGTGCCGGGCGGTGAGCTTCGCGGTCGTCTCCGGATCGGCCACCGCGAACTCGGGCAGGTAGGTCCGGATCGGCTCGTCCAGGTCGGCCTTGCCCTCGTCGACCAGTTGCAGGAAGGCCAGCGCGGTCCACGTCTTCGTCATGGAACCGCACTGGTAGACCGTTTCCGTGGTCGCCGGTTCGGCGGTTTCGACGTTCTTGACGCCGACGGCGAACTCGGTGATCACGCCGTCGCGGAGCACCCCGACCGCGGCGCTCGGGATGCCGTACTCGGCCAGCAGAGCCGACACCCGATCCCGGATCTTCATCGGGCGAGCCCCACCGCGTTCGCGGCGTCCGCTTCGAAGTACTCCGTCGTGGCGTGGGCGCCGACGTGGGTCTCGAAGAACTCCCGGACGGCGTCGACGGAGTCGTGGGCGATGACGTTGACCGCCCGCGTGCCGTCCTGGCTCGCGACCGCCAGCTTCCACACGGCGCCCGCGGGCAGCCGGCCGTGAGCCTTCTTCAAGGCGTTCCAGAACTTGCTCTCGTCCGCGACAGCCGAGATGGCCAGCGTGTGCGTCTTCTCTTTCCTCATGGGGAAAAGCTACGTTGCGTTTCAGCCCGCCTCAACGTAGTGCTGCTTGAAATCCTGCTATAAAGGCAAATCATTGCAACGGAGCTGACGACGAACGCAACGAGGCGTTGCACTGTGGTGTCGATGAACGCACAGGAGGGGGATCCGGTGCCCGGAGGCAGGCTGACCCTGGGGGACCGCCGCCGCATCGCGGGCTGGCTCGCCGACGGGCTCGGGTACGCCGAGATCGGACGGCGGCTCGGCCGCCCGACGTCCACGATCAGCCGGGAGGTGGCCCGCAACAGCACATCCGGCGAGTACCGGCCCGGCCACGCGCAGGAGGCCGCCGTCCACCGCGCCCGTCGCCGCCGGCCGCCAAAGGCGCCCGAGCGGCCCGCCGGCCTGGTGCGCGGCTTCGTCGACGAGTTCGCGGCCCTGCTGGCCACGACCGGCCTGCCCCGGATGACCGCCCGCGTGTTCGTCAGCCTGCTCACCGCCGACGCCGCCGGGCTGACCGCGGCCGGCCTGGTGGCGCTGCTGCAGGTCAGCCCCGCGTCGGTGTCCAAGGCCATCGGCGCCCTCGAAGCCATGGAGCTGGTCGTGCGCCGGCCGGACCCGGGCGGGCGCCGCGAGCGCTACACGATCGACGACGACGTCTGGCTCCGGGCGTGGCAGGCCGACACCGGAGCCCACGGCCGGATCGCGGCCGTCGCGCAGCGGGGCATCGGGCTCTTCGGGCCGGACACGACCGCCGGCACCCGGCTCGCGAGCATGGGCCGGTTCTTCGGACGGCTCAGCGAGCAGATGGGCGGCAGCACCCTGGCGGAGGCCGCCGGGTACGACGCCTTGACCGTGGTCGCCGCGCTGGTGCACGCCGGACGGCCACTGACCCCGGACGGGCTGGCCACCGCGCTCGGCTGGACCCGGGACCGGGCGGAGGCAGCCCTGGACGCGATCCGGCGCCGGCCGGCCATCGCCGATCCCCTCGCCCTCGACGACACCGGAGCCGGGACGGTCACCGTCGCGGCGAGACCGGACCGCCTGAGTCCGGCCCAGCGCGAAGCGATCCGCAGGTTTCGCGTAGCCTCCCCGGCCGCGGTGGTTACGGTGGAGGGGTGCCGCACCTCTTCGCCACGAGCGACCTCCACGTGACCCATGAGGGCAACGGCCCGATCCTCGACTCGGTCGTCCCGGAAACACCCGAAGACTGGCTGCTCGTCGCCGGCGACGTCGCCGAGCTGGCCGAAGCGACGATCGGGACGCTGAAGACCCTGCGCGACCGGTTCGCGAAGGTCGTCTGGGTGCCGGGCAACCACGAACTGTGGACGACGAAGAACGACGAATGCCAGCTCCGGGGCCAGGCCCGCTACGAGTACCTCGTCGAGCGGTGCCGTGAGATCGACGTGCTGACGCCGGAGGACGAGTTCCCCGTCTGGCGGCACGGCCCGCGGCCGCTGACGCTCGCGCCGCTGTTCCTGCTCTACGACTACAGCTGGCGGACGCCGCAGGCCGAGGGCGAGTCGCTCGAGGAAGCCCTGCGGCAGGCCCGGGAGGCCGGGGTGGTCTGCACGGACGAGTACTTCCTGCACCCGGACCCGTATCCCAGCCGGCAGGCGTGGTGCGAGGACCGGCTCAAGCTCAGCACCGAGCGCCTCGACGCGATCCCCGCCGACCACGGCACCATCCTGATGTCGCACTGGCCGCTGCACCGGCACCCGACCGCGCCGCTGTACTGGCCGGAGTTCGCGCTGTGGTGCGGCACCACGAAGACCGAGGACTGGCACATCCGCTACCGCGCGGAGATCGCCGTCTACGGCCACCTGCACATCCCGCGGACCACCGAGGCCGACGGCGTCCGCTTCGAAGAGGTTTCGCTGGGCTACCCGCGCGAGTGGCGGAAGCGGGCGCGCGGCGCGGTGGCGATGCGCCGAATCCTGTGGCCGTCCTGACGTTCACGACTCGGCGCGCCGCCGCTCCCTGAGCGCGCGCACCCGGCCGCGGCTGGCGCAGGCGGGGGACGGACACCAGCGGCGCCGGCCGCCGGGGTCGGCGAAGACGCCGCGGCAGTCCTGCTCCGGGCAGGCACGCAGGTCGTGCCGCAAGGGGCCGGTGAGCCAGTCGGCCGCCTGGTGCGCGAGGCGGGCGAACGCGGCCGACGCCGTGGGCGGGGCACTGCGGTGCAGCCGGTCGAGCGCGGCCAGGTGGACCGGCTCGGGCTCGAGGAACGCCGTGAGCGCCCGGACCTGCTCCGCTCGGGGGGCGACTCCGTCGACGGCGCCCAGGGCCAAGGGGCGCAGCGTCTCGCGGAGTTCGCGGGCCAGGTCGAGGTCGGCGTCCGTGACCGCGGCGAGCGGGGTCAGCTCGGACAGCGCCAGCCAGTCTCGTAGCCGCGCAGGCGTCGCGATCCGCTCGATCGGCTGCGGCCCGAAGTGGCGGCCGCGAGTGGCGAGCAGGTTCAGCCAGGGCGCCCCCATGTCGAGGCGGAAGTCTTCGGACACCTCGCCATCGTAACGGGTGAGGCGTTACAATCGCGATCGTGACTGGGGAACCCAAGGTCCGCACGGTGCTGGGTGACATCGATCCGGCCGAACTCGGCGTGACGAACTCGCACGACCACCTCTTCTTCGCCTCGAAGCTGCTGTCCGGCCAGGAACTGGACGACCCGACCGCTGCCGCGGAGGCGCTCCTCCACTTCAAGGCGGCAGGCGGCTCGGCCCTCGTTCAGTGGACGCCGTACGGCCTGACGCGGCGAACCCGGGAACTCGCCTGGATTTCGAACGAGATCGGCGCGCACGTGGTCGCGGCCACCGGCCTGCACCGCGCGGAGCACTACGCGCCGGCCATCCTCGACCGCGTCATCGACGGCCTGGTGCGGGAGTTCGTCGCCGACCTGACCGAGGGCACGCAGCCCGCGGACCTGCCGGACGAGCCGCGGACCGGCCCCCGTGCCGGGCTGGTCAAGGTGGCCGGCGCGTTCCACACGATCGACTCCCACGCCCGGCTGACGATGACCGCCGCGGCGGTCGCCCACCAGGAGACGGGCGGGCCGATCGCGGTGCACCTCGAACTCGGCACCGCGGCCTTGGAGACGGTCGAGCTGCTGTGCGGAAAGCTCGACGTGCCACCGGACCAGGTGATCCTCGGGCACCTCAACCGCAATCCGGACGTCCGGATCCAGCGGGAGATCGCCGAAACCGGCGTCTTCCTCGGCTTCGACGGCCCGTCGCGGGCCAATCACGCGACCGATTGGCGGCTCTTCGACGGCCTGGAAGCCCTGGTCGGAGCGGGCCACGGCGGGCAGATCCTGCTCGGCGGCGACACGACCACCGCCACCGCCCTCCACCAGCCGGGCCCGTCCTACCTGCTCACGACGTTGGCACCCCGCCTGGCGAAGCTGCTCGGCGGCGACGTCGTCACGGCGATGCTGGTGGCGAACCCCGCGCGGGCGTTCGCCACCAGCTGGAAGTGACTCAGTAGTTGGAGTGACTCAGCGCAGGCCGAAGCCCTCCTGGCCGCCTCGGCCGCGGCGGCGGAGGTAGCGCTCGAACTCGGCGGCGATCTTGTCGCCGCTGACGTCCTGTTCCGCGACTTCGGTCTGCGCGTCGCCGCGTTCTTCGAGGCTGCGGACGTACTCGCTGATCTCCTCGTCCTCGTCGGCCATCTCACTGACCGTCCGCTGCCACTCCTCGGACTGCTCCGGCAGCGCGCCCAGCGGGATCTCGACGTCGAGGATGTCCTCCAGCTTGTGCAGCAGCGCCAGCGTCGCCTTCGGGGACGGCGGGTGCGACACGTAGTGCGGCACCGCGGCCCAGATCGACACCGCCGGGATGCCCGCCTGCACGCAGTAGTCCTGCAGGATCCCGACGATGCCGGTCGGGCCCTGGTAGTTGTTCAGGTCGAGCCCGTACAGCGACGCGGTGTCCTTGTCGTACGCCGTCCCGGTGACCGGGACCGGCCGCGTGTGCGCGGTGTCGGCGAGCAGCGCGCCCAGGGTGACCACGGTCGCGACGTCCAGCTGCTGGATGTGCCCCAGCAGCTCGGCGCAGAACGCGCGCCAGCGCATGTTCGGCTCGGGACCCTGCACGAGGACGACGTCGCGGTCGAACCCGTCCGGACGGCACACCGACAGCGTCGTCGTCGGCCAGTCCACCCGTCGAGTGACACCGTCCACCATCCGGACGGTCGGGCGGCTGACCTGGAAGTCGTAGTAGTCGTCGGGCTCCAGTTCGGCCAGTGGTGTGGCGTCCCAGTTCAGCTGCAGGTGCTCGACCGCCCGGCTGGCCGCGTCACCTGCGTCGTTCCAGCCTTCGAAGGCGACCACCATCAGCGGCCGGGAGGGTTCGGGGCGGTCGCCAGGCGGCCGCGGGGTCTCGTCGACGGGCTCACTCACCGGACCAGCCTACGACCACCGGCCTTACGCTGTTCAGCATGTCCGATCGCCTGTCGTCACCGTTCGTCGACGCCCTTCGCTCGCGCGTGCTGGTGGCCGACGGGGCGATGGGCACCGCGCTGCAGGCCCACGACCTGAGCCTGGACGACTTCGCCGGTCTCGAGGGCTGCAACGAGATCCTCAATGTCACCCGGCCGGACGTGGTCCGCTCGGTCCACCGCGGGTACTTGGAGGCCGGCGCCGACGCGGTCGAAACCAACACTTTCGGGGCGAATTTCGCCAACTTCGCCGAGTACGACATCGCCGAGCGGATCTTCGAGCTGGCCGAAGCCGGCGCGCGGCTGGCCCGAGAGACCGCCGACGAGTTCGCGACGCCGGGCCGCCCGCGGTTCGTGCTCGGGTCGGTCGGCCCGGGCACGAAGCTGCCGACGCTCGGGCACGCGCCGTTCACCACGCTCCGCGACGCCTACCGCGAAGAGGTCCGCGGCCTGCTGGCCGGCGGCGCCGACGCGGTGATCGTCGAGACCACCCAGGACATCCTGCAGACCAAGGCGTCGATCATCGGCGCGAAGCGCGCGATGGCCGCCGAGGGCAGGCGCGTGCCGATCCTCGCCTCGATCACCGTCGAGACCACCGGCACCATGCTGCTCGGCACCGAGGTCGGGGCGGCACTGGCCGCGCTGGAGCCGCTCGGCATCGACGTCATCGGGCTCAACTGCGCGACCGGCCCGGCCGAGATGAGCGAGCACCTGCGGCAGCTGGCCAAGCACGCGCGGGTGCCGCTGTCGGTGATGCCGAACGCCGGCCTGCCGGAACTGGGGCCGGACGGCGCGGTCTACCCGCTCGGCCCGGAAGCGCTGGTCGAGGCGCTCACCGGGTTCGTGCGCGAGTTCGGCGTCGGCCTGGTCGGCGGGTGCTGCGGCACCACCGACGAGCACATCCGGCAGCTCGCTACCGCCGTGGCGGAGACGGCGCCGGTCCCGCGGCGGCCGCGGCCCGAGCCCGGCGTGTCGTCGCTGTACCAGGCGGTGCCGTTCAAGCAGGACGCCAGCGTGCTGATGATCGGCGAGCGGACCAACGCCAACGGCTCGAAGGCGTTCCGTACCGCGATGCTCGAGGGCCGCTGGGACGACTGCGTCGAGATCGCCCGCGAGCAGACCCGCGACGGCGCGCACCTGCTCGACCTCTGCGTCGACTACGTCGGCCGGGACGGCACGGCGGACATGGCCGAGCTGGCCGGGCGGCTCGCGACGGCGTCGACGCTGCCGATCATGCTCGACTCCACCGAGGTCCCGGTGCTGCGGGCCGGGCTGGAGCGGCTCGGCGGCCGGTGCGCGGTCAACTCCGTCAACTACGAGGACGGCGACGGGCCGGAATCGCGATTCAACCAGGTCATGGAACTGGTCAGCGAGTACGGCGCCGCCGTCGTCGCCCTCACCATCGACGAAGAAGGCCAAGCTCGCACCGCCGCCAAGAAGGCCGGCATCGCGACCCGGCTGATCGAGGACATCACCGGGAACTGGGGGCTGCGGCCGTCCGACGTCATCATCGACGCGCTCACCTTCACCATCGCCACCGGCCAGGAGGAGTCGCGCCGCGACGGGATCGAAACGATCGAAGCGATCCGCGAGATCAAGCGGCGCCACCCCGAGGTCCAGACGACACTCGGGCTGTCGAACATCTCCTTCGGGCTCAACCCGGCCGCGCGGCAGGTGCTGAACTCGGTGTTCCTGCACGAGTGCGTCCAGGCCGGGCTGGACACCGCGATCGTGCACGCGTCGAAGATCCTGCCGATGGCGCGGATCCCGGACGACCAGCGCGCGGTGGCCCTCGACCTCGTCTACGACCGCCGCCGCGAGGGTTACGACCCGCTGCAGGAGCTGATGGCGCTGTTCGAGGGCGTGAGCACGGCGTCGACGAGAGCCTCCCGCGCGGAGGAGCTGGCCGCGCTGCCGCTGTTCGAACGGCTCGAACGGCGGATCGTCGACGGCGAGCGCAACGGCCTCGCCGACGACCTCGACGCGGCGCTGGAGCAGCGGCCCGCCCTGGAAATCATCAACGACACGCTGCTGTCCGGGATGAAGACGGTCGGCGAGCTGTTCGGGTCCGGGCAGATGCAGCTGCCGTTCGTGCTCCAGTCCGCCGAGGCGATGAAGGCCGCCGTCGCGCACCTCGAACCGCACATGGAGTCCGGCGACGACTCGGGCAAGGGCCGGATCGTGCTGGCCACCGTGCGCGGCGACGTCCACGACATCGGCAAGAACCTGGTCGACATCATCCTGTCCAACAACGGCTACGAGATGGTCAACCTCGGCATCAAGCAGCCGATCACGACCATCCTCGACGCGGCGGACGAACACGGCGCCGACGCGATCGGGATGTCCGGGCTGCTGGTGAAGTCCACCGTGATCATGAAGGAGAACCTCCAGGAGATGAACTCCCGGGGCGTTCACGCGCGGTGGCCGGTGCTGCTCGGCGGCGCGGCGCTGACCCGGTCCTATGTGGAGAACGACCTCTCGGAGCTCTACCTCGGCGACGTCCGCTACGCGCGGGACGCGTTCGAGGGGCTGCGGCTGATGGACGCGATCATGGCCGCCAAGCGCGGCGAATCGCCGCTGGTCGACGCCGACGCGGAGGAGAAACGCCGGGAGCGCAGGGCACGCCGGGAGCGCTCGCTGCGGATCGCCGAAGCGCGCAAGGCCCGCCAGGCGTCGGCGGAAGCCCTCGAAGGCCCGCCGCCCGCGCGCTCGGACGTCGCCACCGACGTCCCGCTGCCGTCCCCGCCGTTCTGGGGTTCCCGCGTCGTCAAGGGAATCCCGGTCGCGGACTACGCCGCGATGCTCGACGAGCGCGCGACGTTCATGGGGCAGTGGGGTCTCAAGGGCGCGCGCGGCGGCGCCGGGCCGACTTACGACGACCTGGTGGAATCCGAAGGACGGCCGCGGCTGCGGTACTGGCTCGACCGGCTGACCGCGGACGGCGTCCTGGCCCACGCGGCGGTCGTCTACGGCTACTTCCCGTGCGTCGCCGAGGGCGAGGACCTGGTCGTGCTCACGGAGCCGGAACCGGACGCCCCCGAGCGGCTGCGCTTCACCTTCCCGCGGCAGCGCCGCGACCGGCGGCTCTGCCTGGCCGACTTCTACCGCCCGCGCGAAACGGGCGACGTCGACGTAGTGCCGTTCACGGTGGTGACGATGGGCCAGCCCATCGCCGACTACGCGAACGAGCTGTTCGCCGCCGACGCCTACCGCGACTACCTCGAGGTCCACGGCCTCGGCGTCCAGCTCACCGAGGCGCTGGCCGAGTACTGGCACTGCCGCATCCGGCAGGAGCTGACCTTCCCCGGCGGTGTGGCGGTCGCCTCAGAGGACCCGGACGACGTCGAGGAGTTCTTCAAGCTCGGCTACCGTGGGGCGAGGTTCTCACTGGGCTACGGCGCCTGTCCCGATCTCGAGGACCGGGCGAAGATCGTCGCGCTGCTCGAGCCGGGCCGGATCGGCGTGAAGCTGTCCGAGGAGTACCAGCTGCACCCCGAGCAGTCGACCGACGCGATCGTCTGCCACCACCCGGAAGCGAAGTACTTCAACACCTGACCTGGAGGGGATCCACTGTGGACGGTCTCGACGCCGTGTTGTGGGATATGGACGGCACGCTGGTCGATTCCGAGAAGCTGTGGGACATCGCCCTGTACGAGACGGCGGAGTGGCTCGGCGGCAAGCTTTCCGAAGAGCAGCGGATGACCCTCGTCGGGTCCAACATGGACGACACGTCGGCGTACCTGCTCGAGGTCGTCGGACTCGATGTCGACCCGGCGTCGGTCGCGTCGACGGGAGCGGAGATCCGCCGTCGCACGGCCGGGCTGTTCGACGACGAGCTGCCGTGGCGCCCCGGCGCCCGCGAGGCACTGGCCGCGGTGCGCGAGGCGGGCCTGCGTTCGGCGCTGGTCACCTCGACCGAGCGGGACCTGACCGAACTGGCGCTGAACACGATCGGCCGCGGCTTCTTCGACGTCACCGTCTGCGGCGACGAGGTCGAGGGGTTCAACAAACCCCACCCGCGCCCGTACCTCAAGGCGGCGGAACTGCTGGGCGTCGCGCCGGCGCGCTGTGTCGCGGTCGAGGACTCGCCGCCGGGCACGGCGTCGGCGGTCGCCGCGGGCTGCACGGTGCTGGTCATCCCCAACGACGTCCCCGTCGAGGCGGGCGAGCGGCGCGTGTTCCGCGACTCCCTCGTCGGCGTCGACGTGCAGGCGCTGGCGGCCCTGCTGGGCTGAGCACCACCATGTCGCATTTCCGCTAGCCCGGCCCCGCCGGATCCGCGATGCTGACGCGGTGCATGAAGACTTCGAGCGGTGCGTGCGGGCCGTGCAGGCGAAGGACGCCCGGTTCGACGGGTGGTTCTACACGGCGGTCGCGACAACCCGGATCTACTGCCGGCCCAGCTGCCCGGTGGTGCCGCCCAAGCGGCGGAACATGCGGTTCTACCCGAGCGCGGCGGCCGCCCAGCAGGCCGGGTTCCGGGCTTGCAAGCGCTGCCGCCCCGACGCCAGCCCCGGCTCGCCGCTGTGGAACGAGCGCGCCGACCTCGTCGCGCGGGCGATGCGGCTGATCGCCGACGGCGTCGTCGACACCGAGGGCGTCCGCGGCCTCGCCGCCCGCCTCGGCTACAGCGTCCGGCAGATCGAGCGGCAGGTGCTCGCGGAACTGGGCGCCGGGCCGCTGGCCCTGGCGCGTGCCCAGCGCGCGCAGACCGCGCGGACCCTGATCGAGACGACCACCCTGCCGATGACCGAGCTGGCGCTGGCCGCCGGGTTCGGCAGCATCCGGACCTTCAACGACACCGTCCGCGAGGTGTTCGCGCTCTCGCCGACGGAGCTGCGCAGCCGCGCGAAGGGCACTCCCTCGGCCGCGGCCGGGGCGATCGTCCTGCGGCTGCCCTACCGGAAGCCGCTGTGCCCGGACAACCTGTTCGGGCACCTGGTGGCGACCGGTGTGCCGGGCGTGGAGGAGTGGCGCGACGGCGCCTACCGGCGGACCCTGCGGTTGCCGCACGGCCACGGCGTCGTCACGCTGCGGCCGGAAGACGGCCACATCGCCTGCCGGCTCACCCTGGCCGACCTCCGGGACCTGCCGGCCGCCATCAGCCGGTGCCGCCGCCTGCTGGACCTCGACGCCGATCCGGTCGCCGTCGACGACCAGCTCGCCACCGACCCGCTGCTCGCGCCGCTGGTGGCGGCCGCGCCGGGGCGCCGGGTCCCGCGCACGGTCGACGGCGCCGAGTTCGCCGTGCGGGCGGTGCTCGGGCAGCAGGTCTCGACGGCGGCCGCGCGGACCCACGCGGCCCGGCTCGTCGTCGCGCACGGCGAGCCGGTCGACGACCCCGAAGGTGGCCTGACGCACCTGTTTCCGTCCCCCGAGGCCCTGGCCTCGCTGGATCCCGAGACCTTGGCCATGCCGCGCAGCCGCCGCCGGACGCTGCTGGCCCTGGTCGAAGCCCTGAGCGGCGGCCTCGACCTCGGCGCCGGCAGCGACTGGGCCGGGACACGGGCCGCGCTGAGCGCGTTGCCCGGCTTCGGGCCGTGGACGGTCGAAAGCATCGCGATGCGGGCCCTCGGCGACCCCGACGCGTTCCTCCCCACCGACCTCGGCATCAAGTACGCCGCCGGAGTGCTCGGCCTCGGCGGGCAGGCCGCCGTCGTCGCCCGGTCCGGGGCGTGGCGGCCGTGGCGCGCCTACGCCACCCAGCACCTGTGGGCCACCGGTGACCACGCGATCAACCGCATGCCCGCCGCCTGAACCGACCCTCCAGGTACGCGAACCGACCCTTCATCTCGACAGGAGAACCATGATCGACCGGACCCACACCGTGGTGGACAGCCCCTGCGGGCCGCTCACGCTCGTCGCCGAGGGCGGTGCGCTCCGCGGCCTGTACATGGTCGACCAGCGCCACCGCCCGGAGCAGCAGACCTTCGGCGAGCCGGACCCCGGCGCGGCGATCTTCGCCCGGGCCGAGGCCGAGCTCAAGGAGTACTTCGCCGGGCAGAGGCACGAGTTCGAGGTTCCGCTCGCCTTCGCGGGCACGCCGTTCCAGCAGCTGGTCTGGGCGGAGCTGCGGAAGATCCCCTACGGCACGACGATCTCCTACGGGCAGCTCGCCGACCGCCTCGGCAAGCCCTCGGCGTCGCGTGCGGTCGGCTTGGCCAACGGCAAGAACCCGATCGGCATCATCGTCCCGTGCCACCGCGTGGTCGGTTCCGACGGCTCGCTGACCGGCTACGGCGGCGGCCTCGAATGCAAGCGGTACCTGCTGGACTTCGAGCAGGGCGCGCTCTTCTGATTCCACCCGTTGGGAGCCGGCGTCCACAATGGTGTGAGATCGGCGGCATCCGGACCGGCCCGGGGCGACGGGGCCGGACCCGGGGTGGAAGGATCTGCAGACCGTGAAGACCTTCGATGAGCTGTTCGCGGAGCTTGCCGAGCGCGCGCGTACCCGTCCCGACGGGTCCGGCACCGTCGTCGCCCTCGACGCGGGGGTGCACGCCCAGGGCAAGAAGGTGCTCGAGGAAGCCGGCGAGGTGTGGATCGCCGCCGAGCACGAGTCCGACGAGCGCCTCGCCGAGGAGATCTCCCAGCTGCTGTACCGGGTGCAGGTGCTGATGCTCGGCCGTGGCCTGTCGACCGAGGACGTCTACCGCTACCTGTGACGGGTCGCGCGATGGACACCGCCCGCTGAACGAGGAGAAAAGCGAAATGCTGCGTGTTGCCGTGCCGAACAAGGGAGCCCTCGCCGCCGCGGCGACGGAGATGCTCGGCGAGGCGGGCTACCGCAAGCGGCATGACCAGCGCGACCTGACGGTGCTCGACCCGGTGAACGAGGTCGAGTTCTTCTTCCTGCGGCCCAAGGACATCGCGATCTACGTCGGCTCCGGCGACCTCGACCTGGGCATCACCGGCCGTGACCTCGCGCTCGACTCCGGTGCCCCGGTGGAGGAGATCCAGGCGCTCGGCTTCGGCGGCTCGACGTTCCGCTACGCCGCTCCGGCCGGCCGGGACTGGAAGCCGGCGGACCTGCACGGCAAGCGGCTCGCCACGTCGTACCCGCGGCTCGTCCGCGACGACCTCGCCCGCCACGGCGTCGAGGCCGAGGTGATTCGCCTCGACGGCGCGGTGGAGATCTCGATCCAGCTCGGCGTCGCGGACGCGATCGCCGACGTGGTCGAGTCCGGCCGGTCGTTGCGCCAGCACAACCTGGTCGCCTTCGGCGACCCGATCTGCGTGTCGGAAGCGGTGCTGCTGCAGCGGAAGGGCACCGGCGAGAGCAAGCCGAAGTCACAGCTGGCCGCCCGCCTGCGCGGCGTGGTGTTCGCGCAGCAGTACATGATGCTGGACTACGACTGCCCGCGGCCGCTCCTCGAGCGCGCGATCGCGATCACGCCGGGCCTGGAGTCGCCGACGGTGGCCCCGCTCGCCCACGAAGACTGGGTGGCGGTGCGGGCGATGGTGCCGCGCAAGGAGGTCAACCGGATCATGGACGAGCTGGCCGAGGTCGGCACGAAGGCGATCCTGGCGTCGGACATCCGCTCCTGCCGCCTGTAGACCGGCTGTCGTGAGTGAGAACGCTGTTTCTCACTCACGACCGGCCGCGGCGGACCTTCAGCGGGGCCGGTGCGGTTTCTTCGGCAGCAGGTCGTACAGGCCCTTGCGGGCGCCGTTGTCGTTGACGTTGCGCGCCACCGCGACCTCCGAGATGAAGTCCTCGAAGACGAACTCCTCGTCCGCCGGGATCACCGCCGGGGCGTGGTTCTGCTCCAGGTGACTGTCCAGCACCGTCGCGATCTCGCGGAACGACAGGGCCTGCAGGGTTTCCGGGGCGTACGTCGTCACCGGGACGCCGTGCGCCGCCGCCTCGTTCATCACCACGCCCAGCGGCAGGTGCGACAGCATCGGGATGCCGAACTCGTACATCTCCTGCAGCGCCGCGGCCGCGTAGTGCGAGATCGGCCGCCGGTACAGGCTCGGGACCAGGCCGAACCACGTCATCGGCTGCCGCCCGACGGTCTGCTCGACGTACCGGACCTGGTCGGCCAGCAGCCGCAGCGCGCGGATGCTGGTCTTGTCCGGCTGCACCGGCACCAGGATGCCGTGCGACGCCGCCAGCGCGTTGTTCGTCAGCACGTCCAGCGCCGGCGGGCAGTCGATGACGCAGTGGTCGTAGTTGGCGAACTGGATGACCCGCGCCAGCTGCCAGCCGGGCACGCGGAACGAGTCGAGCCGCCGGATCAGGTCGAACATCCCCGGTGACGTCGGCACGACGTCCAGCGCGCCGCCGCGGCCGAGGTTGCTGCGCGGGTGCCGGACGACGAGGTCCTCGATCGCGCCCTTCCACGTCTTGGCCAGTGCCTTCGCCAGGCTCGGCTGGTCCGCGGGCACCTCGGACAACCCGAGCATCTCGGTCGTCGCGTGTCCCTGCGGGTCGAGGTCGACCAGCAGCACCCGCCGGCCGCGCTCGGCCAGTGCGGCCGCGGTGCCGACGCTCAGTGAGGTCTTGCCGACCCCGCCTTTCTGGTTGACCACCGAGGTGATCTGCATGCCGGAGCGCTCCTCAAGTCGGTCGTTCCGCGAAGGTTATTGGATCCGGGCCCGTTGTGGGTGGCTATCCGCCCCCGGCCTGTCGCGGCCGGACCATCAGCGCCTGCGCGCCGACGGCCACCGGGCCCCCGGCGTCGTGCAGGATGCTCGTCGCCGTGCCGATGCCGCTGCGCCCCACCAGCGTCACCGCGTCCAGGCCGATCCACTCGCCGGACGGCATCCGCCGCAGGTGGACGGTCAGCTCCGCGTTGATGAACCACCACTGCCGCGGATCGAGGTAGTTCGACACGCCGTTGCCGGCGTCGGCGACCGTGAACAGCCGCTGCAGCCCGCTCGGCTCCTCGCCGTCGACGAGGGGGACGCGCTGGCGGGCCCACACCGCCGCCGGGCCGGGCACGTCCATGCCGCCGCGGACCGCGCGCCACTCGACGGCGTCGAGGTAGCCGCTCTGCCAGCCCTCCGGCCACGGCGACTCGTCGACGCTGTCCGGTGTCGGCAGCAGCGGGCCGGCGTCGGTGCCGACCGCCGCCGTGTCGGCCGTCGCGATGCGCCACGCCGACGCCCGCGCCACGACGCGGTCCGCGCTCGCCAGCTCCGCCTGCAGCAGCTCCACCGACCGGCCGGGCCGCTCCACCCGGGCCCGCACCGCGAGCTCGGCGAGCGGCGCCGGGCCGAGGATCTCCACGGTCACCCGCGCGAGCTCCGCCGGGTGGGCGGATTCGACGTTTTCGAGAGACCGGACGAGCAACGCCGACGGCGGGCCGAAGTGCTGCGCGTCCGAGGACCACGGCCCGGCCGTGTGCCCGGTCGCGGAGAACCGGCCGTCACCCAGCGGGACGTAGAACGCGTCGGCCATCAGTCGGCCCGGTCCAGCGGGGTCTCGTCGCCCGCGTCGGGCTCCGGCCAGCCCGGGTACGCCGGCGGCGTGCCGCCGTACTCGGGGCAGTGCGCCTGGTGGTCGCACCAGTTGCAGAGCTTGCTCTTGTTCGGCCGGAAATCGCCGGTCTTCCCCGCTTTGAGGATGGCCTGCCAGATGGCTTCCAGGGTGCGCTCGAACCGCACCAGCTCGGCCTCGTCCGGGGTGTAGGCGAGCGACTGGCCGTCGGTCAGGTACATGAGCTTGAGCTGGCGCGGCACGATCCCGCGCAGCCGCCACAGCACCACGGCGTAGAACTTCATCTGGAACATCGCCTTGGCCTCGCCGATCTCGCGCGGCGCGGCCCCGGTCTTGTAGTCGACGACCCGGATCTCACCGGTCGGCGCGACGTCGACCCGGTCGATGTAGCCGCGCAGCAGGACGCCGGAGCCGAGCTCGATCTCGACGTGCAGCTCGCACGCCTCCGGTTCGAGCCGGCGCGGGTCCTCCAGCTCGAAGTAGGCGTCCAGCAGCTTCTCCGCCGACTGCAGCCATTCCGCGTGGTCGTCGGGCTTTTCGCCGTCGAACAGCTCCGTCCATTCCGGACGGTCCGCGGACAGGTCCGTCCACGCCGGACCCAGCAGCTCCCGCGCCCGCGGTGGCACGCGTTCGACGGCGGGCAGCGCGAACAGCCGCTCCAGCACCGAGTGGACGAGCGTGCCGCGCAGCTGGGCCTTGGTCGGCACCTCCGGCAGCCGGTCGACCGCGCGGAACCGGTAGAGCAGCGGGCACTGCTTGAAGTCGCTGGCCCGTGACGGCGACAACGCGGGCCGCCGGCGCACCTCGGTGGTGACGGCGCAGGCGGTGAGCGGGTCCGTGGTGACGGTGTCGGGGTCGGGCATGGGCAGAGCGTAACGCCGGGGTCCGACAGTTCCGGCGACCGCAACGCCTGGCGCCCGTACCCGGACGGTCGGCTCGCGTACCCGGGGAGTCGGCTCGCATACCCAGAGGGTCGGTTGGCGTGCTCAGGGCGTCGGCTGGGCACCGGCGCCGAGCCGCCTGTCCAGGTACGCGAGCCGGCTGTCCGGGTACGCGTGTCGTCCGGGAGCGACACTGCCGGGCCCGGATCACCCGCCCCCCACACCCGGGGCTCTAGGCTCTCGGCATGGCCGCGACCAGTGAACAGGGCACCGGGGGCCGCCGGCAGGCCGTCCTGCCGGACGGCGGCCTCGTGCTGTTCCGGGTCGCCGGAGTGCCGGTGCTGCTGGCGCCGTCCTGGTGGATCGGTTCGCTGATCGTCGTCGTGCTGTACGCGCCGCTGGTCGGGCGACTGCTCCCGGACGCCTCGACCGCGACGTCGTGGCTGCTCGCCGGCGCCTTCGCGGTGTTGCTGGGGCTGTCGGTGCTCGCCCACGAGCTCGGCCACTGCCTGGTCGCGCTGCGGTTGGGGATCCCGGTGCGGCGGCTGCGGCTGTTCCTCCTCGGCGGCCTGTCGGAAGTGGCCAGGACGCCCAAGCGCCCCGGCGACGAAGGCCTGGTCGCGGCGGCCGGCCCCGTGGTCTCGCTGCTGCTGGGCGGCTTCTGCGGCCTCCTGATGTTCGCCGTGCCCCCGGACGGCGCGGTGTGGCTCCTGGTGGCGGAGTGCGCGGTGGCCAACCTCGCCGTCGGCGTGTTCAACCTGCTGCCCGGCCTGCCCCTGGACGGCGGGCGGCTGGTCCGCGCCGGTGTCTGGGCGGCGACCGGCACCCGCGCGAAGGGCACGCGCGCCGCGGTCGCCGGCGGCGCGGTCGTCGCCGCGGGGCTGCTCGTCTGGGCGCTGTGGGGCCTGGCGACCGCGAGCCCCGACCGGTGGCTGCGGCTGGGCGTCTGCGTCGTCACGGCGTGGTTCGTGATCCTCGGGGCGCGGTCGGAGCTGGCCGCGGAGACGCGCCGCGCCTGGCCGGAGGGCCTCGTCCTCGGCGAGCTGGTCCGGCCGGTGCTGCAGCTCCCGGCCGAGAGCCCGGTGTCGGACGCGCTGGCCGCGTCGGCCGGCCGGGGCGTGGTGCTCGTCCGCGCCGACGGCGTGGCGGCCGGTCTGCTGGACGAAGGCGCGGCGGAGCGGCTCGCGAGGTCGTCACCGCACGCGCCGGCGGAGCTGGCGGCCGAGCCGATCCGGGCCGAGACCGTGCTCCTGGCGTCCGAGCCGGGGGAGGACGTCGTCGAGCGGGTCCGCGAGACCCCCGCGTGGCAGTTCCTCGTGGTCGACGACGAGGGCCGCCCGGCGGGTGTGCTGCGCCGGGACGACCTGCGGGCCGCGCTGAACCGCCGTACCCGCTGAGCCCCCGGCCCGCGCGGCCTGCGAAGATCTGGCGTCGGCCAAACGGGTTACAGCAGGAGGAAGTGTTGTCGGTCAGCGGACCGTTTCGCGCGGGTGATCGGGTGCAGTTGACCGACTCGAAGGGGCGGCACTACACCCTGACGCTGGCCGACGGCGGTGAGTACCACACCCACCGCGGCGCGCTCGCCCACGACGACCTGATCGGCCGTCCCGAGGGGTCGGTGGTCACGTCCGCGGGCGGCTCGACGTACCTGGCGCTGCGCCCGCTGCTGCCGGACTACGTGCTTTCGATGCCCCGCGGCGCGCAGGTGATCTACCCGAAGGACGCCGCGCAGATCGTGATGTGGGGCGACATCTTCCCGGGCGCGCGCGTCCTCGAGGCTGGCGCCGGCTCCGGCGCGCTGACCTGTTCGCTGCTGCGCGCGGTCGGCCCGGCCGGGCACGTGCACTCGTACGAGATCCGCGACGACCACGCGGTGCACGCCGAGCACAACGTGGTGAAGTTCTTCGGCGAGAAGCCGGCGAACTGGTCGCTGACGGTCGCCGACCTGGCCTCGCACGATGGCGAGGTCGACCGGGTCGTGCTGGACATGCTGGCCCCGTGGGACCAGCTGCCGAACGTGGCTGCCCACCTGGTGCCGGGCGGCGTGCTGACGGTCTACGTCGCGACGGTCACGCAGCTTTCCCGTGTCACCGAGTCACTGCGCGAGCAGCAGTGCTGGACCGAGCCGGAGTCGTGGGAGACGCTGATGCGCCCGTGGCACGTGGTCGGCCTGGCGGTCCGCCCGGACCACCGGATGGTGGCGCACACGGCGTTCCTGCTCACCGCCCGGCGGCTGGCGGACGGGACCGTGTCGCCGCGGGTGTCCCGCCGGCCGAGTAAGGGCAAGGGCTGACCTCGTGACGGGCGCGCGGCTCGACGGAGTGCCGGCCGACGGCGCCACCCGCCGGCCGGCGGGGTTCACCCCGCCCGGCTAGCCCCAAGGCCGGGTAGTTAAGGATTCCTCTGCCGCGCAAGCGGTCCACGGAAGGCCGTGAATGGCTCATTGAGGGACGCTATGTCCCTCAATGAGCCATTCACGGCTGTGGGCGAGCCCCTGAAACCGGGCCAATCGGGCCAATCGGGCTAATCGGGCAGCTTGACAGCTCGCTGCCGCAGCCAACTACACGGCACTGCGGCTAGCCGGGCACGCACCAGCGGCCGTTCTCCTTGTGCAGGGGGAAGGGCGTGTCCTTGGTCCCGCCCGCCGCCTCGACGTGCACCACCGCCGTCGCCGACTCGCCGCGCACGACCGGGAGCTGGGGCAGGGTCGCCGTGACCGGGCCCGCCGCGTCCCACGTCCGCTGGAGCCCGGCGAGGGCCTCGGCGCTCTGCGGGCGGCAGGTCAGCTTGCCGAACGCCGCCGAGTCGTGCCGGGCGATCGCCTCGACGATCGCCTTGGCCAGGACGTTCACCGCGGCCGTGTCCACCGCGTCCGGCGGGGCGGACGTCGGCGGGCGGGCCGGCCGGGGTGACGGGCTCGACGAAGCGGGCGGGGAGCCGGAGGGTGCGATGAGCACCAGTCCCAGCACCACGCCCGCGACGGCCACGCCGAGCAGGACCAGCCCGGCGGCGAGCGCGCGGTTCACCGCCGGACGGTCACTTCGGGTCCTTTTTGACGTCGATGAGGCACCAGAGACCGGATTCGTTCCTGCCGGTGAACACCCCGGTGCTGGTCTGGCCGTTCACGCTGTTGGTCCAGTGCACGGTGGAGGTGGTGCCGGCGTCCTGGGGCGCGCCGTCCAGTTTGACCGAGATCTCGCCGGTGACCTCGCCGACCGAGCCGTCCTTGTGGACGCTGCGGCAGACGGTGGCGTCGAGGTTCTTGGCGTTCTTGGTGTTGTAGGCGTCGACGACCGAGTCGAACAGCTCCTGCGAGCTCGGCTTGCCGCCGGGGGCGGGGCCGGAGCCGGGCTTGGTGCTCTTCGTCGAAGGGCTCGTCGGCGAGGTGGTCTTGGGCTTCGAGGGTGACGTCTTCGGCGCGGACGTCGGCGCCGGGGAGCTGCTGTTCGCGGCCGGCGCCGCGGTGTTGCCGTCGTCGCCGTTCAGGGCGAGCACCAGCGCGGTCACGCCGCCGCCGACGAGGACCACCGCGCCGATCGCGATGCCGACGATGAGCCCGGTTTTCTTCTTCTTGGGCGGGGGCGCGTCGCCGAAGCCACCGCCTCCGTACGGGTCGTTACCGCCGAAGCCCTGCTGCTGGCCCCACGGGTCCTGCTGGCCGTACTGGGGGTGGCCCTGCTGGGGCTGCGGGCCCGTCTGCGGCGGGTAGCCGCCCTGCTGGGGCCCGCCGTAGGGACCGGGCTGACCGAACTGCTGGGTGCCGCCGTAGGGGTCGGGCTGACCGAACTGCTGGGTGCCGCCGTAGCCCGGCTGAGGCTGGGCTCCGCTCTGGGGGTGACCGCCCGGCTGCTGGGGCCGGCCGTACGGCCCGGGCTGCTGCCCGTAGCCGCCCGGTTGCTGCGGCGGGTAGGTCATGAGTGGTGCCCCCTAGCGTCCTTCGAGACACGGCCATCCGGCGGCCGGCGTCGGCCCGATGCTAGCCACCGGGCTGGGCCGCCGCGCGGTTAGGGCGGAACTGGCCGGAATCTCCCCGCTTCGGCGCGGTTGGGTGTCCTGGGGGCGGGGTACTCCCGTCGTGCTTGCTTCACCCCGGCCCGGTCGGACCCGTCGCGCAGCAGCGCTACGGCACCGAAATGGCCTCTTGCGCTGCGGGAATGTCCGTGCTGGGGGTGGTGTGGAAACCGCGACGCGCCGATCTTGTGATGCGGAAAGGCCTTTTCTTGTCGGTGATCGCCGGTACCGTGGAATGAAAAGCACTCCGAGGAGGTGCCCGATGCATCATGACCTTCCCGGAGGTCGGCGCGAGGAGGCCGACCCTTCAGCAACATCCGGAGCTGGGACGACGGCGGACGAGCAGGCTCGGCAGATCCGTTTTCTCGAGGAGGAAGTGGCGCTGCTGCGCCGCAAACTGACCGACTCGCCAAGGCAGAACCGAGTTCTCGAACAGCGGCTCGCCGAGGCCTCGGAACGGGTGAGCCAGCTCACCGAACGCAACACCAAGCTGGTCGAAACCCTGCGCGAAGCGCGAGGACAGCTCCTCGCACTCCGCGAGGAGGTCGACCGGCTGGCCCAGCCACCGTCCGGGTACGGCGTCTTCGTCGAGGCGTACGAGGACAACACGGTGGACGTCTTCACGGCCGGCCGGAAGATGCGGGTGTCGGTCTCACCCGCGGTCGAGCTCTCGTCGTTGCGTCGCGGCCAGGCGCTGCGGCTCAACGAAGCGCTCACCGTGGTCGAGGCCGGCGGCTTCGAACGCACCGGCGAGGTGTGCGCGCTGCGTGAGGTGCTCGCCGCCGACGTCGAGGGCGGCAGCCTTCGCGCGCTGGTGGTCGGGCACGCGGACGAGGAGCGGGTGGTCCTGCTCTCCGACCTGCTGGCCGAGCAGCCGCTCAAGCCGGGCGACTCGCTTCTGGTCGACTCCAAGGCCGGCTACGCGTACGAGCGCGTGCCGAAGGCGGAGGTCGAGGACCTGGTGCTGGAGGAGGTGCCGGACGTCCGTTACGAGGACATCGGCGGCCTCACCCGGCAGATCGAGCAGATCAGGGACGCCGTGGAACTGCCGTTCCTGCACGCGGACCTGTACCAGGAGTACCAGCTGCGGCCGCCAAAGGGTGTCCTGCTCTACGGCCCGCCGGGCTGCGGCAAGACGCTCATCGCCAAGGCGGTGGCGAACTCGCTGGCCAAGAAGGTGGCGGCGGCGCGGGGCGACAACGAGGACGGGAAGTCCTACTTCCTGAACATCAAGGGTCCCGAGCTGCTCAACAAGTTCGTCGGGGAGACCGAGCGGCACATCCGCCTGATCTTCCAGCGGGCTCGGGAGAAGGCCTCCGAGGGTACCCCGGTGATCGTGTTCTTCGACGAGATGGACTCGATCTTCCGGACCCGTGGCTCGGGCGTGTCGTCCGACGTGGAGACCACGATCGTGCCCCAGCTGCTGTCGGAAATCGACGGTGTCGAGGGCTTGGAGAACGTCATCGTCATCGGCGCCTCCAACCGTGAAGACATGATCGACCCGGCGATCCTGCGGCCGGGCCGGCTCGACGTCAAGATCAAGATCGAGCGTCCGGACGCCGAAGGCGCGAAGGACATCTTCTCCAAGTACCTGGCCGAAGGGCTGCCGATCCACGCGGACGACCTCGCCGAGTTCGGCGGCGACGCCAAGGCGACGTTCGACGCGATGATCCAGCACACCGTCGAGCGCATGTACGAGGAGAGCGACGAGAACCGGTTCCTCGAGGTGACCTACGCCAACGGGGACAAGGAAGTCCTGTACTTCCGCGACTTCAACTCGGGCGCGATGATCCAGAACATCGTGGACCGGGCGAAGAAGTCGGCGATCAAGTCGGTGCTGGAGACCCAGCAGCCCGGCCTGCGCGTGCAGCACCTGCTGGACGCGATCGTCGACGAGTTCGCGGAGAACGAGGACCTGCCCAACACCACCAACCCGGACGACTGGGCCCGGATCTCCGGCAAGAAGGGCGAGCGGATCGTCTACATCCGCACGCTCGTCACCGGCAAGAACCAGGACTCGGGGCGGGCGATCGACACCGCCACGAACACCGGTCAGTACCTGTAGATACGAGTACGGCGGTTGAGGCGGGTGGGGTCTGCTTGCGGAAAGCGCAAGCCGACCCCACCCGCCTCGTGTCTTTTGGGGGTGCAACCCCCAAACCCCGCCCGGGGGCAAGCCCCCGGACCCCCGGCCGTGGTCACTTCGCGTCGACAAGCAGCGGCTTCGGCGCGCGCAGCTTTCCGTGCGCGGTGAGGATGCCCAGCACCACCAGGAGCGCCCCGGCCGGCTGGTTCCAGCTCACCGGTTCGCCCAGGACCAGCACGCCGAGCAGCACTCCGACGACCGGGGTCAGGTAGGTCACCGCGGAGGCGTTGGCCGCGCCCCACGCGGCGATGATCCGGGTGTTCCAAACGTAGGCGAGGCCGGTGCCGAACACGCCGAGGGCGATCATGCTCGCCACCACCGGCAGGCTGAGGTGGACCGGCGTGGCCGCGATCGCCGGGGCCAGCAGGCCCAGGATCACCGTCGCGAAACCCGTCTGCCCGAAGGCGACGACGACCGGGTCCGTCCCGCGTGGTGAGATGAACCGGCGCAGGTAGACGAAACACCCGCCGTAACACGTGGTGGCGCCCAGGCAGGCGAGCTGCGCGGTCAGCTGGTGCGAAACGTCGACGCCGTGCCATGCGCCGACAATCGTGAGCACGCCGAGGAACCCGAGCAGCAGCCCGAACACCCGCGGCGGCGTGAACCGCTCTCCGGGCAGCGCGGCGGCCGCCAGCAGCATCGTGACCAGTGGCGTCGTCGCGTTGAGGATGCTGGCCAAACCTGACGAAATGTACTGTTCCGCCCACGAGAACAACAGGAACGGCACCACGCACAGCGGCACCGACACGACGGCGAGGTGGCCCCACAACGCGGGATCCCGGGGGAGCGGGCGCCGGCGCAGCACCAGCACGACCGCCAGCGCCGACGCGCCCAGCGCGACGCGGGCGAGGGTGACCTGGCCGGGGGAGAGCCCGCCGACCCCCACCTTGATGAAGAGGAAACTCGCACCCCACACCACGGCCAGCAGCGCGAACCGCGCCGTGACCCCGAAACCCGCCACTCGCATGGCCGCAGTCAAGCCGCTGAACGGGTCCCGAAGCCAGCGATTTTCGGACGCCGCGTTGTGTATAACGACCTATACCGCCTGGCGGTAATATGCGGCACCATGGCCGGGGGATCCGCGAACGAAGCGCCGTGGCGGTCCGCGGTCAGGTACGTCGCGGACCGGGTCGCGGGGCCGCCGCTGCCGGACGGCCTCGACGTCACCGTGCACTTCCATCCGGACCGGCTGGTGGGGGAGGTGTCCCTGCTGCGGCACTGGCTCGCGGACGGGTGCTACCGCTCGCAGTTCGAGACGGGGACGGGCAACGGCGGCCTGACCGCGCACCCCGGCGGTGACCGGTGGCGCTGGGAGCACCGGATGTTCGGCGGGGTCTACGACGAGCTGCCGCCTTCGGCCCGCCCGAAGTACGGCTCGCTCAACCACCGCCGCCGCCCGGCCGGCGGCTCGGTCCGGTTCGGTTCGGCGCACTTCCGGCTCGAGCGGGAAGTGCTGACGCGCACGACGTTCTGCTACCCGGACAGCTTCAGCGAGCCGGCGGACTTCGGCACGGCCACGCGCATGCCGCTGATCCCCCTCATCGAAGCGGACGCCCCCGACGAGCTCGACGACTACATCGAGGCCCACGTCCACGGCCCGCTCCGGCTGTCGTCGGACGTCGCGGCCCTGGTGCTGGACCCGGCGTTCCGGGGGACCGAGGTCGAAGCGGCGGCCGCCGGGTTCCGGTTTCCGACGTACTGGCACCACGGGTTCAGGCTTTCCGTGGCGACCCTCGCCGGGCACGCGGGCTACCGCGGCGAGGACGCCGTGCGGGCCGGCGAAGACATCGCCGAGGACGGGTGGCTGGACGCCCGCGTCATCGGCGACGCCGTCCGCGCCGGCCGGCACGACCCCCAGGTGCTCAAGCGCATCTGGCACTGCACGGCGCGGTTCGGCCTACGCGGGTAGCAGCGCCTCGGCCAGCCGGCGCCAGTGCGGCATGGCCGAGGCACCCGGCTCGACGCCGATGACCTGGACGCCGACGTGGTCGGCGCCCGCGTCGAGGTGCGCGCGCAGCTTCGCGGTGATCGTCTCGAGGTCGCCCCAGAACACGAGGTCGTCGACGATCCGGTCGCTGCCGCGGCCGCCGTCGATGTCGTCTTCGGTGTAGCCGAGCCGGAGGAACTTCGCGATGTTGTACTTCGTGGTCAGGTACGGGTGCAGGTGGGCGCGGGCGATCTCGCGCGCCTTGGCCGCGTCCGTTTCGAAGAGCACGGCGTGCTCGACGCCCAGGAACGGTTCCGCCCCGAGGATCTCGCGTGCCTGGGCCGTGTGCTCCGGGGTCACGTGGTAGGTGTGCGCGCCCGCCGACCGGTCGCGGGCCAGCTCCAGCATCTTCGGTCCGTACGCCGCGAGCAGCCGTCGCACCGGAGCGCGCGGCGCGGGGTTGACCTTCGGGTCGGTGTCCAGGGCGTCGAGGTAGTCGTTCATCGCCCGAAGCGGCTTCACGCCGGGCTTTCCGGCGCCGAAGCCCAGGCCCAGCAGGTGGCGGTCCGGGTAGGCGTCCGCCAGCAGCAGGGCCGCGCCGCGGGTCCACCGCGCCTCGCGGGACCAGATCTGCGCGATGCCGTTCACGACGGTGAGGCGGTCGGTGGCCGCCAGCAGGAACCCGGCGTGCGTCAGGGCCTCCCGTCCCTCGGTCTCCGGGATCCAGATCGCCGGCCAGCCGAGTTCTTCCAGTTCCCGCACCGAGTCCCGGATCAGGCCGGCCGGCTGGTCCTCGAAGTCGAACGTCCAGATCCCGTAGCGGCCGAGCCGCATGTTCTCAATCATACCCATAAATCGAAGTATCGCAGATTTTCGATATGAAGCAACGAGGGGGTAGGCGGACCAGGGGAGAAGTGGGTCAGAGGGTATGGCCGAGGGTGGCGACGAGCTCGGCGATCCGGGCTTCGTCCCGCTTGTAGTGCGTCCACTTGCCGACGCGCGTCGCCCGCACCAGTCCGGCGCGCTGCAGCTCGGCCATGTACGCCGAGACGGTCGACTGCGCGAGCCCGGTCTTCTCCTGGATGTGCGTCACGCACACGCCGACCTCGATCGGATCGGCGATGGCCCGCTCGACGGGGCTCTGCTCGTTGAAGAAGTGCCGCACGGGCTCCCGCAACCACCGCAGCACCTGCAGCCGCACCGGGTTCGCGAGCGCCTTGAACACGTCGAGCAGCTGCTCGACGTCGGGTTCGGGTTCGGTGTGCGCAGTCATGGGCCTCGAAATCAGCATAACCGGCCCCGGCGTGTGCTCCCCGTCCAGTGCGTATAACGCCCTATACTTCCGGCCGTGAGCGAAGAAACCGGGCGGCCCCGCGCGCCCATCACCGAATCCGACGTCCTGGCCTGGCTGGAGACGACCGCCGCCGCCGTCCAGGCAGGCGAGGTGGGCGCCCAGGAGCTCATCGACATCCTCGGCGAACTCCGCCGCGCTTCCGCCGCCTGCGCCGACGCCTCCGACTGGGCCCTCCTCGCCGCCCGCGAAGGCGGCGCCAGTCTCCGCCAGATCGCCCCCGTCTTCGGCAAGGGCTATGTCCGCGCCCCGGCCGCGCGCCTCGAGAAGCTCCATCGCCAGGCCCAGAACTCCGATCAGTGGCTGGCCATCCTCCGGCACAAGCAGACGGCATGAGGGCACCCGTGGACCGCGTCGCGCTCGGCCTGGCGGCGCTGGGCCGGCCCGCGTACATCAACCTGGGGCGGGACGGCGCGCTGCCGCCGGTGCGGGACGTCGCTTCGATGCGCGCCGCGACGTTCGCGGTCCTCGACGACGCCTACGCCGCAGGTGTCCGGCACGTCGACGTCGCCCGGTCGTACGGGCGCTCTGAGGAGTTCCTGGCCGGCTGGCTCGCCGAGCGCGGGCATGCCGACGTCGAGATCTCCAGCAAGTGGGGCTACGCGTACGTCGGGGACTGGCGGCTCGACGCCGAGGTGCACGAGGTGAAGGAGCACTCGGCGGCGCGCTTCGCGGCGCAGTGGGCGGAAACCCTGGCGCTGCTGGGTGATCGGGTTGGTCTGTACCAGGTGCATTCGCTCACTGTGGACAGTCCGCTGTTCGCCGACGAGCCACTGCTCGAGGCGCTGGCGGAGCTTTCGGCGAACGGCGTCGCGGTGGGGTTCTCCACGTCCGGGCCGGCGCAGGCGGACGCGATCGAGCGGGCGTTCGCGCTGGAAGTGGCCGGGCGGCCGGTGTTCTCCGCGGTGCAGTCGACGTGGAACCTCCTCGAGCCGTCGGCGGGGCCGGCGCTGGCCGCGGCGCACGCGGCCGGGAAACGGGTGCTGGTCAAGGAAACCCTGGCGAACGGGAGGCTGGCGGTCGAGGCGCCGGCTGCGGTGCTGGACGTCGCCGCGGCGCACGGGACCGGGCCGGACGCGGTCGCCGTGGCCGCCGTGCTGGCGCGGGACTGGGTGGACACGGCCGTCATCGGCCCGGCGAGCCCGGCGCAGCTGGCGGCGAACCTGCGGGCCACCGCGGTGTCCTTGAGCGCGGACCAGGAAGCGGCGCTGGCGGGCCTCGCGGGGAATCCGGAGGAGTACTGGCGACACCGGTCCTCCTTGGCGTGGGACTGAGCCGCTGCACTACCCTTCGCAGGCACTGACGGGACTAGCGGGTTGGGCGGGAGGCCGGAGCAGGTGCGTCATCGGCAGGTGGTCGCCTTGGCCGCGGTCGCGCTGGTCGGCCTCACGGGCTGCGAAGGGCGTGACACGGACGACCTGGAGACGTACTACGACGATCCGGTGACCACGTCCGCGCCGGCTCCGGTCGCCGAAGCGCCGGTGAGTCCGGCGAAAGCGGCTCCCGCGAGGCCGCCGGCGCCCGACCCGGGCCTGCTCGCGGAACGGGCGCTGCTGTCCGACGCGGACGTCGCCGGGGAAGGCGTGCGGCCGGGCTCGGGCGAGGCGGCGGGGTGCCTGACGGACGCCGGTTCGGCGAGCAGCCGGGCCGCGACCTGGCGCTACCCCAGCGGGTCGGTGCTGCGGCACCGGGTCGCCGCGTACCCGGACCGGAGCGCCGCGGACGTCGTGGCGAGCGCGGACTGCGCGGGCAAGACGGTGACCGTCCCCGAGCAGCCCGGGGTGGCCGGGCAGCGGGCCTGGTGCGAGGGCCGGACCTGCACGGTGCTGCTGGCCAAGGGGGCGCTCGTGTCCGCGCTGACCGTCTCGGCGAGCACGGAGTCGAGGGCGGTGGAGGCGGCCAAGCGCCTGCTGCCGGCGATGGCGGCGAAGCTCGCGGCTCAGCCGTAGCGGCGAAACCATTCCTGGACGCCTTCGCGGCCGTCGGGGATGAAGGGCAGTTCCGGGGCCGGGTCGTCCACCCAGGCGCGCAGGTCTTCCAGGGCGATCCAACGGCCCTCGACGATTTCTTCGGCCTGGTGGTGGATGGGTCCGTCCCAGCGGACCTCGAAGGCGAAGTTGTGGCAGCGGTTGCGGCCGTCGTCGTAGACCTTGGTGAACAGCGGAACGGGTTCCACCCCGTGGACGCCGAGCTCTTCGGCCAGTTCCCGGCGGGCGCATTCGGCCGGCGACTCGCCCGCGGCGACCACGCCGCCGGCCCAGCAGTCCCAGGTGGACGGGAAGACGTCCTTCACGGGCGTGCGGAGGTGCACGTAGACGGCCTGGCCGTCACCTGAACGGACCAGTCCGACGCCGGCGGCGTGCCACAGCGCTTCGGCGCGGACGCGCGCGCGGGTGGCCGTGCCGACGACCGAGCCGGCCTGGTCATAGAGGGCAACGAGTTCGTCACTGCCTGGCATGGGTGCATCGTTCCACTAGGCCGACCCCGTAGGGTGGTGGACATGCGGCGGATCATGGGAACCGAAGTCGAGTACGGCATCTCCGTGCCGGGCGACGCGACGGCGAACCCGGTACTCACCTCCACCCAGGTCGTGCTGGCCTACGCGGCGGCGGCCGACATCCCGCGCGCCCGGCGGGCGCGGTGGGACTACGAGGTGGAGTCACCGCTGCGGGACGCGCGGGGGTTCGACCTGACGGGGCCGGGCGGGCCGGGGCACGACCCGGACGTCGAGGACCTCGGCGCGGCGAACGTCATCCTGACCAACGGGGCACGGCTGTACGTCGACCACGCGCACCCGGAGTATTCGGCGCCCGAGGTGACGAACGCGCGCGACGCCGTCATCTGGGACAAGGCGGGCGAACGGGTGATGGAGGAGGCGGCGATGAAGGCCGCTTCCGTCCCCGGCCAGCCGCAGCTGCAGCTGTACAAGAACAACGTCGACGGCAAGGGCGCGAGCTACGGCACGCACGAGAACTACCTGATGGCGCGGTCGACGCCGTTCACGGCGGTGATCGCGGGGCTGACGCCGTTCTTCGTGTCGCGGCAGGTCGTGACCGGTTCGGGCCGGGTGGGGATCGGGCAGCAGAGCGAGGAAGCCGGGTTCCAGCTCTCCCAGCGCGCGGACTACATCGAGGTCGAGGTCGGCCTGGAGACGACGCTGAAGCGCGGGATCATCAACACCCGGGACGAGCCGCACGCGGACGCGGACAAGTACCGCCGGCTGCACGTCATCATCGGCGACGCGAACATGTCGGAGTATTCGACCTACCTGAAGGTCGGGACGACGGCGCTGGTGCTGGACCTGATCGAGTCGGGGATCCGGTTCGACGACCTGAAGCTGGACGAGCCGGTCAAGGCGGTGCACCAGATCAGCCACGACCCGACGCTCAAGGCGAAGGTCGCGCTGGCCAACGGGCGCAAGTACACCGGGCTGGACCTGCAGTTCGCCTACCACGAGATCGCTTCGCAGAACCTGGAGCGGACGGGGGCGGACCAGGCCTCGAAGGAGGTGCTGCGGGTCTGGGGCGAGGTGCTGGACGCGCTGGCGCGGGATCCGCAGGAGTGCGCGGACCGGCTGGACTGGCCGGCGAAGCTGCGGCTGCTTGAGGGGTACCGGCAGCGGGACAGCCTGGCCTGGGGCGCGCCGCGGCTGCGGCTGGTCGACCTGCAGTATTCGGACGTGCGGCTGGCGAAGGGCCTGTACAACCGGCTGGTGACGCGCGGGTCGATGAAGCGGCTGGTGTCCGAGGAAGAGGTGCTGGCCGCGGTGACGACGCCGCCGTCGGACACCCGGGCCTACTTCCGGGGCCGGGCGCTGGAGAAGTACGCGTCGTCGATCGCGGCGGCTTCGTGGGATTCGGTCATCTTCGACGTCGGCAAGGAGTCGCTGGTGCGGATCCCGACGTTGGAGCCGTTGCGGGGGACCAAGGCGCACGTCGGCAAGTTGCTGGACAACGCGGCGACGGCGGAGGAGCTGGTGGAGGCGCTCACCGGTTCGGACTAGGCGGTACGCACCAGTGATCACGGCGTTGCCCCGAATGTCGGGGCCGCTGGGTAGGCTAGGAAACATCAGCCACACCGGGAGGCGAGATGGCCCAGGAAAAGATCGAAAAGCACGGCGGTGGTGACTCCGACGAGGAGTTCGACGACACCGGCGCGGCGGGTCAGGAGCGGCGCGAGAAGCTCGGCGAGGACGTCGACACGATCCTCGACGAGATCGACGACGTGCTCGAAGAGAACGCCGAGGACTTCGTCCGGGCCTATGTGCAGAAGGGCGGCGAGTAGCCGCCCGGGGCCCTGCGCCCTTGCCGACCGTTCAGCCGGCGGCCGGGGTTCCGCGTGGTGGTGGTCGCGTCCGCGTGCGGGCGCCGTTCGCCGGGCGCGGGGCTCTGGTCCTTCTGGCCCGCACAGATGGGATTTTTGAGCACGTATGGACAACACCAGGGGCATCTCGGGTCCCGCGCTGCCCGCCACGTACTTTTCGTCGGCGACGTCGTCGTTTTCGGACTTTCTGCGGGTGCAGGCGCCGGAGCTGCTTCCGGAGCGGCGGCTGGCCGGCGGTGCGGCCGACCGGCTCGGCGTGCCGCACGGGACGACGATCGTCGCGCTGACGTTCGCCGGCGGCGTGCTGATCGCCGGTGACCGGCGCGCGACGTCGGGGAACCTGATCGCGAGCCGCGACATGGAGAAGGTGCACGTCACCGACGAGTACTCGGCGGTGGGCATCGCGGGCACGGCGGGGCTGGCCGTGGAGATGGTGCGGCTGTACGCGGTCGAGCTGGCGCACTACGAGAAGATCGAGGGCGTTTCGCTGTCGCTGGACGGCAAGACGAACAAGCTGGCCGGCATGGTGAAGGCCAACCTCGAGATGGCGATGGCCGGGCTGGCGGCGATCCCGCTGTTCGTGGGGTACGACCTGGACGCCGAGGACACGAAGCACGCGGGGCGGATCGTGTCGTACGACGCCGCGGGCGGGCGCTACGAGGAGAACGGCGGCTACGCGGGCATCGGCTCGGGTTCGCTGTTCGCGAAATCGGCGTTGAAGAAGCTGCACGACCCGGACGCCGACGTCGAGAGCGCGACGCGGGTGGCGGTCGAGGCGCTGTACGACGCGGCGGACGACGACACCGCGTCGGGCCTCCCGGACCTGGTGCGCCGGATCTTCCCGTCCGTCGTGACGATCACCGCCGAGCACGGGGCCGTGCAGCTGCCGGAGGCGGAGACCGCCGCGGTGGCGGAGGCCGTGATCGCCGGGCGGATCGAGCGCCAGCAGCGCCGGCTTTCCTGACCGGACCCGACCAGTGAACGTTGAAACACCGAAAGACCTGGAGCGCACACCGTGACGATGCCGTTGTATGCCTCTCCCGAGCAGCTGATGCGGGAGCGTTCCGAGCTGGCGCGCAAGGGCATCGCGCGCGGCCGGAGCGTGGTGGTGCTGAAGTACGCGGGCGGCGTGCTGTTCGTGGCGGAGAACCCGTCGGCCACGTTGCACAAGGTTTCCGAGATCTACGACCGGATCGGGTTCGCCGCGGTCGGGCGCTACAGCGAGTTCGAGAACCTGCGCGTGGCGGGCATCCGGCACGCGGACCTGAAGGGCTACCAGTACGACCGGCGTGACGTGAGCGCGCGGGCGCTGGCGAACGCGTACGCGGCCACGCTGGGCAGCATCTTCACCGAGCAGCTGAAGCCGTTCGAGGTGGAGGTCTGTGTGGCGGAGGTCGCGGCGACCGCGGCGGAGGACCAGCTGTACCGGCTGACCTACGACGGCTCGATCTTCGACGAGCCGCAGTACATCGTGATGGGCGGTCAGAACGAGAAGATCGCGGCGAAGCTGAAGGAGACGTTCGAGGACGGCCTGGACCTGCAGGCGGCGCTGGGCGTGGCGGTGGCCGCGCTGCGCACGCCGATCCAGCCGGCGCCGACCACGACGTCTTCGTCGGCCGGCTCGTCGGCGAACACTCCGGCGAACGGCAACGGCGAAGCGGACCCGATCAAGCTGGAGGTGGCGGTCCTGGACCGCGACCGCCCCCGGCGCGCGTTCCGCCGGCTGACGGGGGCGGCGCTGGACACGCTGCTGCCGGTGCCGGACCCGAAGGTCGACGAGCCGGAGAAGCCGGAAAGCGAGTGAGTTCCTGAACGAGGCGGGGGCGTGGCCGATGGCCGCGCCCCCGCTTTCATGGTGGGGGTCATGGTGCGAGTTCAGGACGTCGTGGGCGTGGCCCGGAAGTTCTGGTCGGCGAAGGCCAGCAGGTACGGCAGCGTCGCCCGGGCGGTGTGCCAGGTGTGGTTGAAGCCGCGTTCGGCGTGGACCACCGCCTCCTGGCCGCGGGCGCGGAGCGCGTCGGCGATCCGGTGGGCCGTGGCGACGTCGGTGGGCGCGCCGGTGCCGACGGCAAGCATCACCGAGATCGGGGCCGGGAACTTCATGGTGGGCAGGTAGCGGCGCGGGGTGTTGGCGGCGATGGCGGCCTGGTCGCCGTCGAGGACGCCGACGGAGTCGTTGAGGTCGTCGTACGGCAGGGCGATCACCAGGGTGGCGAACTCGTCGACGTGGTGGAGGCCGATGTTGAGCGCGCCGAAGCCGCCGCCGGACATGCCGCCGAGGGCGCGGTGGCCACGGTCGGCGACAGTGCGGTAGCGGTGGTCGATGGCCGGGACGACCGTCTTCGCGAGGTACGTCTCCAGCTGGGGGCCGCCGGGGACGTCCAGGCATTCCCAGTCCGCGCTCGGGTTGCCGGCGGTCAGGTCGACGCTGACCACGATCGTCGGGGCGATGACGGCGGCCTGCTGCAGCGCCAGGAGCGTGCCGGGGGCGTCGCCGGAGGTGAGCCAGTCGCGGGGACCGCCGAACGGGTAGCCGTGGATGAGGTAGACGACCGGGTAGCGGCGTTCGGCGTTCGCGGGGTCGGTGTAGCCAGGCGGCAGGATGACGTAGTTGCTGCCCGAAGGGATCCCGTGGGCCGGGTCGGGCAGCGTCACGACGTCGACCTTCTGGCCGGCGTCCTCGGCGGCGTGCCGCCGCTGGGGTGCGGAGCCGGCTGAGTCGTTGTCGGACGGGTCGGGGGCCTCCTTGCCGTCGTCGAGCAGGCGACCGGCGAAGTTGACGACGCCGGGGCCGCGCTGGAGGAGGCGGGCCAGGTCGTCGGAGGTGCGCACGTAGCCGACGTAGCTGTTCAGGGCGGTGACCGCGGCGAGCAGCAGTAGGACGCCGACGGCGGTGAGTCCCCAGCGGCGGACCCGGCGCCGGTGTTCGAGCGCGACCACGGCGGCGAGAACGGCCACGGCGGCCGAGGCCGGCGCGAGCCAGATCAGCGGTGACTCGAGCGGGCCGAGGTCGCGGGCGCGGGCGGTGATGTCACCCGGCAGCACGGGGTCGGTGGCGACCCGGTGAACGAGGCCCGCCAGGTCGTGCCCGTCCATCGAAACCCCGCTCGTCCCCCGGCCGCGGGCAGGCTGCCCGCATCACGCTCGCGAAGCTAGCCAGGGGTGCCTGTGGGTTCGTTGAGAAAAGGTAAAGCGCCGTCAAAGGCGGTAGATGGTGAGGGCGGTGGGGCGGGACCGGAACCGGAACCGGTTGCCGAGCGGGCCGACCTCGCCGTCGGTGGCGACGCGGCGGTTGCCGTCGAGCAGCTCCACGTCCAGTTCAGGCAGGTCGAGCTCCTGGTAGACGTGGCTGGCGGCGAGGCTGCGGGTGATCATCGCCAGCAGGAACCGGGCGCGCGAGTAGGGCAGGTCGGCGCGCAGGTAGCGGATGTCGAGCAGGCCGGTGTCGAGCGCGGGCCGCCGGCTGGGGGCGAAGCCCTTCGGCGCGTACGTGCCGTTGCCGACGAACAGCAGCCAGACCTGGGTCTGCTTGCCGTTGAGCCGGACGCTCAGCGGCTTGGCGTGCCGCAGCGCCCTGGTCAGCGCGATCGCGGCCGAAGGCCACTTCGGGTGCTTTTCCTGGAGCTTCTCGCGGAGCCGGACCATCTCGGGGTAGCCGCCGAGGCTGGCGGTGTTGACGAACCAGCGGTGGGCCGGGTCGCCGGTGCCGTCGATCTCGACCTCGCCGAGGTCGATGCCGACGGCGTTGCCGACCTCGGTCGCCGCGTCGGCGTCGGGCATCGAGGTGACGCCGACGTCGCGGGCGAAGTGGTTCAGCGTGCCCGCCGGGATCAGCGCGAGCGGCAGGTCCCGTTCGGCGGCGATCGACGCGACCGCGGCGACGGTCCCGTCGCCGCCCGCGACGCCGAGCGCGCGGATCGTGCCGCGGGCGTCGATCTCGGCTTCGAGCTGGGCGCGGAGGTCCTGCTTGGGGTCGGGGTAGAGCAGCGTGGCCTTGGGCCAGGCGAACCGGACGTCCTCGGTCGGGTCGTGGTTCGCGACGCCGGAGCTGGGGTTGACCACGGCGAGCATGTCCTCGCCGTCGACCATCTCGGGCGCCTCCGCGTCGTGGGCCGTGCGGCCCGGAACGTCGTCGTGCAGGGGCCACCAGTGCCGGGTGGCCAGGCCCGCGCCGACGCCGATGGCCAGGCCGACGCCCACGTCGGAGGGCCAGTGCACGCCGGTGTGCACCCGCGAGTAGGCGACGGCCAGTGCCACCGGGGCCACGGCGAGCGCGGCCCGCGGCGACTCCATCGCCACCGCCGTCGCGAAGGCCGCCGCGGACGCGGAGTGGCCGGACGGGAACGACGAGGACGTCGGCCGTTTCCGCAGGCGGCGGTGCATGGGCACCTCCTCCTCGGCCGGGCGGCGGCGGGGGAACAGCGGCTTGCCGATGAGGTTCGCGACGGTGCTGGCCCCGGCGATCGCGGCGACCCCGCGCAGCGCGCCCCGGCGGGGCGCGCCCTTGCGGGTGGCCAGCACCGCGGCGACGGCCCACCACAGCCGGGACTTGTTCGCCGACCTCGACAGCGCCATCAGCGCGTCGTCCACCCTGGAGGCCGGGATGGCGGCGCTGCGGCGCATCAGGGCGCGATCGGTCCGGCCGACCCGCCGGAAGGCCCGGATGAGCTGGTGTGACAAAGGAGTCCGCCTTCCGCGCGCCGTCAAGACCTGTGCTCCAATCGTGCCTGATTCGGGGAGTTTTCACCGTCTGTGGCCTACTGGGGGCGTGTCGACGCCCGATCGGCGCACCGTCGACGGGGGTGCAGCGCCTACTCTGGTGGAATGCAGCGGCGGATCTTTGGCATCGAGACCGAGTTCGGGGTCACGTGCACCTTCCACGGACAGCGCAGGCTCTCGCCCGACGAGGTGGCGCGCTACCTGTTCCGGCGGGTCGTCTCCTGGGGACGCTCCTCCAACGTGTTCCTGTCGAACGGCTCCCGGCTCTACCTCGACGTCGGCTCGCACCCCGAGTACGCGACGGCCGAATGTGACGACCTGGTCCAGCTCGTCACGCACGACAAGGCCGGGGAGCGGATCCTCGAGGACCTGCTGGTCGACGCCGAACGACGGCTCGCCGACGAGGGCATCGGCGGCGACATCTTCCTGTTCAAGAACAACACCGACTCGGCGGGCAACTCGTACGGCTGTCACGAGAACTACCTGGTGACCCGTGCGGGCGAGTTCTCCCGGATCGCGGACGTCCTGCTCCCGTTCCTGGTCACCCGCCAGCTCATCTGCGGCGCCGGCAAGGTGCTGCAGACCCCGCGGGGCGCGGTCTACTGCCTCTCCCAGCGGGCGGAGCACATCTGGGAGGGCGTTTCGAGCGCGACCACGCGGTCGCGGCCCATCATCAACACCCGCGACGAGCCGCACGCCGACGCCGAGCGCTACCGGCGGCTGCACGTCATCGTGGGCGACTCGAACATGGCCGAGCCGACGACGATGCTCAAGGTCGGCTCGGCGAACCTGGTGCTCGAGATGATCGAGGCCGGCGTCCAGTTCCGCGACTTCACCCTCGACAACCCGATCCGGGCGATCCGGGAGATCAGCCACGACCTCACCGGCCGCCGCCAGGTCCGCCTGGCCGGCGGGCGCGAGGCCTCGGCACTGGACATCCAGCGCGAGTACCACGCCCGCGCGGTGCAGCACCTCAAGGACAACGGCTCGACCCCGGCGAACGAGCGCGTCGTCGAGCTGTGGGGCCGGGCGCTGGAAGCGGTCGAACAGCAGGACTTCGGCAAGATCGACACCGAGATCGACTGGGCGATCAAGCACCGGCTGGTCGAGCGCTACCGGCACAAGCACGACCTGGACCTGTCCAGCCCGCGCATCGCCCAGCTCGACCTCGCCTACCACGACATCCGCCGCGGCCGGGGCATCTTCGACCTGCTGCAGCGCAAGGGCCTGGTCCGCCGCGTCACCGACGACGGCGAGATCGAGGCCGCCAAGGACACCCCACCCCAGACGACCCGCGCGAAGCTGCGTGGCGACTTCATCGCCGCCGCCCAGGCCGCGGGGCGCGACTTCACGGTGGACTGGGTGCACCTGAAGCTGAACGACCAGGCCCAGCGCACGGTGCTGTGCAAGGACCCGTTCCGCTCGGTCGACGAGCGCGTGGAACGCCTGATCAGCTCGCTGTAGGCCGCCCGGCCAAAGCCGTGAATGTCGCATTGAGGGACTTCAGATCAGCGACACCAGGTCCTCCTCCGGCGCGCTCGCCGCCGGGGGAAGGACCCGGTGCCGCGTCGAGCGCCAGCGGTCGCCGGTCCAGCGG
>NZ_JBFBBN010000062.1:0-19462 GCF_040682715.1 Amycolatopsis sp. NPDC051128 | reverse complement strand
GGCCGCCCGGCCAACGCCGTGAATGTCGCATTGAGGGACTTCAAGTCCCTCAATGCGACATTCACGGCTTTACGGGGGGCGGGAGCTGCTGGCGTCCGCCTGAGCCGCTAGAGCACCTGGCCGATCGGGCGGACCATGATCTCGTTGACGTCCACCGACGGCGGCTGGGACAGCGCGTACAGCACGGCTCGGGCGATGTCGTCCGGCTCCAGGTTGGGCTTCTTCCGCTGCTCCTCGTTGAGGATGTCGGTGGCGGTCATGCCCGGGTTGATCAGCGTGACCCGCACTCCGGTGCCGACGGCCTCCTCCCGGATCGCCCCGGCCATCCCGGTCACCGCCCACTTCGTCGCCGAGTACAGGCTCGCGTTGCGGATGTAGCGGCCGGCGACCGAGCCGGTGATCAGCAGGTGCCCGGCCGACTCCTTCAGCGCGGGCAGGGCCGCGCGGGCGGTGTAGGCCGCGCCGAGGACGTTGACGCGGACCATCTCTTCCCACTGCGTGGGGTCGGGGTCGTCGTCGCCGAAGAACGACGTCCCGACGCCGATCCCGGCGTTGGCGAAGGCCGCGTCGAGCCGCCCGAACTTCTTCACGGTTTCGGCGACGGCGCCGGAGATGGCCGCCCAGTCCGCGACGTCGGCGCCCAGCGCCAACGCCCGGCCTTCGCCGAGTTCGGCCGCCAAGGGCGCGACGGACTCGGCCTTGCGGGCCACGAGGGCGACCCTGAACCCGGACGCGGCGGCCAGCCGCGCGGTCGCGGCGCCCAGGCCGCGGGAGGCGCCGGTGATGAGAAGTACGCGATCATCCATGCCGTCCAGGTTAGGGAGCCAGCACGAGCCTGCCGCGCAGCCCGCCGGCGGCCAGCCGTTCGTGCGCGGCCGCCGCTTCGGACAGCGGCAGCACCCCGGCGACGCGCAGGGGAAGCGTGCCGTTCTCCGCCAGCCGCGCCAGCTCGGCCAGCCGTTCGCCGTCCGCGCGGATCCAGACGCCGCGCACCCGGACCCCGCGCAGCGGGAGCGGCGCGGCACCCGCGGCGAAGGCGACGAACTCGCCGCCGCCGCGGACCGCGTCGAGCGCGTCCAGGCCGAGCAGCGCGGTGTCGAGGACCGCGTCCACCCCGCCCGGCGCCAGCGTGCGCGCCCGGTCGCCCAGCGACGGCCCGCGCGGGACGAACTCGTCCGCGCCGAACCCCCGGACCAGCGCCTCGTCGGCCGCCCCGGCGACGGCGACGACGCGCAGCCCGCGGGCGTGCGCCAGCGCGACGGCGTACCCGCCGACGGCGCCCGCCGCGCCGGTCACCAGCACGGTTCCGGTGGTCTCGACCAGATCGAGCGCCTGGGCGGCGGTCAGCGCGTTGAGCGGCAGGGTCGCCGCCTCGGCCGGGGAGACGCCGGCGGGAGCCGGTGCCACGGCGGAGGCGTCCAGCACGATCCGCTCGGCGTAGGCGCCGAGCGGGGTGGCGATCCGGTCGCGGAGGCCGATGACGGCGTCGCCCACGCGGAACCCCGCGCCGGCGCCCACGGCGTCGACCTCGCCGGCGACGTCCCAGCCGAGGCCGAGCACCTCCCGCGGCGGGACGACCCCGGCCTCGGTGAGGATCCCGGCGCGGGTCGCGACGTCGACCGGGTTGACCGCGGCCGCCGCCACCCGGATCCGCACCTGCCCCGGGCCCGGCTCCGGGACCGGCACCTCGACGGCTTCGAGGACCTCCGGGCCACCGAACCGGCGGATCACCATCGCACGCATCTTCGTCTCCTTCGCGGGTCGAACCTTCCCCGCGAACGTATGGGGAGCTACTCTCCATTGGGAAGTACGCACCCGAAGGTGCCCACCGCACGAGGAGGTAAGCCGGTGCCCACGCGCACGGCGGAACAGCGGCGGCAGCTCGAAAAGGCCGCCTACGACGCCTATCTCGCGGCGTGCCCGACCCGGAAGCTCCTGGACGAGATCGCCGGCAAGTGGGTCAGCCTCGTCCTGGTAGCGCTGGGTGACGGCCCGCAGCGCTACAGCGACCTTTCGCGACGCGTCGCCGGGGTCAGCCAGAAGATGCTCACCCAGACCCTGCGGGTGCTCGAACGCGACGGTCTGGTGCGCCGCGAGGTGACCCCGTCGGTCCCCGTCCGCGTCGACTATTCCCTTACACCGCTGGGGGAAAGCCTGCGCGCGCTGATGGCCGGGTTCAAGGACTGGGCCGAGGCCAACTTCGACGCCGTCGACGCCGCCCGCGCCGACTACGACGCGCGCACACCGGACCTCACGATCGGGCCGGGCGGCGCGGGCTAGGCTCTACCGGGTGTCCACCGCACGCGCCGAACGGCTGGTCAATCTGGTACTGGCCCTCCTGTCCACCCGGCAATACCTCACTGCCGAGCGGATCCGCGGCATCGTGCCCGGATACGGCGACGCGGCCAGCGACGAGGCCTACTTCCGGATGTTCGAACGGGACAAGACCGAGCTGCGCGAGCTCGGCATCCCCCTGGAGACCGGCCGCAACTCCGCGTTCGACGCCATCGAGGGCTACCGCATCGCCCGCCGCGACTACGAACTCGGCGAGATCGACCTCGCCCCCGACGAAGCCGCCGCGGTCGCGCTGGCGTCCCGGCTGTGGGACTCGCCGGAGCTGACCGGGCAGGCGCAGGGCGCGCTGGTGAAGCTGCGCGCCGCCGGCCTGGAGGTCGACGACCAGGCGCCCACGGTCGTCGAGCCGCGCGTCCGCGCCGAACCGGCGTTCGGGCCGCTGCTCGCGGCGGTCCAGAACGGCCAGGCCGTGCGCTTCGAGTACCGCCGCAGCGGCTCGCCCGAGCGCATCATGCGGACCCTCGAGCCGTGGGGCGTGGTGTCGTGGCGGGCCCGCTGGTACGTGGTCGGGCACGACCGCGACCGCGGTGCCACCCGCTGCTTCCGCCTCTCCCGCGTCACCGGCCGGGTCCACGCCGTCGGGAAACCGGGCGAGGTGCGGCGCCCCGAGGGCGTCAACCTGCTCAAGCTGGTGTCGGTGACCGGCGAATCGGAACCGTCGCCGGTCACCGCCGCGCGCCTGTGGGTCGCCGACGGCCGCGCCGCCGGGGTCCGCCGCCGCGGCACCGTCGCCGGCCGGTACACGATCGACGGCGAAGAGGGCGACCTCGTCGAGATCGGGCTCTACTACCCGGAGTCGGCCGCCGACTGGATCAGCGCGCAGGGCCCCGACGTGGTCGTGCTCGAGCCCGACGTGCTGGCCAAGGCCGTCCAGGACCGGCTCGAAGCCGTCGTGGCCCGGCAGGGGAGCGCGCGATGAGCGGGTCCACCGACCGGATGCCGAGGCTGCTGGCGCTCGTGCCCTACCTGTTGGCGCGCCCGGGCATCCGCGTCGACGAAGCGGCGCAGGACTTCGACGTCACGCCGAAGCAGCTGCGCAAGGACCTCGAGCTGCTGTGGATGTGCGGGCTGCCCGGCTACGGGCCCGGCGACCTGATCGACCTGTCGTTCGAGGGTGACACGATCGTCGTCACCCACGACGCCGGGATGAACCGCCCGCTGCGGCTCACCGGCGGCGAGGCCACCGCGCTGCTGGTCGCGCTGCGCGCGCTGGCCGAGACGCCGGGCGTGGTCGACGGCGACGCCGTCCGCCGCTCGATCGCCAAGATCGAGTCCGCCGCGGGGCAGGCCCAGCCCGCGGGCGTGGTCGTCGGCGGGGGAGTGCGCGAGGGCAAGAAGACCGCGGCGACCCGCGAGGAGGTCGCCCGGACCCTGCGGGACGGGCGGGCGCTGCGGATCCGCTACTACACCGCGTCCAAGGACCAGATCACCGAGCGCACCGTCGACCCGATGCGGCTGCTGATCGTCCAGGCGGTCGGCTACCTCGAGGCCTGGTGCCGCCGCGCCGAAGGCGTCCGGCTGTTCCGGCTCGACCGGATCGACGAGCTGACGGTCCTCGACGAGCCCTCGCGCCCGCCCGCGCACGCCCACCCGACCGACATTTCCGACGGCGTCTTCCGCGAGCGTCCCGAGCAGCGGGAGGCGGTGCTGGTCCTCGACCCGGACGCACGCTGGGTAGCCGAGTACTACCCGTGCGAGGAGCTCGACGAGCTCGACGGCGGCCGGCTGCGGATCCGGATGCGCTACGCCGACCAGTCCTGGATGGTGCGGCTCGTGCTGGGTCTGGGCGGGGAAGCGCTGGTGGAGAGCCCGGCCGAGCTCGCGTCCGACGTCGGTCGCCGCGCCGCCGACGCCGTGGCCCGAGCCCGTCACCTTCCGTCAACCTGCGACCACTAAGCTGAGGACGTGCCGTACCTGCCCACCGCCCTGCTCATCGTGCTCGGCCTCGCCATCCTCGCGGCCCTGCTGGTGCGGACTGTCAAGGTCTTGCGCGCTTTCCGCCAGACCGCAAGCATGGTGGTTACGAACACCCAGGACCGGACGGGGCTTGTCCGTGCCCGGTCGGCTGCGTTGCGCGTCGCTTTCGCGGAACGCCGCCGTCATCCGGAAAACCAGTAACATCCCTACCAGACGCAGATAGGAGGCCACCATGCTGAACGGATTGCAGCCGTGGCATTTGATCATCTTGGTGCTCGTCGTCGTGCTGCTGTTCGGGGCCAAGAGGCTTCCCGACGCGGCCCGGTCCATCGGCAAGTCCATGAAGATCTTCAAGGCCGAGACCAAGGACCTCACCGGCGACAAGGCCGCGGCGCAGGAAGACGCCGTGCCCGCCGAGACGAAGCAGATCCCGGCCACGCCCGCCACGCCCGCTTCGACCGACCAGCAGGTCGCCGACCTGCAGCGTCAGCTCGACGAGCTGAAGAAGCAGCAGGCGGCCGACCAGCCGCAGAAGAACGCCAGCTGAGCGGCTAGCCCCACCTGGTCCCCGGTCCACGGAGCGCGCCGGTCCCGGCGCGCTCCGTCGGACACCGACGAGAACGGAACAACCCGTGGCGGAACCCGCCTCCGGAAACGGTGAAGGTCGCCGGTCGAAGCGGCGCAAGCGCAGCCGCCGGACCAACCCCGACGGCACGATGACGCTCATCGAGCACATCTACGAGTTCCGCCGCCGCCTCGGCTTCGCGCTGCTCGCGGTGGTGATCGGCGGGATCCTCGGGTTCATCTGGTTCGGCACCAAGATCGGGCCGATCCCGTCGCTCGGCGACCTCGTGAAGGACCCGTACTGCGCCATTCCGCCGAACCGCCGGCTCGACAGCGCCGCAGGGTGCCGGCTGCTGCAGACCGTGCCGTTCGAGGCATTCATGACGCAGCTGAAGGTCGGCATCGCGGCCGGGGCCGTGCTCCTTTCGCCGGCCTGGCTGTATCAGCTCTGGGCGTTCATCGCGCCCGGTCTGTACAGCAAGGAGCGCAAGTACGCGCTGACCTTCGTCGCCTTCGCGTCGGTGCTGTTCGCCGGCGGCGCCGTGCTCGCCTACATCCTCTTCCCGCACGCCCTGCAGCTGCTGATGGGCTTCGGCCAGGACGCGTTCGTCACCGCGCTGACGGCGGACAAGTACATCTCGTTCCTGCTGTCGCTACTGATCATCTTCGGGATCAGCTTCGAGCTCCCGCTGCTGGTGGTGATGCTCAACCGCGTCGGCGTGGTCAAGTACGTACAGCTGAAGAAGTGGCGGCGCGGCATCGTGTTCGCGCTGTTCGTCTTCGCGGCCTTCGCCACCCCAGGCTCGGACCCGTTCTCGATGCTCGGCTTGGCCGGCGCGCTCACCGTGCTGTTCGAGATCGCCGTGCAGATGGCCCGTTTCCACGACCGCAAGCTGGAGAAGACCCGGAGCGACGAGGGCTGGGACCAGCTGGCCGACGACGAGGCCGCGCCGTTCGAGTACACGCCGAGCAAGGTCGACGACGAGCCGACCACGCCGACCGCCTCCGGTGGCCGGTCGAGCACCGACGACGTCACCTAGTGGGCATCCACGCCGCGCTCGCCGTCCACCCGGCGTCGGGGCACGGCGCCGCCGCCCGGATCGCCGACACCGTCGCCGAGCGGCTGCGCACCGCCGTGGACCGGCTCGACGTCCTCGTCGCCAACTCCGTCGAGGAGTCCCGCGAGCTGATGCGGACCTCCCACGACGCGGGCCTCGACGTCCTCGTCGTGCTCGGCGGGGACGGCGCCGCCCACCAGGGCGTCCAGTTCTGCGCCAACCACGACGTCGCCCTCGGGCTGGTCCCGGCGGGCACCGGCAACGACTTCGCCCGCGCCCTCGGCGTCCCCGGCGAGCCACTGCCCGCCGTCGACGCCCTGGTGGCCGCCCTGCGATCGGGCGCCCGGCGGCGGATCGACCTCGGCCGCGTCGGCGACACCTGGTTCGCGACCGTGCTGTGCGCGGGCTTCGACGCGAGCGTCAACGAGCGCGCCAACCGGATGCGCTGGCCGTCCGGGCCACGCCGCTACGACCTCGCGATCCTCGCCGAGCTGGCCACCTTCCGCACCCGCCCGGTCGTCGTCGACACCGGCGCCGAACGCCTGGAGCTCGACGCGACCCTGGTGGCGATCGGCAACACCCGCTTCTACGGCGGCGGCGTCCCGATCTGCCCCACGGCCGACCCCGAAGACGGCGTCTTCGACGTGACGATCATCGGCCACACCACCCGCCGCGGCCTCATCCGCCTGCTCCCCGGCCTGCGCACCGGCAACCACGTCACGCACCCGGCGGTCCGCACGCTCCGCGCCCGCTCGGTCTCCCTGACCGGCAACAGCTGGCCCGCCTACGCCGACGGCGAGCCGCAGGGAACGGTGCCGGTGACCGCCAGCTGCGTCTCCGGAGCGCTGACGGTGCTGGCCTAGCGTCGCGCCCCGGCGGTCCGCACGGGCCGGGCAACGCACGGCCTTGGTGTCGCGCGTTCGAGGTTCGTTGACGGGGGCCCGGGGTTGCGCCCCAATGTGGCGTTGGTTGCGTCTGACGCACCGAACGCCACATTGGGTGCGTTGGACGCACCCAACGCCACATTGGGGCGCTCGGCCCGAACGTCAAACCACTTGCGACGCGGCATCAGCGGGGGTAACCGCCGGCCCGCGCCACCAGCTGACGGAAGTGCGCCGGCGTCAGCAGCCGTTCGGACCGCGCGTCCGCGAAGTACACCCCGCCGCAGCGGTGGCAGAACCAGCCCTGCTCCCACAGCTGCCGCGCGGCAGGCACCCCTCGCCGCTGCCGCCGGTGCTCCCGCACCCGCCGGACGTAGAGCCACACCAGCACCCCGGCCGCGACGTACACGCACGCCGACGGGAGGGACAGCACCGCGAACCCGAGCGCCTTCGACCCGGCCCCACCCGGCGGTGGGTCGTCCAAGGCCGAGAACGGCAGCGGCAGGAGACAGCTCCCGACCACCGCGAGCGCGATCGCCGCCGCCACCAGCCCGCCGCCGCGGCGCGGGGGAGGGAAGGGGTCCAGCGCCCGGGCGACCGCGGTGACCGAAACACCGCTGACCTGACCGCCGGCGTAGACGACCCCGTCGCCGGCCGGCACCGCGACCGCCGGGCCCTGGCCGCGGTAATAGGAGTGCCCGCCCTGGTACACCGCGGGCACGTGCTGGACCTGGTCCAGCTGCCCGCAACTCGGACACGGTTCCGTCATGCAGGCTCCGACGCGGCCCGGGACGAGCCGGTTCCGCCGGATACCTTGGCGTATAACGACCTATACGTCGACCGATGATGATGATCACCACGGCGGCTGCGGCAACGAAAAAGACGCGCGGACCGCCGACGGTCACGCGGCGTGCGGACTGTCGGGGGGATGTGAAACCCTGACGAGGTGGCCAATAGCCCTTCTCCCTCCCCGGCCGAGGCCTATGCGGCCTCCGCGCGTCGCGCGAAGCACCCCCAGCTGACCCGTTTCGCCGCGGAGGCGTCCTTCGAGTTCGACGACTTCCAGATCCGCGGGTGCGAGGCCCTGGAGGGCGGTCACGGCGTGCTCGTCTGCGCGCCCACCGGGGCGGGCAAGACCGTCGTCGGGGAGTTCGCCGTGCACCTGGCGCTGGCCGAGGGCCGCAAGTGCTTCTACACCACGCCCATCAAGGCGCTGTCGAACCAGAAGTACGCCGACCTTGTCGCCCGCCACGGGCCGGACGCCGTCGGCCTGCTCACCGGCGACACCTCGATCAACGGCAACGCCCAGGTGGTCGTGATGACCACCGAGGTGCTGCGCAACATGCTGTACGCCGGCTCCTCGACCATCACCGACCTCGGCTACGTGGTCATGGACGAGGTCCACTACCTCGCCGACCGGTTCCGCGGCGCGGTGTGGGAGGAGGTGATCCTGCACCTGCCCGAGCACGTCCGCGTGGTCGGGCTGTCGGCCACCGTCAGCAACGCCGAGGAGTTCGGCGAGTGGCTGGTCGAGGTCCGCGGCGACACCACGGTCGTCGTCGACGAGCACCGGCCGGTGCCGCTCTGGCAGCACATGCTCGTCGGCAACCGGCTGCTGGACCTCTTCGCCGGGGACGAGGTTCACGCCCCCGGCGCCGAGCTGCGGATCAACCCGACCCTGCTGCGCCGCACCGAGGAGATCGGCCGCCAGTACGCGCCGGCGGGGCTGCGTGGCCCGCGGGGCCGCCGTGGCGCGCCGCCGCGGATGCCGCGGTTCCGGCCGCCGTCCCGCGTCGACGTCGTGGAGCAGCTGGACCGGGCCGGGCTGCTGCCGGCGATCGTGTTCATCTTCTCCCGCGCCGGCTGCGACGCCGCCGTCGCCCAGTGCGTCCGGTCCGGGTTGCGGCTCAACGGGCCCGGCGAGGTCGAAGAGATCCGCCGGGTCATCGAGGAGCACACCGCCGACCTGCCCGAGGGCGACCTCGGCGTGCTCGGCTACTGGGAGTGGCGGGAAGCGCTCGAACGCGGGATCGCCGGCCACCACGCCGGGCTGCTGCCGGCGTTCAAGGAGACCGTCGAGGAGCTCTTCGTCCGTGGCCTGGTGAAGGCCGTGTTCGCCACCGAGACCCTCGCGCTCGGCATCAACATGCCCGCCCGCACCGTCGTCCTCGAACGCCTGGTCAAGTACAACGGCGAGGCGCACGTCGACCTGACGCCGGGGGAGTACACCCAGCTGACCGGCCGGGCCGGGCGCCGTGGCATCGACGTCGAAGGCCACGCCGTCGTCGCCTGGCAGCCCGGGGTCGACCCGAAGCAGGTCGCCGGGCTCGCCTCGACGCGGACCTACCCGCTGCGGTCGTCGTTCCGGCCCGGCTACAACATGGCGGTGAACCTGGTCGCCCAGGTCGGTGCCGCCGAAGCCCGTGAGCTGCTGGAACAGTCGTTCGCGCAGTTCCAGGCCGACCGGTCGGTGGTCGGCACGGCCCGCCGGATCGAGCGGAACAAGGAAGCCCTCAAGGGGTACGCGGCCGCGTTGACCGGGGACTTCGACGAGATGCTCGAGTACGCCGAGCTGCGCGCGAAGATCTCGGCGCGGGAGAAGGCGCTGTCCCGGCAGAACACCTCCGCGCGGCGCGTCGACACCGCCGAGTCGTTGGAGAAACTCCGCAAGGGCGACGTCATCGCGGTGCCCGCGGGCCGCCGCGCCGGGCTCGCCGTGGTCGTCGACCCCGGCCTCGACCCGATCCGCGAGCCCCGCCCGGTCGTGGTGACCGAGGACCGCTGGTCCGGGCCGCTGTCGGTGGCCGACTTCCCGGCCCCGGTCGAGGTGCTGGGCCGGATCAGGCTGCCCAAGCACATCGAGCTGCGTTCGCCCAAGACCCGCCGCGACATCGCGTCGAGCCTGCGCAGCGCCGGGATCTCGTTGCCCGGCCGGCAGAAGCGGCGCTCCGGCGCGAACGAGGACGGCGAGCTGGCCGCGCTGCGGCGGGCGCTGCGCGCCCATCCGTGCCACGGGCTGGCCGAGCGGGAGGCGAACCTGCGCTGGGTCGAGCGGTACCAGCGGCTCGCCGCGGAAACCCAGCAGCTGGAACGGAAGGTCGCCGCGACGACCCACTCGCTGGCGCGGGCGTTCGACCGGATCCTCGCGTTGCTGGGCGAGCGCGGCTATTTGGGCCCGGAGTCGGCCGGTGACGGCGAGGAGCGCGTCACCGAGCACGGCCGGCGCCTGACCCGGCTCTACAGCGAGTCCGACCTGCTCGCCGCCGAGTGCATCCGGCACGGGGTGTGGCGCAAGCTCGACCCGCCCGAACTCGCCGCCGTCGTCTCGACGCTCGTCTTCGAGGCCCGCCGTGACACCGCCGGTGAGCCCCGGCTGCCCGGTGGCGCGGTGCCCGAGGCGTGGCAGGAGACCGCGCGGCTGTGGGTGGAGCTCACCGAGGACGAGCGGCGGCACCGGCTCGACCGCACCCGCGAGCCCGACGCCGGGTTCGCGTGGCCGGTCTACCGCTGGGCCCGCGGCGAATCGCTGGAGAAGGTGCTCACGGCGGCCGAGGCCAACGGCCAGGAGTTGTCGGCGGGCGACTTCGTGCGCTGGTCGCGTCAGGTCATCGACCTGCTCGACCAGATCCGCGACGTGCTCGGCAAGGGTGACCCGGTCGGCGCGGCGGCGGCCGCCGCGGTCAAGGCGCTCCGCCGTGGCGTGGTCGCCGCGGGTGCGGCGTGAACTTCCGTGTTACTGATGGTCGGATTGGTAACTAGCGGCACAGTAGGCCTGCTCCAGACGGCGCAGGGGTGAGCGTGGACACGTGTGCTCGGCTCCGACCTGTGGTTGGATCGCGTCGACACCGTGCGTACGCGGCTTGACGGCGGTTCGGGGTGGACAGCGACATGATCGATGCAGGCGGAGGCAGACGATGAGCACGCCGTATGGCGGCAACGACCCACAGCAGCCCCAGTACGGGCAGCAGCCGGGCGGCGCGTACCCGCCGAGCGGCCCACAGGAACAACCGCAGTGGGGCCAGCAGCAGCCGCCTTCGTACGACCCGAACCAGCAACAGCCGTGGGGCCAGCCGCAGCAGCCCCAGCAACCGCAGCAGCCCCAGCAGTGGGGTCAGCAGCCTGGCGGGTACGCCCCGCCGCAGCAGCCGCAGTGGGGGCAGCAGCCACCGCCCTACGGCCAGCAGCCCGGCGGCTACCCGCCGAGCGGCCCGCAGGCCCAGCCCGGCTACGGGCAGCCGCCCGGTGGGGCCTACCCGCCGAGTGGTCCCCAGGCGCAGCCGCAGTACGGGCAGCAGCCGGGCCAGTACGACTACGGGCAGCAGCAGGTCCCCGGTACCGCTCCGGAGGGCGAGCAGCCGGCGAAGTCCAAGAAGGGCCTGCTGATCGGCATCGGCGCGCTGGTCGTGGTGCTCGCCGTGGTCGGCGTCCTCGGTTTCGTGGCACCCGGCTTCTTCAAGACGCAGGTGTTCAACAACACCCAGATGCAGACCGACGTGCAGAAGCTGCTCACCGACACCTACAAGATCGACGGCGTCACCAATGTCACCTGCCCGGCCGAGCAGAAGGTCGAGGACGGCGCGAAGTTCGAGTGCACCGCGACCATCGCGGGCAAGCCGCAGCAGGTGCCGATCACGGTGAAGGGCGACGGCGGCAACTACGAGGTTTCCCCGCCCGTCGCGAAGTAGCGCGAAGACGGTCCGGACGAGTCCGGCCACCGGTGAATTCGGTGGCCGGACTCCGCCGTTTCCGGCGATGATCCGGGGATGAGCGACCTCGAGATCCGGACGCTGCGCGACGACGAGCACCGCGCCGCGAGCAACCTGTTCCGCGACAGCGTGCACTTTCCGCCGGCCGACGACAGCGAATGGGTGCGGACGGCCCGGTGCTACCAGCCCGGTGGCACGATCGGCGCGTTCGATCCGGAGCTCGTCGGCACCGCCCGGTTCTTCGACGCCGAACTGACGGTCCCCGGCGGGGCCCGGCTGCCGATGGTGGGTGTCACCTCGGTCGGTGTCCGCGCCGACCGCACCCGCCGCGGTGTCATGCGCGCGCTGATGACCACCCAACTGGATGACTTCGCCGCGCGAGGGGTGGTGTTCGCGAACCTGCTCGCCTCCGAATCCGGCATCTACGGCCGGTTCGGGTACGGCCTGGCGACGCGCTGCCGGACCTACAGTGTCGACCGGCATCGCGCGCGGCTGCGCCCGGACGTCCCCGCGGGCGGCGAACTGGAGCTGCTGGACCTCGACCGGGCGTTGGAAGTCTGTCCCGGTGTCTACGACCGCCTCGAGCACCGGCCAGGGATGATGACCCGCCCCGAGGTGCTGTGGCGGCTCTACGAGAACCAGGCCAGTCGCCGCGGCGAGCCGATGAAGACCGTCGTGCACCACGGTCCCGACGGGCCGGACGGGTTCGCCACCTACTTCGTCAGCGCGCTCCAGGCTCACCCGTGGACCAAGAATCTGGAAGTGACGCACATGTTCACCGGCACCCCGGCCGCGTTCGCCGGGGTGTGGCGATTCCTGCTCGGGGTCGACCTGGTGGACCGGATCGTCGCCGAGGAACGCCCGCTCGACGAGCCGATCGAGCTGATCCTGGCCGACCACCGCAGCGGCACCGTCGACCGGGTCGGCGACGAGCACTGGCTCCGGCTCGTCGACGTCCCGAAGGCGCTGGCCGCCCGGGATTACGGGCACGCCGCCCCGGTCGTCCTCGCGGTCACCGACCCGCTGCTGCCCGGCAACAGCGGGACCTACCGGATCACTCCGGACGGCGCCGAGCGCACGGACGAACCCGCCGCGCTCGCCCTCGACGTCACCACTCTCGCGATGATCTACCTCGGCACCTGGCGGCCCTCGGCACTGGCCGGCGCCGGCCGGATCGAAGTCCGCGACCCGGCCGCTCCCGCGGCCGCCGACCTGCTCTTCGGCACCCGGGTCGCGTCCTGGAGCGGCACGTTCTTCTGACCCGCCGAAAAACGGGATGCCGGGCCGGCGCCCGGGCGGCAAGATCGGCGGCATGACCGCCTTCGACGTCCGTCCCGTCACCGAAGCCGAGCGCCGCAGCACGTTCGACCTGCTGGGACGCTCCCTGCACGGCAACCGGGTCAGCGACGAAGACTGGGCCCGGTTCGGGGACTCCTGGCCCGCCGCGCACAAGCTCGGCGCGTTCGAGGCCGGCGTCCCGATCGGGATCACCGGCTCCTACGACACCGAGATCGCCGTGCCCGGCGGCGGGGTCCTGCCGGTCGCCGCCGTGGACGGCGTCGGCGTGCGAGCCGACCGGACCCGGCGCGGGGTGCTCACCGCGCTGATGGCGGCGCAGCTGACCGGCTTGGCCGCCCGCGGGATACCGCTGGCGGTCCTGCACGCCAGCGAACCCACCATCTACGGCCGGTTCGGCTACGGCTCGGCGGCGCTCGGCAAGACGGTGCGGCTGGCGCGGCCCGCCGCCCGGCTCCACGAGCGCGTCCCGGCCGGCGGGGATGTCCGGATGCTCACGCCCGAGGAAGCCGTGAAGGAGATCCCCGCGCTGTACCGGCGGATCGGGCTGTACCGGGCCGGCATGATCGGCCGCCCGGACCGGTGGTGGCTGTTCGCGCACGACCGGCACGTCGGCCGGGACGGCGGTCACGTCGTGGTCGTCCACAGTGGACCGGACGGGGACGACGGGTTCGCCGTGTACGACACGATCAGCCGCCGGACCTTGGATTCGCCGGACGAAGGTGCCGTGCTGAAGGTCCGCGACCTGCACGCGGCCGACCCGGCCGCCCGGGCCGCGCTCTGGCGCTTCCTGCTCTCGGTCGACCTCGTCTCCGGGGTGCACGCCCGGCACCGCCCGGTCGACGAGCCCCTCGCGCCGATGCTGACCGACCACCGGCACGCCCGCACCCTCGACGTCGAGGACGACCTGTGGCTGCGGCCGGTCGACGTCACCACCGCGCTCGCCGCCCGGACGTACCGCACGGCGGAGCCGGTCGTCCTGGCGGTGACCGATCGGCTGCTGCCGGCCAACACGGGGCACTACGAGGCCGGCCCGGAGGGCGCCCGCCGCACGGACGCCGCCGCGGACCTCGCCCTCGACGTCGACACCCTCGGGATGCTCTACCTCGGACAGTGGAGCGCGACGGCGCTGGCGCACACCGGCCGGATCGAGGTCCGCGACCCGGCCGCGGTGGCGCGGGCCGACGAGCTGTTCACCACGGTCACCGCGCCGTGGTGCGGCACCCTCTTCTGAGCGGCCACGCGGCTCACGGGGTCGGTGCCTGTCCGGTGAACAGGCCGATGAGGCTGTCGGGCGTGTCGGCACCGAAGCAGACTTCGAAGTCGCGGACGGCTTCGGTGGCGGCTTCGGTGCTGCGGGGGAACAGGTCCCGCTCGTATTCGGTGAGCGCGGCCTCGACGTCGCCGGGGTGCGCGGCGATGGCCCTGCCGAGCTCGGCGCCGTCGTACATCGCCAGGTTGGCGCCTTCGCCGTTCGGGACCGACAGGTGGGCGGCGTCGCCGAGCAGGGTCACCCCCGGCACCCGGTCCCACCGGTGCCCGACCGGCAGGGTGTTGAGCGGGCGCAGGACGGGCGCGGTGTCGCCGTCGGTGATCAGGGCGGTGAGCTCCGGGGCCCAGCCGTCGAACTCCCGCGTGATCCGGGCGGTGGCCGCGGCGGGGTCGGTGAAGTCGATGGCGGCGAACCAGTCCTGCGGCTGGGAGAGCACCACGTAGGTGTGGAGGTTTCCGCCGCTCTCGCGGTGCGCCAGGAGCCCCTTCCCCGGCACGATCGCGTAGAGCGCCCCGCCGCCGACCGTTTTGGCGGTGGCCGGGTGCCGGGTGTCGCCGTCGAACAGGTAGGTCTCGACGAACGAGACGCCGGCGTAGGCGGGGACCGCGTCGGAGAGCAGCGGCCGGACCCGTGACCACGCGCCGTCCGCGCCGGCCAGCAGGCTCGTGACGACGCTGCCGCCGTCGGCGAAGGTCACCTCGTGGCGGCCGTCGCCGAGGGCGCGGACGCCGCTGACCTTGTGGCCCCACCGGACGGTGCCGGCCGGAAGCGCGTCGAGCAGCATCCGGCGCAGCTCGCCGCGCTGCACCTCGGGCCGGACGCCCGTGCCGTCGTCGGGTTGGTCGAGCAGGACGGTCCCGTCCGGGGCGAGGATCCGGGACGCTTCGCGGCCCGCCAGGACGAGGCCGCGGAACTCGTCCGTCAGGCCGGCGGCCTCGATGGCGAGCTGCCCGTTGTGGTCGTGGATGTCGAGCATTCCGCCCTGCGTGCGCGCCGTGGGGGAGGGCTCGGCCTCGTAGACGGTGGCCGGGATGCCGTGGACGTGCAGGACGCGGGCGAGCGTGAGGCCGCCGAGTCCGGCGCCGATGATCGTGACAGGCGTGTTCATGGACCCCTCCGAAGACTGTGGAATGTCGTTCCATATTGGAACGGCGTTCCAGATGTGTCAAGATGAGGGCATGGCAACGCGGACGCGCCGGTCACAGCGGCGCACGGAGGCGCTCTCCCGGGAGCGCATCATCGAGGCCGCCGTCGAGCTGCTCGACGCGACCGGCGAGGGCGGGCTGACGTTCCGGGCGCTGACCGAGCGCCTCGCCACCGGAGCCGGGGCGATCTACTGGCACGTGGCGAACAAGGGCGAGTTGCTCGCCGCCGCGACCGACGCCGTCGTCGCCGCCGCGCTGGCCGTCGAACCCGCCCAGCCTCCGGGCTCGCCGCGGGAGGAGATCCGCGCCGTCGCGCTCGGCCTGTTCGACGCGATCGAGGAACACCCGTGGCTCGCCACACAGCTCGCGATCCAGCTCTCCCGCAGCCCCTGGGGGTCGGTGACACCGCGGATCTTCGAAAGCCTCGGCCGGCCGGTCCGCGCGCTCGGCGTGCCCGAGGACCGCTGGTTCACGGCGGGCTCGGTGCTGGTGCACTACGTCCTCGGCGCCGCCGGCCAGAACGCCGCGAACGCCGCGAGCGTCCGCGACCTCGCACCCGGCGTGGACCGCGCCGAATTCCTCGACACCGCCTCGAAGGCATGGGAAGAGCTCGACCCGGACGACTACCCGTTCACCCGGGCGCTCGCCGGCCGGCTACGCGACCACGACGATCGCGAGCAGTTCCTCGGCGGCGTCGATCTCGTTCTCGCCGGCATCACCGCGGACCCGGGCAGGGTCTCGCCAAAGTCGCTTCCCGCCGCATTTGGGCAGGCTCCAGGCTCGGATTCCTCTGCCACGCAAGCGGTCAACGGAAGGGCGAGCACCTGAAACCGGGCCAATCGGGCAGCTTGACAGCTCGCTGCCGCAGCTAACTGCCCGTCATTCGAGACCGTCGACGTCAAGCGCCTAAGCGCCCGGCAGTGCCTTCAGGAGCCGCTCGACCGAGTTGCCGAGGTTCCAGCGCTCGGCCAGCTCGGCGACCCGCTCGGGGTCGGCGGGCGTTGCGGGCACGATGTCGGGGCGGGACTGCTCCACCGGCGCGTCGACGGCGACCCGGACCACCGTCGGGGCGACGGCCAGGTAGCCGGCCGCCTCGGACAGCCGCAGCCGGGTCTTGAGCGGGACCCGGGAATCCCCGGCGCCGGCCGCCGCCACCAGTGCTTCGAGCGAGCCGAACTGCGTGATCAGCTTCGCCGCGGTCTTCTCGCCGATCCCGGCGACGCCGGGCAGGCCGTCTGACGGGTCGCCGCGCATCATCGACATGTCCGCGTACGCCGCGCCCGCCGTCTCGCGGGGGAGGCTGTAGCGCTCGGCGATCTCGGCCGGGCCGAGCACCTCGGCCTTGGCCCAGCCCTTGCCGACGTAGATCACCGACGTGGGTGTCGGCTCGGTCCGCACCAGCTGGAACAGGTCGCGGTCGCCGGTGATCACCTCGACCGGGTCCGTCTTCTCGCGGGTGGCGAGCGCGCCGATGACGTCGTCGGCCTCGTAGCCCGCCGCCTCCGCGGTGGCGAACCCGAACGCCTCCATCAGGTCCAGGATGATCGGCACCTGCGGGGTGAGCGTGTCGGGCACCTCTTCGACGTCCGGGCCGCTGCCGGTCTCCTCGGCCACCCGGTGCGCCTTGTAGCTGGGCAGCAGGTCGGTGCGGAACTTCGGCCGCCAGTCGGCGTCCAGGCAGCACACCAGCCGGGCCGGGCGCCGGTCGGTGAGGATCCGCGCGACCGTGTCGGCGAACCCGCGCACGGCGTTGACCTGAGTCCCGTCGGCGGCGCGCATCGAGTCGGGCAGGGCGAAGAACGAACGGAAGTACAGGCTCGCGGAGTCGAGCAGGGCAAGGGGTCCGGTCACCCCGCACAGCCTGCCACGCCCGGGCCCCGGTGACCGGCATGCCACGCACCTGGCGCACGGAACGAGAGCAGCCTGGGAGTTGCGCCGGACCTCCGGCATGTCGCGGGCCGGGGGAGTGGATCACCCGGCCCGCCCGGCTAGGCTCGGCTTCATGTCGCGCCGTTCCCTCCACACGCCCGCCCCCGACGCCGCCGCCCTCCGCGCCCGGCTGGACCGCGCCCGCGCCGCCGCGGCCGCCGCGAGCACCGACGCCCTGCTGATCGCGCCCGGCTCCGACCTGCGCTACCTGCTCGGCCAGGCCGGCGGCTCGTTCGAGCGGCTCACCACCCTCGTCGTCCCGGCCGACGGCACCCCCGCGCTGGTCGTGCCGAAGCTCGAGGCGCCCGGCTACGCCGACGTCCCCACCGACGAACTCGGCGTCGAGCTGCTCACCTGGGTGGACGGCGACGACCCGTACAAGCTGGTGGCGGACCGGCTCGGCAAGCCCGGCCGCGTCGCGGTCAGCGACTTCACCCCGGCCCTGCACGTGCTGGCATTGCGGGCCGCGCTCGGCGAGGCCGAGCAGACCCTGGCCGGGCCGGTGGTGCGGGAGCTGCGGATGCGCAAGGACGCCGCGGAGATCGCGTCGCTGCGAAACGCCGGAGCCGCCATCGACCGGGTGCACGCCCGCGTCCACGAGTGGCTGCGGCCCGGCCGCACCGAGGCCGAGGTCGGCGCCGACATCGCCGCGGCCATCGTCGAGGAGGGCCACGTCCGGGCCGACTTCGTGATCGTCGGCTCCGGCCCGAACGGCGCCAGCCCGCACCACGACGTCTCCGGCCGCGTCATCGAGCGCGGTGACGTCGTGGTCGTCGACATCGGCGGCCCGCTGCCCGCCGGCTACAACTCCGACTCCACCCGCACCTACGCGGTCGGCGAGCCGCGGGACGCCGACGTCGCCGAGACCTACGCGGTGCTCCAGCGCGCCCAGGCCGCCGCCGTCGCCGCCGTGCGGCCCGGCGTCACCGCCGAGCAGGTCGACGCCGCCGCCCGCGACGTCATCACCGAAGCCGGGTTCGGCGAGTACTTCATCCACCGCACGGGCCATGGCATTGGCCTGGACGTGCACGAGGAGCCGTACATCATCGCGGGCAACGCGCTGCCGCTGGAGCCGGGCATGGCCTTCAGCGTCGAGCCGGGCATCTACCAGCCGGGCCGGTGGGGCGCCCGCCTCGAGGACATCGTGATCGTCACCGAAGACGGCGTCGAGTCCGTCAACAACCAGCCGCACGAGCTCGTCGTGCTGGACGCATGACGCCCGGCGGCCTGGAGCCGCTGGACCAGTCGATCGTCCAGGAGCTCGCGGCCGACGGGCGCCGCAGCTTCACCGACCTCGCCGAACGCGTCGGGCTGTCGGTGTCGGCGGTGCACCAGCGGGTGCGCCGCCTCGAGCAGCGTGGCGTCATCCTCGGCTACACCGCGCGGCTCGACGGCGAGCAGATCGGGCTGCCGCTGACGGCGTTGATCTCGCTGACGCCCAACGACCCGGCGGCCCCGGACGACTACCCGCAGCGGATCCAGCACATCAAGGAGATCGAGTCGTGCTACTCGGTGGCCGGCGACGAGTCCTACATCCTGCTGGTGCGCGTCCAGTCGCCGCTGGCCCTGGAGGACCTGCTGCGCCGGATCCGGGAGGCCGCGAAGGTGTCGACCCGCACGACGGTGGTGCTCTCTACGCCGTTCGAGGGACGTTCGCCGACGTTCTGACCCCGGCGGCCCGCCCGGTGGCCGGGGCGCTGGTACGGTAAAAGGTATGGCAACACGTAAGGTGACTCTTTCGCTGGACAGCGGCGCCCTGGAATTCGCCGAACGCGCCGCGAAAGCCCACGGAATCTCGGTCTCGTCCTGGCTGTCCAAGGCAGCCCGGCGCGAGGCGGTTCGCACCGGCTACACCCCGCAGAGGCCGGAACCGGCCGTCGCGGAATCGGACGAGGCCGAACGCAGCGCGGCGGAAAAGGATCTGCGTGCGCAGGGGTGAAGTCTGGACGTACCACCCCCCGACCGAACCGGCCCGGCAGCGCACGGTCGTGCTGCTGTCCTCGGACGGGGTGAACGAATCCGAGCGGCCGTGGCTGCTCGGCACCGAGCTGCTCGACCGCGACCCGCAGGACATCCTCGGCGTGGCGGTCGACGCCCGCTACTGGGTCTCGACGCTGAACCTGACCCGGCTGTACCGCCCGTGGTTCGACGAACGCATCGCCGAGATCGACCAGGACGTCCAGGAACGCATCGACATCGCGCTGCGCGCCGCCCTCGACCTCTGACGCACCGGCTTCTCTTGCGCCCCAATGAGGTTTTCTCAGTAGCGTCCGTGGTGTTCGTGGTGGGTGAGGACGAGTGCTGCTTGGACGATCGGGCCGATGCGGTGGGGGCAGAG
>NZ_JBFBBN010000061.1:0-59118 GCF_040682715.1 Amycolatopsis sp. NPDC051128 | reverse complement strand
GCTTGACACAGCGTCCAGCTTAGCCCACTCTTTAGTTCGACAGAACGAATTAGTTTCTAAGAACACTGTTTCTCACTCACGACCGCTTTTCGAAGATCAGGTCGTGCGAGACGCGGCCTTCGACGTCCGCGCGCTGCTCGAACTTGGTCACCGGCCGCCATTCCGGCCGCGGCGCCCAGCCGCCCGGCTCGTCGGCGTACCGATTCCGCAGCGTGGGTTCGCCCGAGCAGACGTCCAGCATCTGCTCGGCGTAGTTCTCCCAGTCGGTCGCCAGGTGGAAGGTGCCGCCCGGAGCGAGCCGCGACGCCACGAGCGCGGCGAACGACGGCTGCACGATCCGCCGCTTGTGGTGCTTCTTCTTCGGCCACGGATCGGGGAAGAACAGCCGCACGCCGTGCAGCGACCCCGGCTCGACGTGCTCGGTCAGCAGCACGACGGCGTCGCCGTGCAGCAGCCGCAGGTTCTCGACGCCGAGCTTTTCGGCGCGCAGCATCAACTGGCCGAGGCCCGGTTCGTAGACCTCGGCCGCGACGTAGTTCAGCTCCGGCGCCGCGGCGGCCAGCTGCGAAGTCGTCTCGCCCATGCCGGAGCCGATCTCGAGCAGCACCGGCGCCTCGCGGCCGAACCACGCGGCGAAGTCCAGCGGCCCCTCGGGCAGCTCACCGACCGCGCGGCCCAGCTTCGGCCAGTGCTCTTCCCACGCCCGCTGCTGCCCGACGGTCATCCGGCCACCGCGGTTGACGAAACTGACCACGCTGCGCAGCCGGGGCTGGTCCTGATTCTCCACTCTCGGAATGTAGCTGGGTGCGAAGCGCCTCCGTTGAGGGTGGTGGGGAGGAAGGCGGATCAGCGAACGGCTTCGAACACCCCGAGGCGAGACCGCAGACCGGCCAGCCCGGCGACCGCGATCGGGTCCGGCGTCCGCCCGGTGTGCGCGGGCAGGACGTCGATCCAGCCGAGGTGCCGGTCGGTGTTCATCACCGTCGTGGGAATCGCGTGGCCCGATTTCCCGCGTTCGGACGGCATGAACTCCCAGTAGCCGGATTCGCCGTCCGCGGCCCACGGGACGAATTCCCAGCCCGGGCGTCTGCCGAGCAGTTGCGCGATCCGATCCTCGACGCGGAAACCCTGTTCCCGCGAATCGAGCTTGCCGTCCGCCATCGCGCGCAACCACCACGGCGCAGGGATCGGTCCCGCCATCCCGGCCGAGGCGCGATACAGGGCCAGGACGGTGTCTTCGGGTGCGCGGTGCACCCACGCCCGCCGGAGTTCCGCGGGCGTCGACCCCGCCATGGCGGTCTGCGGGAGTTCGATCGCCCGCGACCATTCGAGATCCAACATGGGTTCGAGCCGGGGAGCGTCGTCTTCGACGCGGGCTCGGGGAATCGTGCTGCCCAATTCTTGACCGGTGTCCACCGCCAAGGATCACCTCCAGGGGAGCTCAGACGGGTCCGGTTCGCTCACTTACGAATATTGCCTGGTCATAAGAGTATGTCCGGTGCCTGTGAGAGAGGCCACAGCCACTTCATCGTCTCTTAACAGAGATTATTGAGGCAGCGAGACCCCGGTCACTCTCAGGCGTCACGCCGTGCCGTGACGAGGACGCCGGCCACGAACAGGGCAACGCTGATCGCCGCGAAGTAACCGAGGTAGCCCCACGGGCCGAGCGCGGCCGACGGCAGCTGCAGCGGCCCCGCGGAGAACCCGCCGGCCCCGACGAACTCGTCGGCGGCGTGGAACGGCATCCACGGGTAGATGTGCTTGCCTGCGCCGGGGATGAGGAAAACCAAGCCTTCGATCAGCTGTGTCCACACGAGGATCGCTGTCAGCGCGAAGGCGACGCTGCGCACCAGCAGCGCGACGCCGACCCCGGCCACCGCGGTGAGCAGGAAGACCAAGGCCTGCCCGAGCACCGAGCGCCAGTCCGCGGCTGTGTGCAGCGAGAGGTCGGCGTCCGGCCGCACCAGCGACGCCAGCCCCCACGAGCCGAAGCCGACGACCAGCCCGAGCACCGCCCCGACCGCGCTGACCACCACCGCCTTCGCCAGCAGCGCGGGCACCCGGCTGGGCACCGCCTGGAACGTCAGCCGCATCGTGCCCCAGTTGAACTCCGACGCCGTCGCGAGCACCGCCAGGACGAGCAGCACGGTCCGGCCGTTGCCGCTCGCGAGCTGGGTGTTGCCGACGGTCGCCGGGATGTCCGGCCCGGCCAGCGCGAAGAACAGCGCGGTGAAGCCGAGGGGAGCGATGAGCGCGATTCCCAGGCACCACCACGGCGCCCGGGTGCTGAAGAGCTTGATGCGCTCGGCGCGGAGCAGGTTTGCCGACGTCGTCACTTCGCGACCTCCGAAGACGACACAGGCGACACAGACGACACAGGCGACACAGATGCCACGGACACGGGGGATGCCATGGCCGCGGCGGGGAACTCGACGGCTTCGCGGGTGAGGTCGAGGTAGGCCTGCTCGAGCGAGCCGCTGATCGGGCTCAGCTCGTGCAGTGTCGCGCCGGCGTCGAAGGCGAGCTGCCCGATCCGGTCACTGTCCAATCCGGACACCACGAAGGCGCCGCCGTCTTCGGTGAACTCGGCCTGCCCGGTGAGCGCGGCGCGCAGCTCGGCCACGTGCGGCGTGCGCACGCGCACTCCGTGTTCGTTCGTGCGCGCCACGAACTCGTCCATGGTGCCCTGGTAGATCAGCCTGCCGCGGCCGATCACCACCAGGTCCTGCGCGGTCTGCGCCATCTCGGGCAGCAGGTGGCTGGACACGAACACGGTCCGGCCATCGGCGGCCAGCGAGTGCAGCAGCTGCCGGATCCAGACCATGCCCTCGGGGTCGAGGCCGTTCACCGGCTCGTCGAACAGCAGCACGCGCGGGTCGCCGAGCATCGCGGCGGCGATCCCGAGCCGCTGCTGCATGCCGAGCGAGTACTGCAGGACGCGGGTATCGCCGACGCTCGTCAGCCCGACCAGCGCGAGGACCTCTTCGACGCGCTTGTCCGGAATGCCGTTGGTCGCGGCCAGCCAGCGCAGGTGGGCGCGCCCGCTGCGGCCGGGGTGGCGCCAGGTGGCGTCCAGCATCGCGCCAACCGTCCTGAGTGGATCTTTCAGCCGCCGGTACGGGACGCCGTCGATGTGCACCGTGCCCGAGTCGGGCGTGTCGAGGCCGAGGATGAGCCGCATCGTCGTGGACTTGCCGGCGCCGTTCGGGCCGAGGAAGCCGGTGACGCGTCCCGACCGCGCGGTGAAGGTCAGCTCGTTGACCGCCGTGGTGACGCCGTACCTCTTGGTCAGTGTGCTCGCTTCGATCATGGGCTCCCCCGTCCGTCACCGGGAGCCTACTGCGAAACGGGAATCCGGGTCGCCCCCCGACAGCGCGACCCGGATTCCCGTTTTCCCCTGTTTCCCCTCAGGCGTCCCGCTTCTTCGCGACCCCGAGCGCGACGAGCAGGAACACGATGGCGATCCCGGCGAAGTAGGCCAACGCCCAGCCCGGGCTCAGCGGCGCGTCCGAGGGCGGCGGGCCGTCGCCGCCCCCGACGGCCGAGCCGCGCAGGAACTTGTTCGCCACGTTGAACGGCAGCCACTCGTGGATGGTGTGCCCGATCTTCGGGATCAGCTGCACCAGCTCTTCGACGGCCAAGTAGTAGATGAGCAGCAGCGCGATGGCGCCGGCGCTGTGCCGGATCAGGATGCCGAGCGCGACCGCCAGCACGGCGCTGATGGCGAACACCGGTCCCATCCCGGCGACGTTCAGCCAGTCCTGCGTGGTGTGCAGGCCGAGGCCGTCGTTCGGCCGCATGAGCATGCCGAGGCCCAGCGCGCCGAACGCGGCGATCTCGCCGATGACCAGTGCGGCGAGCGCGACGACGACCGCCTTGGCGACCAGCGCCGGCGAGCGGTGCGGCACGGCCTGGAACGTCGTGCGGATGGTGTTGAAGCGGTATTCGGTGGTCACCGCGAGCGCGGCGAGCACCATGACGACGGCGATGCCGAACTGGGAGCCGCCGAACTGGGTGGCGGACACGTTGATCGGCTGGTCGGCGGGCGACGCGCCGGCGATGATGGCGGCGAAGCCGATGGTCAGTGCCAGGGTGATGAGCGCGCACCACCACGGTGAGCGGGTGCTGAACAGCTTGATGCGTTCGACCGCGAGCAGGTTCATGATCTTGGTTTCCCCGTTTACTTGGCGGACTCGAGCACGTGCTGCGCCTCGGCGTCGAGGCCGGTGTGGTACTCGACGGAGTCGCCGGTGATCTGCATGAAGGCCTGCTCGAGCGACCCGGTCTGCGGGCTCAGCTCGTGCAGCACGATCCGGTTGGCGGCGGCGATCTCGCCGATCTTGTCGCTGTCCATTCCGGACACCACGAGCGCCTTGTCGTCCCCGGTGACCTCGGCGCTGGCGCGCTGCAGGGCGTCCCGCAGCTCGGCCAGCTGCGGAGAACGCACCTTCACCGTGTTTTCGGCTGCGCGGGAGACGAAGTCTTCGGTGGACGACTGCGAAATCAGCTGTCCCCGGCCGATCACCACGAGGTTGCTCGCGGTCAGCGCCATCTCCGAAAGCAGGTGCGAGGAGACGAAGACGGTGCGGCCTTCCTCGGCCAGCCGGTGCATGAACTTCCGGATCCAGAGGATGCCCTCGGGGTCGAGGCCGTTCACCGGCTCGTCGAACAGCAGCACCTCGGGGTCGCCGAGCAGGGCGGCCGCGATGCCGAGCCGCTGCGACATGCCGAGCGAGAACCCGCCGGCGCGCTTGCCGGCGACGCTGGTGAGGCCGACCGTCTCGAGGACCTCGTCGACGCGGGCGGCCGGAATGCGGTTGGACTTCGCCATCCACTGCAGGTGGGCGCGCGCCGAGCGGTTGGGGTGCACCCACTTCGCGTCGAGCAGCGCGCCGACGGTGCGCAGCGGCTCCTTGAGGTCGTGGTACTTCTTGCCCCCGATGGTGACCTGGCCGCCCGTCGGGTTGTCCAGGCCCAGGATCATGCGCATGGTGGTGGACTTGCCCGCCCCGTTCGGGCCGAGGAAGCCGGTGACCTGACCCGCGGCCACGGAGAACGACAGGTTGTTCACCGCCAGTGTTTTCCCGTACCGCTTGGTGAGGCCGGTTGCCTCGATCATGACTGCTCCTCTTCCGCCCCTCGCTTACGACGAGTTCATCGTCGCGGGTCGGGGATGGTTCGCGCGTCACCCTGGAGGTCGAACCGGTCCCCCTACCTGAGTAGTACCTTGCTGGTTCTTCGGCTGATGCGCGATCCGTGATGACCCTGAGTCGACCCTGATTCGCGGTCATTAGTGAACCGTGGTTCAATAACTGGGTGGCCCGGCCGAAGAGCATCACCGACGAGCGGTTGCTGGCCGCGGCGGAGACCGTGATCGGCCGCTGTGGCCCGGGTTTCACGCTGGCGCAGGTGGCCGCCGAGGCGAGCGTCTCGGTCGGCACGGTCGCGCAGCGGTTCGGCTCGAAAAGCGGCCTGTTGCAGGCGATGAGCCGGCGGGCCACGCGGCGGGCGGTCGAGCAGATGCGGGCGTGCGCGATGCGGGCGGACGACCCGGTCGACGGCCTGCGCGCCGCGGCGGTGTCGGTCTACGCGGGGCTCGGTGACGCCGAAGAGGCGGCGAACCACCTGGGCCAGCTCGGCGTGGACATCGGCGACCCGGTGCTGCGGTCGCTGCTGGGCGAGCACTTCACGGCGGTCGAGGAAGAACTGCGGCGGCTCGTGCGGGCGGCGGCTCCGGCGCTGCCGCACGCGCCGAGCGTGCCGCGGGCGGCCCGTGCGGTGCTCGGGGTCATCAACGGGGTGTCGATCGACTGGTCGATCCGGCCGCACGGGCGGCTGGCCGACCGGCTGGCGGAGGACGTCGACGCGGTGCTGGCCGCGTGGCGGGAACGGGAGGACGCATGAGTGAGTCTGCGAACGAATCATCAACACTGAGTTTGCGGGGCAAGGTCGCGGTGGTCACCGGGGCGACGAGGGGCTGCGGGCGGGCGATCGCGGTGGAACTGGGCCGCGCCGGCGCGACGGTGTACGTCACCGGCCGCACGACACGCGAAACGGTGTCGCCGATGAAGCGCCCGGAGACGATCGAGGAGACGGGCGAGCTGGTGGAGGCGGCGGGCGGCAAGGCCGTCGTCGTCCGCTGCGACTTCACCTCGGTGTCCGATGTGGACGCTCTCAAGGCGCGTATCGAGTCCGAAGTGGACGGAATCGACGTCCTGGTCGACGACGTCTGGGGCGGTGACATGTACTTCCACTTCGACGCGCCGTTCTGGGAGACGCCGCTGGAAGACGCGCTGAACCTGACGCACAACGCGCTCGACACGCACCTCATCGCCCTGCACCGGCTCCTGCCGCTGGTGGTGGCCCGGCGCGGCCTGGTCCTGGAGGTGACCGACGGCGACAACGACGACTACGTCGGCGCGGGCCTGCCGTACTACCTGGCCAAGTGCGGCATCCGCGCGCTCGGCCGCGCCCTCGGCGTCGAGCTGAAGAAGAACGACTGCGTCGGCCTGGCCGTGACGCCGGGCTTTCTGCGCTCGGAGTCGATGCTGGACCACTTCGAGGTCACCGAGGAGAACTGGCGCGACGCGGTCGGCAAGCTCGCCCCGGCCGACTTCAAGATCTCCGAGACGCCGTACCTGCTGGCCCGCGGCGTCGCGGCACTGGCCAAAGACCCCGAGGTCTCCCGCTTCGCCGGCCAGACCCTGGCGTCCTGGACCCTGATGAAGGAGTACGGCTACACCGACATCGACGGCGACCGCCGGACTTCGGCCGCTGGCTCACCGAAGTCCGCCACCAGGGCAAGAACCCGGCAACCACCCCACCCGACACCTTCCGCTGACCCAAACCCGCCACTTTCCCTATGAAAGTGGCGGCCCTGGGGCTCCACGACGGCACTTTCCCTAGGAAAGATGCGGGGTTGTGGAGGGATTTCGGGGGATGTGGACAAACAAGCCGTAGTTGATCTTCGACGGGGCTGGTTGTCGGTGGCGTGACGCAGGTTTGGAGGGTGTTCCGACTTCGTAACAGTGACCTGGTCGACTTCGCCGAGCCCTTCATCGGCAGCCACGCCGTGGCCGAAGAGGCGTTGACGTTGTGCGACTTGCGGTCCCCCTCGTTCACCCGCTTGTTCCGGAACGTCTACGTCGCTTCGACGACCGAAGTCACGCACGCGATGCGCTGCCGGGCCGCTGCTCTGCTCGCCCCGAGCAGCGCCGTCCTGACCGGGTGCTCGGCAGCGGCCGTCTGGGGTCTCGATCTGGTCGGTTCGCAGGACTTGGTCGAATTCGTCGTGCCCGAGCGCCTGAAGTTCAACCGGCAGGCCGGACTGCACATCCGCCGGACCAGCCGAGTGATCGACAGCGAGCCGTGGGGTGACATCCAGCTCGCCACGCCTCTGCGGCTCGCGTTGGACGTCGCCACGAACACCAAGCTTCATCGTTCGCTTCCCCGGACTGTCGGCTACCTCGACGCCTTCCTCGGCTGCGGGCTGGTGGACCTGGCCGAGCTTCGCCGCTATCTCGGACCGCGCCGTGAAAATGGAATGGTGCGAGCCAGGAAAGCGGTCGCGCTGGTGGACGCGCGCTCGGAGAGCGTGCCCGAGTCCGAGCTGCGCGTGTGGCTCACCGTCGCCGGGCTCAAGCCGGCGGTCCAAGTTGACGTCATAGCGGCGTCAGGTGGCTTCCTTGGCCGCCTTGACCTGGCGTTTCCTGCGCAGAAGCTGGCTGTCGAGTACGACGGCGAGTGGCATCTCGACGGTATCCAGCCGCGCCTCGACGCGCAGCGCCGTGCCGCGATCGAGGCCGAGGGATGGCGCTTCGTGATCGTTACCAAGGCTGACTTGTATGGCGATCCGAAGCGAGTGGTCGCGACCGTCCGGTCATCACTTTCCCTATGAAAGATGCGTCCGGAGGGGTTCGGCGCGCATCTTTCATAGGGAAAGTGCAGCTTCCGTCAGGCGAGGCCGGGGCGGGCGAGGCCGGTTTCGTAGGCCAGCACCACCGCCTGGACCCGGTCCCGCAGCTCCAGCTTCGCCAGGATCCGCCCGACGTGCGTCTTCACCGTCGCCTCGGAGAGGAACAGCGAGTCCGCGATCTCCAGGTTCGACATGCCCTTGGCGATCAGGACGAGCACCTCGCGCTCGCGGTCGGTCAGCACGTCCAGCTCGGCGGTGTCCCGCATCGGCGAGCCGCCGGTGCCGACGAAGCGGTCGAGCAGCCGCCGGGTCACCGACGGCGAGACCACCGCGTCACCCGAGGCGACCGCCCGCAGCGCCGACACCAGGTGGTCGGGCTGGGTGTCCTTGAGCAGGAACCCGCTCGCGCCGCCCTGGAGCGCCGAATAGACGTACTCGTCCAGGTCGAACGTCGTCATCACCAGCACGCGCGCGGTGCCGGCGGCGACGATCCGCTTCGTCGCTTCGACGCCGTCGAGCACCGGCATCCGGACGTCCATGAGCACGACGTCGGGGCGCAGTTCGTCGGCCATCCGGATGGCCTGCTCGCCGTCGCCCGCCTCGCCGACGACGTCGATGTCGGCCTGCGCGCCCAGCACCATCCGGAACCCGACGCGCATCAGTTCCTGGTCGTCGACGACCACCACACGGATCACGGAGCCAACCTAACCGGCAGGGCCGCGCGGACCTGCCAGCCACCACCCGCGGCCGGGCCCACTTCCAGCGTCCCGCCGTACACGTGCGCGCGCTCGCGCATGCCGATCAGGCCGTTGCCGCCCGGGAGCCGCGGGTCGCGCCGCCCGGCCGGGACCAGCTGCGGGACGCGGCCCGCGCCGTCGTCGGACACCAGGACTTCCACCAGGTCGCCGGTGCGGCGCACCCGCACCGCCGCGGTCGCGCCGCGGCCGGCGTGCTTGAGCGTGTTGGTCAGCGACTCCTGCACGATCCGGTACACCCCCAGCGAGACGCCGGCGGGCAGGTCGCCGAGCTCGTCGATCTCCAGCTCCACCGGAACTCCCGACGCGCGCATCCGCTCGGCCAGGTCGGCGAGGGCGTGCGCGTCGGGCTGCGGCACGCGGGGTTCGCCGTCGCCGTCGTCGCTGCGGAGCACGTCGAGGAGGCGCCGCAGCTCGCCGAGAGCGCCTCGGCCGGTCTCGGAAATCGTTTGCAGGGCCCGCTGAGCGAGCTCGGGGTCGCTCTGGATCGCGTACGACGCGCCGTCGGCCTGCACCACCATCACGCTCACCGCGTGGGCGACGACGTCGTGCAGCTCGCGCGCGATCCGCCCGCGCTCCTCCGCGACCGCGATCCGGGTGGCCTGGTCCCGTTCGGTCTCGAGCAGGTGCAACCTGGCCTCCACTTCCACGTCGTAGGCGCGCCGCGCCCCGACGAACTCGCCGAGCGTCCAGCACAGGGCGATGCCGAACGCGAGGAACAGGCTCGTGATCACGAGCTCGTCCGTCTGGTCCAGCGCCAGCTGCAGGGCCGAGGCGACCACGACCGCGCCGACGAACACCAGCCCCTGCCGCCGCCCGACGTAGACGACGACCGAGTAGATGCTCATCGCCAGCCCGGCGACGCTGCCGATGCCGAGCAGCAGCGTCGCGTGCACGGTGCTGATCACCAGCACGACGTACGCCGACCACAGCGGCGACCTCCGCCGGAACACCAGCGGCGCGACCATCGCGATGTTCACCGGCACGGCGACGTACCAGGGCGGCAGCTCCGGGATCTCGGTCAGGCCGTCCGCGGCGAACAGCAGCAGGTCGACCAGGCCGAGCAGGACGGCCAGCACCGAGTCGCCCGCCATGGGGTGGGCACGCATCCAGAGACTCAGCCGTCGCACCACACAACACTAGGTCGCGTCGTGAAGACCGCGCGTCGGTCGGCGGTACGACCTTCGGTGCGACCTACGGATGAGGGACATGGCACGATTCACCAGGGTTTGTCCGTACGACCGGGGAGGACTGGGGGCCGTGACGTCACCGGAGCAGGGCCGGCTCGCCGGCCCGCTGTCGATGTCGGTGGCCAACCTGTGTCACCGCCTGCAGCCGCAGGTCTCGGCGCGCACCGCGGCCGGGTTCGCGGAGGTGCTGCGCCGGCTCGGCGCGCCGCTGCAGGTCGCCGTCGCCGGCCGGATCAAGTCGGGCAAGTCCACGCTGGTCAACGCGCTGATCGGGCGCCGGGTCGCGCCGACCGACATCGGCGAGTGCACGCGGCTGGTGACCCGGTTCCAGTACGGCACGGTGGACCGCGTCGAGATCGTCTTCACCGACGGCCGCAAGCAGGTGCTCCCCTTCGCCGCCGACGGGATGATCCCGGCGGAGCTGGGCGTCGACATCGAGCAGGTGTCGCACATCGAGGCGTACCTGACCAACGCCGTGCTGCAGGGCATGACGGTGATCGACACCCCGGGTCTCGGCTCGCTCGACGCCGCTTCGGTGTCCCGCACCGAGCAGCTCCTCGGCGCGGCGAAACACCGCAAGGAAGAAGACGACGAAGAGGGCTCGGACGAGCTCGACGACACCTCGCGCAGCGCCGTCGCCGGCGCGGAAGCCGTGCTCTACGTCGTCACCCAGGGCGTCCGCGCCGACGACCAGCAGGCCCTCGCCGCGTTCACCGCGGCCACCGCCAGCCGGGAGGCGGGCCCGGTCAACGCGATCGCCGTGCTCAACAAGGCCGACACCATCGCGCCCGAGTCCGTCGAGGGTGCGGGCAGCGACGTCTGGAAGGCCGCGACCCTGCTCGCCGAGAAGCAGGCTTCGACGTTGAAGCCGCGCGTCGCCGACGTGCTGCCGGTGATCGGGCTGATCGCCGAGTCCGCGGAGTCCGGCGGGTTCACCTCCGCGGACGCCGAGGCGCTGCGGCAGCTCGCCGACCTCGACGACGACGTCCTGCAGACCATGCTGATCTCGGCCGACATCTTCACCAGCTGGGAGTGCGACGTCCCGGCCGGCACCCGGCTGCGGCTGCTGGAGAAGCTCGACCTCTTCGGCGTCTCGCACGCCGTCGAGGCCATCCGCAAGGAACCGGAGATCACGGCGGGTGCGCTGCGGCGTTCGCTGCTCGACGCTTCCGGCCTCGAAGCGGTGCGACAGCGGCTGTCGGTGGTGTTCGCCGCCCGCGCCGACGGCATCAAGGCTGCCGCCGCTCTCGCCTCGGTCACCGCGCTCGCGCACGCGTCGGCCGACCCGGCCGAGCGCCAGCGCGTGCACGACGCCATCGAGGTGCTGCTCGCCAAGCCCGAGGCCCACCAGCTGCGGCTGCTCGAAGCGCTGACGCTGGTCGCGTCCGGCGCGGTCGACATGCCGGAGGACCTGTCGGAGGAGGTGCTGCGGGTGGGCAGCAACGCCGACATCGGCGCCCAGCTCGGCAAGCCCGGCGCTCCGAGGCGGGAACTGGCCGCGCACGCGCTCGAACGCGCGGGTTGGTGGCGTTCGTTCGCGTCCTTCGGCGCGACGCCCGCGCAGAGCCGCGTCGCGCACGTCGTGCACCGGGCGTACTTCTTGATCTGGCAACAGGTCCGCGAACCGCAAAGCTGAGTTGTTTCTGCTTGCCGAGTTTGGCTTGACGTGCTGGTCCGCCGCGTACTGTGGAATCGTGCGCCTAGAAAACACGACATCCTGGCGAGCGGGCTGGAGCAGCGAGACGGAGATCGACGTCGCGCTGTACATCCGTGACGCCCTCGCCTTGTCCGTTTCCGAAGGACAGGTGCTGCCGCCGGTGGAGCCGCGGGTTCCGGTGCACATCCCGCCCGAGATCGACCGGGCGGCCGTCCAGACGCAGTGGGCCGACTGGTGGACCGACCTGCTGGCCTACCTCCGCAACCGCGAGGACCCGGACCCGCGCAGCCCGCGCTCCCGCTACGGCAGGCCCGCGCTCTCCCAGGGCTCGGCGATGCGGCAGGCGGTCGAGTTCTTCACGACGGCCGCGGCCAGTCACTTCGCCAACGCCCGCGGTCCCGCCCTGCGCGGCGCCGGCGAGCCGGCGGACAGCACCCCGTGGGCGCCCGGCTTCTACCGGCGCCAGATCGTGGCGGGCGAACGGCTCGGGCAGCTGGTGCGCGAGGCCGAGGTGCGGCAGGGGCGGCGCGCGTACCCGTTCCGGCTGAACGTCATCGAGATCTCGGTCGCCGGTTCGATCTGGTTGCGCACGGCCGACGACCAGCTGCTCGTTTCGTCCCGGCTCGCCGAGGACGGTCCCGGCCTGGAGGCGGTGCTTCGCGCGGTGATCGACGAGCTGGTCTGAGACCCCGGCTTTCATAAACCGAGCGCGCGGTCTAATAATGGTCGTCATGGAGACGACCGTCGACGAGCCGTCGTGGCTGCGCACCGGGTCCTGGATCGGCTGTCCGCTGCTCGGCGCCGGGCTCGGCGTGGGCGTGTGGGCCATCGCCGCGTGGGTCAGCGACCTGCCCGCCTTCCCGTTCCAGGGTGTGTTCAAGGTGCTCACGAAGCTGCCGCAGCCGTGGGCGACGTTGGCCGCGGTCGCCGGCGGGCTGGTGCTGGGCCTGGTGTTCGCCGCGATCTGGGCCCACGAGCGCCTGGTCGTCACGGTCACGCCGACCCGCGTCACGCTGGTCCGCGGCGACAAGACCCGCCGCATCGAGGCCGACCTCGAGGCCGTCTACCTCGACGGCAAGGAGCTCGTCCTGCGCACCACCGACGGCCGCGAGATCGCCAGGGAGAAGACCGATCTCCGCGGCCACGAGCTGGCGCCGGCCTTCACCGAACACGGCTACCCGTGGCAGGACGAGCCGGTCGAGCGATGAGGACGGTCGACCCGGCGAAGCACGCGGCCAAGCGCCGCGCGATCGTCGACGCCGCTGCCGGGTGTTTCGCGGAAAAGGGCCTCGAGCGGACGACGACCGCGGACATCTGCCGGGCCGCGGGCATCAGCTCCGGCAGCCTCTTCCACTACTTCCCCAGCAAGCGCGCGGTGTTCACGGCGATCTTCGAAGAAGACGCCGTGGAGACCGCCGCCCGGCTGGCCGCGGCGGCGGAAGCGGACGACCCGTGGGCCGCGCTGCTCGACGTCGTCACCGAGCTGGCCGGCCAGCTCGCGCACCCCGCCGTCGCCAGGCTGGTCCTGGAGGCCGCCGCACAGGCGGCCCGCGACGACGAGTTCGCGCACCTGATCCACCGCAACGACGGTGCCCTGCGCGACGGCTTGGCCGTGCTGGTCGAGCAGGCTGCCGACGCCGGGCTGATCGACCCCGGCATCCCTTCGCGAGCGGCCGCCGGCTGGGTCGCCGGGCTGCTCGACGCGATCATTTCGCGGGCCAGTCTCGACCCGGACCTCGATCGGGCCGCCGAACTGGCGATTCTCCGGACGATCCTGGTCCGGTTCCTTCGTCCCGTTTCGTCCCCGGACGGCGGCTGAATCCGCCAGACTGTCGGCATGGCGTGGTTTCGCAAGGAGGGAACCGGCGGCGGGTCCGTCGCGTCGGACACCGATGTGCACCCCTTGCAGCAGCAGGTCGGGACCGTGTCTTCGTCGGGGCTTCGCCCCGAGCCGGGGGCTCTGCCACCCGGAACCCCCGAAAAGACGGCCGCCCTCGAGCGTGCCCTCGCCGATCGCCAGGCCTTGATCCAGATGTGCCTCTACGCGCTGGACCGCGCCCGCAGCGGTGGCGTGGTCGAACGCCTCGAAGAAGGGCTCGCCGCGATCGGCGTCCAGGCCCTGCGGCCCGACGGCGAGCGGTTCGACCCGGCCCGCCACGAGGCGGGCGGCGCGATCCCGACCGACGACCCGGCGCTCGACGGCGTCGTCGCGGAAACCGAGGTCACCGGCTTCGCCGACCACGACCGGCTGCTGCGGGCCCCGATCGTCACCGTCTACGCGAAGAAGACCCCGTGAGCGCGCCCACCGCGCCGAGCCTGCCCACGCAGGTCGCGGCGGCGCGAGACCAGCTGCTGACCGTCGTCCGCGACGCCGATCCGGCCGCCGCCAGGTGGGTCGAGGACATCCGGAAGGCCCGGCCCAAGAAGCCGTCCGTCGTGGTCGTCGGCGAGACGAACCGCGGGAAGAGCTCGCTGGTCAACGCGCTGCTCGCGCGGCCGGGACTGTCCCCTGTGGACGCCGACGTCGCCACCGCCACCTACCTGGTGTTCGACCACGCCGACGCGTGGGGCGCGCAGGCCTGCTACCCCGGTCAGCTCGCGCCGGTGCCGATCGACCTGGGTCAGCTGATCCACTGGGTGTCCGCCGCGCACGAGCTGCCGCCGGGTCAGATTCCGCCGCGGTACGTCGAGGTCACCGGGCCGGTGCCGCTGCTGGAGCGGCTTTCGCTGGTCGACACGCCGGGCGTCGGCGGGCTCGACTCGATGCACGGCGAACTCGCCAAGGAGGCCGCCGCGGGCGCGACCGCGCTCCTGTTCGTCGTCGACGCCTCGGCGCCGTTCACCGCCACCGAGCTGCAGTTCCTGCGTGACGTCGGCGAGCGCGTCGAAACCGTGGTGTTCGCGCTGACCAAGGTGGACATGTTCCGCGGCTGGCGCGAGGTCATGGCGGCTGACCGGCAGCTGCTGGCCCAGCACGCGCCCCGCTTCGCCGACGCGGTGTTCCACCCGGTGTCGGCGCGGATGTTCGAGACGGCGGCGAAGGCGCCCAACGAGCAGATGGCCGCGATGCTGCGCGAGAAGTCGGGCATCGCGGCGGTGCAGGCCGCGTTGCAGGAACTCCTCGTCGGCCGCTCGGCGATGCTCGGCGAGGCGAACACGCTGCGCGCGCTGTCCAGCGCGCTGGGCGAGCTCAAGGCGAAGCTGCAGGCCGAGAGCCGGGCGCTGTCCGCGGGCGAGGCCGAGGCGGAGCAGCTGCGCGAACGCCGTGACCAGCTGCAGGCCGAGCGCCGGACGTCGACCCGCGGCTGGCAGCTGAAGCTGCGCGGCGAGGTGCAGCGCACCCGCGTCGAGGTCGGGCACGAGAGCAGCCGGCAGATGCGGGACGCGCAGACCCACTTCCGCCAGCTGATCGACGCGGCGAAGCGGGACGACCTGGCCGCGCTGCCGCAGCAGGTCGACATCGCGCTGCAGACGACGTCGCAGCGGATCTCGATGCTGCTCTCGCAGCGACTGAACCAGGTCACCAACGTCTCGCTGTCGGAGCTGTTCTCCCCCGAAGAGCTCGACGTCATCCGGGCACAGTTCGCCAGGGCGGGCGGTCCGCCGGTGGTGCTGCGCCCGCCGGACAAGAAGCCACCGACGGCCGAAGACAAGCTGCTCGTCTTCATGGGCATCTCGGGGGGCGTCGGCGCCGGCAAGGTGGCCGCGCTGCCGCTGGCCGGCGTCGCGATCCTCAACCCCGTGGTGCTGCCCGCGACGATCATCATCGGCCTCGGCGCCGGCTGGTGGATGGCCCGCACGCGCAAGCACGCGGCCGACAAGCAGCACATGAAGCAGTGGCTGGTCGAGGCCATCGCGGACGCGCGCTCGACGCTCGACCAGCTGGTCGCCGAGCAGCTCATCGAGGCCGAGCAGCAGCTGTCGATGGCGCTGGACGAGGCGCTGGGCCGGCGCATCGACGCGATCGAGGCCGAGCTGAAGGAAGTCGACAAGACGATCAAGATGGGCGCGCAGGAGCGTGCCAAGAAGATCGCGATCGTGTCGAAGCGGCTCAAGGAGGTCAGCGACGGCCGCGAGCGCGCCGAAGCCTTCCTGACGCGCATCCGGGCCCTCCGGGACAAGACCGCCTGAGCACCCGTCCGGTTGTGAAGCGGAACCGAACGGGCCTACGGTGAGTCATACCCGCAGACAGCAGGTCGGAGACGTGTTACCCGGTTCGAAGGGGGAAGTTCCATGTGGGTCGACGAGAGTGGCGGCAGCGACGCCGAGGCCGGCAACCCGGACGCGTTGACCGTCCACGTCGACGGCCAGGAGTACCAGGCCGAGGTCAACTACGACCTGAACGAAGACGGCGTCAACGACACCGCGATCATCGAACACGACGACGGCACGGCCCAGGCCTTCACCGACACCAACCACGACGGCGAAGCCGACCAGTACGCCGTGCTGGACGAGACCGGGCACGTCGTCGAGCAGGCTGTCTACGACGAGGCGAGCGGCCAGTGGGTGGAGGCGGGTGGCGGGGGCCACGACGACTCCGACACCGGTGGCCGGGACGACAGCTCCGGCGGCCACATCCACGCCGACCTGCCGGACGGTGAGGTGGACGCGGGGGTCGCGACCATCGACACCGACCACGACGGACACAACGACACCGTCATCGTCGAGACGAAGAGCGGCGGCACGATCGCCTTCACCGACAAGGACGGCGACGGCGAAGCCGACATCGCGGTGCAGACCGGCGCCGACGGCTCGACCACGACGTTCGAGCACTCCGGCCCCGGCCAGTGGACCGAGGTCTCCAGTGGGCTGATGGACGGCGGCGCCGGCGGCGAGCAGCCGGCCGGCGACCCGGCGGGCGACGCCGAGTGGGGCGGCGCCGGCACGCAGACGCTGGAAGGCGTCGCGCGCATCGACTCCGGCACCGGGCAGTGGATCTCACCCAACTGAAAAAGTAACCCACGTCACAGTTTGAAAGCCCGGCGCACAAGCGCCGGGCTTTCTTCATGTCGAAAATGAAAACGACCAGGTCACAAGTGTGACTGCGCCCACCGGAAGATTTTCGGCGAATACCCCGTTCCGGTGACGTCTGAATCGATTCCCTTATCGTTCTTGTGAGAGAACGTACACGTCAGCTCTCGGTTACCTGCCGGTCATGCGGCTACGCTCGGGGAATCCCAAAACACGCAATACCGGTTCGCCAGCCGGTGTGCGAAGCCATTCGGTCGCCGGCAATGAGGCCCGCACCAGGACAGCGTCGTTCCGGTGCGGGTTCTTTTGTCGTCGGAAGTCAGGAGTAGAGATGACCGCAGTCGCCATCCCCGGACTGGACACCGCGCCGACGACGCACACTGGCGTGCTGTCCTTCGTCCGGGAGGTCGCCGAGCTGACCACCCCGGACCGCGTGGTGTGGGTCGACGGGTCAGCCGAAGAAGCCGCCAGGATCAACCAGGAGCTGGTCGAAGCCGGCACGTTCGTGCAGCTCAAGTCGAAGCCGAACTCCTTCTGGGCCACTTCCGACCCGAACGACGTCGCCCGCGTCGAGGACCGGACCTTCATCTGTTCGGAGCGTCCCGAGGACGCCGGTCCGACCAACAACTGGATGGACCCGGCCGAGATGAAGGCCACCATGACCGAGCTGTTCCGTGGCTCGATGCGCGGTCGCACGATGTACGTCATCCCGTTCTGCATGGGCCCGCTCGGTGACGAGAACCCCAAGCTGGGGATCGAAATCACCGATTTCGCCTACGTTGTCGCGTCGATGCGCGTGATGACCCGCGCCGGTAAGGCGGCGCTCGAGAAGTTCGTCGCGCCCGACGGATCCGAGCGTGAATTCGTGCCCGCGCTGCACTCGGTCGGCCACCCGCTCGAACCGGGCGAGAAGGACAGTTCCTGGCCCTGCAACGAAACGAAGTACATTTCGCACTTCCCCGAGGAGCGCGCGATCTGGAGCTACGGCTCGGGTTACGGCGGCAACTCCCTGCTGGGCAAGAAGTGCTACTCGCTGCGCATCGCTTCGGTGATGGCGCGCGACGAGGGCTGGCTCGCCGAGCACATGCTGATCCTCAAGCTGATCTCGCCCGAGGACAAGGTCCACTACGTCGCGGCCGCGTTCCCGAGCGCCTGCGGCAAGACCAACCTGGCCATGCTGCAGCCGACCATCCCGGGCTGGCGCGCCGAGACCCTCGGCGACGACATCGCCTGGATGCGCTTCGGCGAGGACGGCCGCCTGTACGCGGTCAACCCCGAGTTCGGCTTCTTCGGCGTCGCGCCGGGCACCGACTGGCACACCAACCCGAACGCGATGCGCACGATCGAGAAGGGCAACACGGTCTTCACGAACGTCGCCCTCACCGACGACGGCGACATCTGGTGGGAGGGCATGGAGAACCAGCCCGCCCACGCCACGTCGTGGAAGCAGCAGGACTGGACGCCGGACTCGAAGGAAAAGGCCGCCCACCCGAACTCGCGCTACTGCACGCCGATGTCGCAGTGCCCGATCCTCGCGCCGGAGTGGGACGACCCGAAGGGCGTGCCGATCTCGGCGATCCTGTTCGGCGGCCGCCGCAAGACCACGGTCCCGCTGGTGAACGAGGCCCGCGACTGGCAGCACGGCGTGTTCATGGGCGCCACCATGTCGTCGGAAACCACCGCCGCGGCGGCCGGCGCGGTCGGCAACGTGCGCCGCGACCCGATGGCGATGCTGCCGTTCCTCGGCTACCACGCCGGTGACTACTTCAAGCACTGGCTGAACCTGGGCAAGAACGCCGACGCGAACAAGCTGCCGAAGATCTTCTACGTCAACTGGTTCCGCCGCGGCGACGACGGCCGGTTCCTCTGGCCGGGCTTCGGCGAGAACTCGCGGATCCTCAAGTGGGTCCTCGAGCGGGTCGAGGGCCGCGGCAACGCCGTCGAGACGCCGGTCGGCTTCGTGCCGCGCGCCGAGGACCTCGACACCGAGGGCCTCACCGAGCCGCTCGAGGACATCCAGGCGGCCCTGGACGTCAAGCCCGAGGAGTGGCGCGAGGAGCTGCCGCTGATCGAGGAATGGTTCGACAAGATCGGCGACCGGGTGCCGGCGTCGCTGCGTGACGAGCTCGACGCGCTGGCCCAGCGTCTCGGCTGAGCTTTTTGAACGGAAGGGGACGTCCCGCGCGGGACGTCCCCTTCTTCCGTTCCCCGGTAGCTTCGGGTCCATGAGACCGTTCCGGTTCGGCGTCGATCTGGTGGTGCCCCGATCCCGGGCCGAGTGGGTGGAGAAGTGCCGGAAGGCCGAAGACCTCGGCTACGACGTCGTCGGCGCGGCCGACCACCTCGGGATGGCGCCGCCGTTCCCGGCGCTGGTGCTCGCGGCCGAGGCGACCGAACGGGTCCGGCTCAACACCTTCGTCATCAACGCCTGCTTCCACAACCCGGTGCTGCTCGCGCGGGACGTCACGGGCACCGACCAGTTCACCGGCGGCCGCCTCGAGCTGGGGCTCGGCGCGGGGTACGTCGAGGCGGAATTCCGCGCGGCCGGCATCGAATGGGGCACGCCTGGGCAGCGGTTCGCGCGGCTGGAGCACGCGGTCACCGAGCTGAAGCGGCGGTACGCCGACCCGGAGCACAAGCCGGAGCCGGTGCGGAAGCCCGGTCCGCCGCTGCTGCTCGGCGGGCGCGGCGACCGCGTGCTGAAGCTGGCCGCCGAGCACGCCGACATCGTCGGGTTCACCGGCACCGCCGGGGCCAAGACCGAGGGCCGGATGGCGCTCGCGAACGCCGCCGAGCTCACCGGACGCGTCGAGTTCGCGCGGAAAGCTCTCGGTGACCGCGACGCCGAGCTGAACCTGCTGGTCCACGTCACCCGGATCACCGGCGACCGGCGCGCGGCGCTGGACTTCGTCCACCGGCGGGTGCCGGACCTCGGCGTCGACGAGCTGGCCGAGCTCCCGACCGTCCTCGTGGGGTCCGCGGAAGCGGTCGCCGACCAGCTGCTGCGCACCCGCGAGACACTCGGGATCAGCTACTTCACGGTGATCGAGGACGATCTCACGCGGCTGGCCCCGGTGATCGAGCGACTGCACGGCCGATGAGTATCTTGGTCATATGACTGGGGATTTCCGCTTCGGTGTCAACATGGTCGTGCCGGACAGTCGCGCCGTCTGGGTCGAGAAGTGCCGCAAGGCCGAGGACCTCGGCTTCGACGTCCTCTCCGTGGCCGATCACCTCGGCATGGCCCCGCCGTTCCCGGCGCTCGTGCTCGCCGCCGAGGCCACCGAGCGGGTCAAGGTCAACACCTTCGTGCTGAACACGCCCTTCTACAACCCGGTGCTGCTCGCGCGCGAGGTCACGGGCACCGATCAGTTCACCGACGGGCGGCTGGAGCTGGGCCTCGGCGCCGGGTACGTCAAGGCGGAGTTCGAGGCCGCCGGGATGCCGTTCCCACCCGCGCGCGAGCGCGTCGACCACCTCGAGCGGACGATCACCGAGCTCAAGCGGCGGTACGCGGACCCGGAGCACAAGCCGGCGCCGGTGCGCCCGGCCGGGCCGCCGCTGTTGCTCGCCGGCCGCGGCGACCGGATCCTGACCCTCGCCGCCGAGCACGCCGACATCATCGGCTTCACCGGCACCGCCAAGACGCCGGACGGCGCCGCGGTGGTCCCGGCGAGCGCCGAAGATATCGAAGAGCGTGTCAAGTTCGTCCGGGCGAAGCTCGGTGACCGCGAGGCCGAGTTCAACCTGCTCTGCCACTTCGTGAGCATCACCGACGACCGCGCGTCGGCGCTGGAGGAGCTCGCCAAGCTGACGCGGGGCGCGCTGAGCGTCGACCAGCTCGCCGAGGTCCCGACCGCGCTGGTCGGCTCGCCCGCCGAGGTCGCCGAGCAACTCCACGCGCACCGCGAGCGCTTCGGCCTGACCTACTACACCGTGCTGGAGCACAACATGGAGCAGTTCGCCCCCGTGCTCGAACACCTCCGATGATCGACGCGACGGGCATCGGCGTCCGGGCCGGCGAGCACTGGCTGTTCGACGACCTGGACTTCTCCGTCGACCCCGGCGAGTGCGCCGCGATCGTCGGGCCGAACGGAGTCGGCAAGTCGACCCTGATGCGCTGCTTCTACGGCATGCAGAAGCCACAGCGAGGACGCGTGCTGGTGGACGGCAAGGCGCCGGACGAGCGGGACGTCGAGTTCCGCCGCAAGGTGTCCGTGCTGTTCGACGACTCCGACTTCTTCGCCGAGCTGACGCCGCTGCAGCACCTGGACCTCCTCTCCGGTTCGTTCGGCGCCGACCTCGGCGACCACGAGGACCTGCTGCGCGACGCCGGCCTCGGCGAACGCATGCGCGTCACGGCCGGGCACTTCTCCGCCGGCCAGCGCCGCCGGCTGCTCCTGCTCGGCGTCACCGCGCGCCCCCACCGGGTGCTGCTGCTCGACGAGCCGGAGCGCGCGCTGGACGTGGCGGGCAAGGACTGGCTGGTGGAGCTGATCGCCCGGTCGACGGCGGCCGGCGCGGCGGTCGTGGTGGCCACGCACCACCCGCCGCTGCTGGAAGCCGCGGACAGCGTCCTCGAACTATGGTGACACTGGCGCCGCGCCGGATGCGGATCCCCGGCCGCAAGCGGTTCGGCGGGATCTTCAGCGGCGACACGGCGAGCTTCGTCTTCCTGTTCGGCTTCGGGTTCCTGTTCACGGCGTTCTTCCACGTCGACGCCTGGCGCCCGGCGGTCTACGGCTCGTCGCGGGTGGACTTCCCGGCCGTCCTCGGGCTGCTCACGCTGTGCTGCGCGGTCGGCTGGCGCGGCCTGCTCCGCCGCGGGTTCGCGTGGGCCGAGCCGGCCGAGCTGACCTGGCTGGACTTCGCGCCGGTGGACCGCGGACGTGTCGTCGCGTTGCGGCTCCTCGGCGCCTGGACCGGCGTGGTGGCGGTGACCGGTTATCTGGCGGCGCTGCTGCTCGCCATCGGTGGTGCCGGGCTGGACCAGTGGCGTGCGGCCGTCGCCGTCGTCGCCGCGTCGGGAGTCGTGGCCTTCGTAACGGCGCGGCGGACGGCTCTCCGGCTCGACGCGTTCGGCCCGTTGGTGCTCGCGGTGCTCGGGCTGGGGATCGCCGCCTTCGGCCTCGGCCCGGTGACCGTGCAGGTCGTCGCGGCCGGGGTGCTGGTCGCGGCCCTGCCGCTGGCGTTCGGCGGCGAGCCGGTTTCGCGCGCGGGCCGGGCGGTGCTGCTCGCCGGCTGGGACGGCCGGGTGCTGCGCTCGGTCGCCGTCACCTTCCTCGACCCGATGATGCTGCTCCCGTCGTCCGCGCCGATCGGGCGGTTTTCGCTGCGCCGCCCGACGCCGCTGCGGCTGGCCTGGGCGGGCACGCTCGGCCGGTCGCGGTACGCGGGCGCGGCGGTGCTGGTCGGCTTCGCGGTCGTCATCGCGCACATCGCGGTGCCCACGATGCCGGGCGCGGTCCTGGTCGGCATCGGCGCGTACGTCGCGCTGACGCCGTTCGGCGGCGGGCTCGGCGAGCTCTGGCGCAACCCGGGACGGCGCCGGTGGCTGGGGTCGGGGAACCGCGAGCTGGTGCTGGCCCACGGCCTCGTGCTGGCCGGCGTCGGCCTGCTCTGGGCCGCGCTGCTCGCCGTGGTCACCCTGGCGGCCGGGACGTCGTTCGCCGTCACCGCGTGGTTCGCCGTGCCGCTGTCGGTGCTCTCGATCCTCCGCACGGTCACCCGCGGCGCGATCGACTACGGCAACCCGGCGTTCGTGGACACGCCAATGGGTCCGCTGCCCGCCAACCTCGTTCGTCAGCTCTTTCGGGGGCTCGACCTGCAGATCTTCGGTCTGGTGCTGCTCTCCGCGATCACCTGACAGGGCGGCATTCGGTCGTTCGGCGCATCCTCCTGGCCCGTTCGCACGTTACCCTCGGTACAACGAAGGGAGCAGCCTGTGGGCGGCGGACACGCACCGGGGGTCAGGCGCAGAGCGACGAGCGAATTTCCGCCCGGCTGGAGCGACGAACACATCATCTCGGTGATCAAGGACGTCGCGAACGACCCCAGCGAGGCCAGGCGCCGGCAGCAGAACGGCCGCTGGCGGTGCGCCGGCGAGCGGTTCAACGTGCACCTCATCGTGCTGGTGGAGGAGAACGGGCACGTGCACACCGGCTACCCGGTGGCCGGGCCCGGCGTGATCCGCAACGCCGACAGCGCGCGCGACCCGGCGAACCCGACGGTCGCCGACCTCAAGGAGAACCGGATCAGCTTCTTCGCCGACTCCGTGCTGACGACGGTCGGAAGCCGGCTCAGGCCGGAGGACTACACGCAATACCGCACGCTGCTGTGGGCCGGCGAGTGGGAGGAGCTGGCCGACGTGCTGGCCGCGCACGCCGTCAAGGTCGGCCTGAACTTCTCGGCCGACGAGTTCTCCGACTTCGAGAGGCTGCTCAACAGCTACGACCTGCCGGTCCCCGGCTGCGCGTTCCTCAACGACCGGGATCACATCCTGCGGCAGCTGCGTCCGGTCTAACTCGCCTGGGAAAGCGGTGGTGACGCGGCGGGTGTGACGGTCGCTCGCAGTTCGTCGAGCGGCAGGCCGACGGCGTCCGCGATGGCCGTGACCGTGAAGAACGCCGGCGTGGGGATGCGGCCGGTCTCGATCTTCCGGAGCGTCTCGACCGAGATCCCGGCCTCGGCCGCGACGTCGACCATGCTCCGGCCGGCGCGCGCCGTCCGCAGGGCCTGGCCGAGGCGTTCGCCCCGTTCGCGCTCTTCGTCGGTCAGCGGCACTCGCACCATGGCGCCGATTCTAATACCACTTCTGATCCCACTCGGAGTTGTCCACCGCCTGTGGACAACTCTGTGCACAGGTGTGGAAAAGGCCCCGCCGAGCCGAAGCTCGACGGGGCCCCACCACATCTAGTGCCCTCAGGCGCCCGCGGGCACCGGAAGTGGCATGCCGGGCAGGCGCTGGTCGTTCGGCACGACGCCGTCGACCAGGTAGGCCTCGACGACCTTGTCCACACCCGCGTTGCCGCCGGCGTAGATGCCGTGGTCACCCTCACCGGTGATCGTCAGCATCCGCGAACCCGCGAACGCCTGGTGCGCGCGCTTCGCGCCCTCGAGCGGCGTCGCCGGGTCGTGCTCCGACTCGACGATCAGCACCGGCGGGACACCCTTGCCGTCCAGCACGGGCAGCGGGGACGGCGGCTTCTTCCAGAACAGGCACGGCTGGATGAACCAGCCGGCGCCGAGCAGGGGCAGCTGCTTGTCGATCAGCTTCTGCGAGTCCCTGATGGCGCTGTTCGTGGTGCCGGTCCACGGACCCTCGTTGCACGGGATGGTCCAGAAGCTGGCGTCGTAGGAGTCGCCGTCGGTCGGGACCATCAGCGGCTGGGCGCCGGAGGTCTCGGTGCTCTTGTCGGCGGCCTTGACCTTCTGCGCGGCCGACGCCTTGGCCTGCGCCGACGCGGTGCCCTGGGTCAGCGTGCGGACGCTGACCAGGTAGTCGGCCAGGCCCGGGAAGGCCCGCTTCGAGTAGATGCTCGACGCGATGGCCGAGTCGAGGCCGTTGGCCGAGACGGTCGAGCCGTCGGGCAGGGTGACCGCGCCCTGGGTCAGGGCGTAGCGGACCTGCTCGTAGGTCTGGCGGGCCGCCTCGCCGGTGGTGCCGAAGTGGTAGAGCTTGTCGTACTTCGCCACCCACGGGAGGAAGTCCTGGCGGAAGCGGCGCTCGAAGCCGAGCGGCTGCCAGTCGAACGACTTCTGCCAGGTCGTGGTGAACTCGACCGCCGAGTCGAGCACGAACCGGCCGGTGCGGGTGGGGTACGCCTGCGCGTAGTGCGCGCCCATCCAGGTGCCCGCCGAGTAGCCGACCCAGTTGATCTTGTCGCGGCCCAGCAGCACGCGCAGCAGGTCGATGTCCTTGACCGTCTGGTCGGTGTTGATCAGCGGGCCCAGCTCGCCGGACTTCTGCTGGCAGGACAGCGCCGCGTACTTCGTCGCCTGCAGGATCAGGTTCAGGTTCTGGCGGTCGCGGTCACGCGGGTCGAGGTCCGAGCCGGTGCCGATGGCGCCACCGCAGGTGATGTTGGTGCTCTTGCCGGTGCCGCGCGGGTCGAACCCGACGATCTCCTGGTGCTCGCGCAGCTTCTGCTGGTTGCGCAGGCGGGCCGGGAAGTTGCGGCCGGGCGCGCCGGGGCCGCCGGGGTTGGTGACGACGCTGGCGGTCGCGTCCTTGGTCGCCTTCAGCCTGCTGACCGCGATGGTCAGGTCGATCTGGGCGTTCGCCTGGTACCAGTTACGCGGCGTCTTGTAGGTCGCGCACTCCATGTTCTCGGCGCCCGCGGGCGGGGCCGTCGGCAGTTCGGCGGGAACCGCGCACTTGTGCCAGTCGAGCTTCTGGTTCGCGTATTGAGGCGGGATGTTCGTGGAGTTCAGCGGCTGCTTACCGGCCGCGACCTCCTGACCTGCGAACGCAGGAGTGAACCCGGCCAGCAGGGTGCCTGCGATTGCCGGGATCACCACCGCGTAGCGGAGTCGAGTCATTCAGTTGCCCCTATCGGGTATGCGCGTGCGGAGTCGGGTTATTGATATCGGCCGCGTACCGGCGGGGCAACCCACGTTCGTCGGAGAGCTTTTCCGCGTGGCGATCAAATCGATACCGGACCGACGTGACGCGCCGTCACCGAGGTTCTAAGGTCAGGCGGTCGGTTACGGGAGTGTTAGGTGAGGTCCGATGTCGACTGTGAAGCACGACGGAAAGGTCCGCGGGTTCCAGTTCAGCCCGTGGAATCTGCTTCTGATCGTCCCGCTGCTGGTCCTGGTCACGCCACTGTTCAACATGGACGGTCCACGGCTGTTCGGGCTGCCGTTCTTCTACTGGTTCCAGTTCCTCTTCGTCGGGATCGGGGTGCTGAGCACCTGGATCGTCTACATGATGACGCGGGAGAAGCCGACCGTTGACGCCCCGGACAAGCTGAGCGTCGAAGACCTGGACGAGGGGGACGCTCGATGAGCAACCTGCAGTGGCCCGAGCTGATCATCTTCACGATCCTGTTCGCGCTGGTCACCGTCCTCGGCTTCATGGCCTCGCGCTGGCAGCGGGGCAGCACGCTGGACCACCTGGACGAGTGGGGCCTCGGCGGCCGCAAATTCGGCTCGTGGATCACCTGGTTCCTGCTCGGCGGTGACCTCTACACGGCGTACACGTTCGTCGCGGTGCCCGCGCTGGTGTTCAGCGCCGGCGCGCTGGGCCTGTACGCCCTGCCGTACACGATCGTCGTCTACCCCATCGTGCTGCTGCCGGCGCTGCGGATGTGGTCGGTCTCGCGGGTCCGCGGCTACGTCACCCCGGCCGACTTCGTGCGCGGGCGCTTCGGCTCGCCGATCCTCGCGCTGCTGGTCGCGATCACCGGCATCGTCGCGACCATGCCGTACATCGCGCTGCAGCTCGTCGGCCTCGAAGCCGTGCTGCGGACGATGGGGATCAACGGCTCCGGCATCGTCGGGCACCTGCCGCTGCTGGTCGCCTTCGTCATCCTGGCCTTCTACACCTACCAGTCCGGCCTCCGGGCGCCCGCGCTGATCGCGTTCGTCAAGGACATCCTCATCTACATCGTGATCCTGGTGGCGATCATCTACCTGCCCTCGAAGCTCGGCGGCTGGTCGCACATCTTCGACACGGCGGTGGCCAAGTTCGACAAGACGCCGTCGAAGGCCGACGGCATCCTGTTGACCGCCAACAACCAGCTGCAGTACGCGACGCTGGCGCTGGGTTCGGCGCTCGCGCTGTTCCTGTACCCGCACTCGCTGACCAGCGTGCTGGCCTCGCGCGGCCGCAGCGTCATCAAGCGGAACATGGTCGCGCTGCCGGCGTACTCGCTGGTGCTCGGCCTGCTGGCGCTGCTCGGGTACGTCGCGATCACGGCAGGCGTCAAGCCGCTGACGAACGCGGCGACCGGCAAGCCGGACGGCAACACCATCGTCCCCGTGCTGTTCGACAGCACCTTCTCGTCCTGGTTCGCCGGCATCGCGTTCGCCGCGATCGGCATCGGCGCGCTGGTGCCGGCCGCGATCATGTCGATCGCCGCGGCCAACCTGTGGACGCGCAACATCTACAAGGAGTACATCCGCAAGAACGCGACTCCGCAGGAAGAAGCGAAGCAGGCGAAGCTGGCTTCGCTGGTCGTGAAGCTCGGCGCGGTGGCCGTGATCATCCTGATCGACCCGCAGTTCTCGATCGACCTCCAGCTCATCGGCGGCGTGCTGATCCTGCAGACGCTGCCGGCCGTGGCGCTGGCGCTGTACACGCGCTGGTTCCACCGCTGGGGCCTGATCGCGGGCTGGGTCGTCGGCATCGGCTGGGGCCTGATCATGCTGTACGGCATCCCCAACCCGGCCAACGGAAAGCTGCACTTCGGCGGTTCGGCGCTGCCGCTGGGCAACCTGTCCTTCTTCGGCTGGCACCCGTTCGCGGGTTCGCAGGTGCAGATCTACGTCGGCTTCGTGGCGCTGATCGGCAACCTGGTGGTCGCGGCGATCGTCACGGTGGTCGCCCGGCAGCTGAAGGTGTTCAACGGCACCGACGACACCGAGCCCGAGGACTACCACACCGACGAGCACGACAAGAACCTGCGCCCGATCGGCGTCCACTAAGGACGGTTCTTGAGGACGAGCACCCGCGAGACGAGCCAGAGCACCACCCCGTTGAGCAGGTGCCAGAGGAAGTGCGTGCCGGCCGGGACGTAGTCGCACACGTCCCGGTCGACCGCGCGCAACGACAAGGAAAGCGCGAAGATCGCCCCTGCCACGGCGAAGTGCGCCCAGTAGGCGTCACGCTCAAAGGCGAGTACGGCTGCGAAGGCCGCTAGGCCGATGAGTGCGCTGAGGTAGAGACCGCCACCCAGCAACGCCGTGACAACGGTGAGCGCGAGGAACGCCGGCGCGGCGAGCCAAGCGAACCGCCGGCGGCAGAACGCGCGGGTGAGCAAGACGGCGTACACCAGAGCGAAGACGAGAATGCCCACCGAGTCCCCGACGGCGGCCCAGCGCGTCGCGAGCAGGTGGAAGACGGTGCTGGTGGCGAACACGAGCCCGATGAGCGCGGCGAGCAGCCGCCCGGTCCGGTCCCCCGCGGCCAGCCGCCAGACCAGCACGGCGGCGACGAGGAAGGCCAGGTTGGTGAGACTGTTGAGCGGTTCTCCCCAGAGCCCGGGCGCGACCCGTTCGCAGTACCCGTCGACGTAGTCCGTCACGGGAACAGCCAACCACGGCTAGCGTGGAAGCCTGTGACAACCGGGGCTTCGCCCCGGGCCGGGGGCTTCGCCACCCGGACCCCCGAAAGGAGTTCGATGAGCGACGCGGTGAGCCGGTTCCCGGTGACGGAACTCGAAGATCTGCCCGACGACCTGCGTGAGCGCGTCGGCGCGATCGCGGAGAAGTCCGGCTTCGTGCCGAACATCTTCCGCGCGCTCGGCCACCGGCCTGCCGAGCTGCGCGCGTTCCTCGACTACCACGACGCGCTGATGGAACGCGCCGGCGGACTCAGCAAGGCCGAGCGGGAACTCGTCGTCGTCGCGACGTCCGGCGCCAACCACTGCACGTACTGCGTCGTCGCGCACGGCGCGATCCTGCGGATCCGTGCCAAGGACCCGGAGCTGGCCGACCGGGTGTCGGCCAACCCGTGGCAGGTGGAACTGGACGAGCGCGGCCGCGCGATCGTCGACCTCGCGCTCGCCCTCGCCCAGGACTCGGCATTGTTCGGCGAAGGCGACCTCGAGGCGGCCCGCAACGCTGGCCTGACCGACGACGAGATCTGGGACGTCGGCGCGATCACGGCGTTGTTCGCGATGTCGAACCGGCTCGCACACCTGACCGCGCTGCGCCCCAACCCGGAGTTCTACCTGCTCGGCCGGGTGCCGCGCTAGAACTCGAGCCGCCACTCCTGGCGGGTCATCGCCGGCCCGAAGCCGTCGTACGGTTCTTCCCGGACGAGTTCGAACCCGGCGGAGCGGTAGATCGCGTGCGCGGCGGCGAGCGCTGACATCGTCCACAGCTCCATCGCCCGGTAGCCGTGCGCCTTGGCGAACTCGACGCACTCGGTGACCAGCCGCTTGCCCACGCCGTGACCGCGTGCCGACGGCTCGAGCAAAAGCAGCCGCAGCTGGGCGATGTCGTCGTCGGCCCGGCCGCAGCCGACGCTGCCCACGCGTTCGCCGTCGAGCTCGGCGATCCAGAACGCCTGCCGCGGATCGTCCTGGCTGTCGGCGAAGCCGGCCACGACGCGTGCGACAAGACCCTCGAACCGGGCGTTGAAGCCGTACTCGCGGGCGTAGAGCGCGCCGTGACGGTCCACCACCCAACCGAGGTCACCCGGTCGTGGCGGACGGAGGACGAGGGCCGGGTCGCGACGGCGGTCGCCGACCAGGTCCCCGATCGTGCGCATCGCCGTCAGCAGGCGCTGCTGGTCTTCGTCGGCGAAGCGGCCCAGCAGCCCGCCGATCTGCTCGGTGGACCGGCGGTTGAGCACCGCGAACGCGTCCCGGCCCGCCGCGGTCGGCCGGACGAGCTGGCGGCGGGCGTCCTCGTCGGACCGTTCGCGCACGATCAGCCCGCGTGACTCGAGGCGGGCGAGCAGCCTGCTGGCGTAGCCGGCGTCGAGGTCGAGGCGTTTCCGCAGCTCGGTCACCGGCATGGGGTCCTGGTGGGCGAGCTCGAAGAGCACCCGGGCTTCCGGCAGCGAGTACTCGGCGTCCGCCGGTCCTTCGTCGAGTACGCCGATGACCGCGGTGTAGAGCCGGTTGAAGGCGCGGACCGCGGCCACCCGGCCGGCGAGCTGTACGTCGTTCATTGACCACCTCAACAAGTTCGTTGACGAAGTCAAATATTACTGCGCACGTCGGCGCCGGCAAGGGAGTTTCGGGGAAATGGGAAACCCCGTGATGCTGCCAGGTCGGGGGTCCGCCAGCATCACGGGGTCGTACTGGGTATCGACGCCACTTCGCGAGGCGTTACACCGCGCGCACTATGTGGCATAGGTCACTCGAATGGGTGACCGCTACGGGGTGAGAGATCAGCGCATGTAGCCCGAGCGAGCCTGCGCGATCGCGATGAGTTCCTGACGGACCGTCGCGGTCGCGGCGGTGTCGATCGCCCGGTTCAGCGCCCGGCGAGTACGGGCCTCGGCGCGGTGGGCACGGAGCTTGGCGGCGATGTTGTTCATCGGTTTCTGCATCCCCTTCGAGGGTTCTTGGTGGCTTGTAGCTCTAGTATGCACCTTTTTTCACAAGGATTCCAATGAATATCCGGTGACCTGGCGCACTAGCCGATGAATCATCGGCAAACGAGGCGTCAAACCGGAGAGACTAAGGTGGCGGCGGTCACGGCGAGGCAACCCGCTACCGATGTCTAAGGTTATCTAGCAATTTTCCGATACTTGGCTAGCGACGCTGATAGACCGTGAGAGAGCCGGAGAACGGCCAGGTCAGTCGCGGCCGAGCAGGTAGTGGCCGAAGTGCGGGACGGTGAAGGCGATGTGTCCCCGCTCGGCGGAGTACACGAGGCCCTTCTTCATCAGGCTGTCGCGCGCCGGCGACAGGGACGACGGCTTCCGGCCGAGGAACACGGCGACGTCGGCGGTGCCGGCGGGCTCGTCCCGGCCCTGGGTCAGCTCGGCCATCGCGAGCAGGTACTCGCGCTCGGCCGGTGTCGCCCGCTCGTAGCGCGAACCGAAGAAGCCGACGGCGAGCTCCGACTCGGCCTCCGGCGCGGCGACCTGGACGTCCTTGACCGTGATCGGATCGGACGGCGCCGCGTCCCAAGCCGCCTTTCCGTAGGCCTGGATGAAGTAGGGGTAACCGCCGGACGCGTCGAAGAGCGCGTCGAGGGCTTCGGGCTCGATGCCGGCGTCTTCGCGCTCGATCGGCGCCATCACGGCGAAGTCGGCGTCCTCGCGGCTGAGCCGGTCGATGCGGGCGTACCGGAAGAGGCGCTCGGAGTAGGACTTCGACGCCGAGAGCACGGCGGGCACGTGCGGCAGCCCGGCGCCGACGACCACCAGCGGCGCGCCGGACTGGGACAGCTCGTGGCAGGCCGCGCACAACGCCGAGACGTCGTCCGGCTGCAGGTCCTGGATCTCGTCGATGAGCAGCGCGACACCCGTGCCGACGTCCGCGGCCAGTTCGGCGACGTCGGTGAACAGCTCGACGAGGTCGATCTCGATGTCCCCGGAGTCGGCGCGCCCCTGGGCGGCGGGCACGTCGATGCCCGGCTGCCAGCGGTCGCGCAGCTTGGCGTCGGCCTTGTTGGCCCGCAGGGCGAACGCTTTCAGGACCCCGAGGACCTCTTCGACGCGGTCGGGCGCGCGGTGCCGCACGGCGAGGTCCCGGATGGCCCGGTGCAGCGCGGCGGAGAGCGGCCGCCGCAGCTCGGCGTCCGGCCGCGCCTCGATCTTGCCGGCCCCCCACTTGTGCCGGACGGCCATCGCGCGCAGCTCCCCGAGCAGCACGGTCTTGCCGACGCCGCGGAGCCCGGTGAGGACGAGACTGCGTTCGGGTCTCCCCCTGGCGACCCGCTCCAGCACCACTTCGAACGCCTTGAGCTCACGCTCGCGCCCGGCCAGCTCGGGCGGCCGCTGCCCGGCGCCCGGTGCGAAGGGGTTGCGGATGGGGTCCACTCTGCCAAGCTATCGGCGTATCTAGCGCGAGCCCGATATTCCGCCATAGACGTCTAGCGCGTGTCGCCCCAGGTTCGACCGGATGGCCGTACATAGAGACGAACAGGTCTGCAGGCAAGTTTCGTAGGACCCTGTTAGGCTCGAAAGTATGAGAGTTCACTCGTCCGGGCTAGTCGCGGTGCGCTACAACCGGGTCTCTGACGACAAGCGCAAGCTGTCGCGGTCGGTCCCCGAGCAGAACGCCGAGGGGCTGGCGGTCACGGTAGAGAACGGCTGGATCGACGGCGGCAGCTTCGCCGACCCCGACATGTCGGCGTCGCGGTTCGCGAGGAAGAAGCGGCCGGACTGGGTGAAGCTGGTCGACGACGTGCTGCCCTCCGGCAAGGTGCACGTGCTCGTGTTTTGGGAGCCGGCCCGCGCGAGCCGGGTGCTGTCCACGTGGGCGCTGTTTCTCGAACGCTGCCGCGACCTCGGCGTGCTGATCCACATCACCAGCCACGAACAGACCTACGACATGACCAAGCCGCGCCACTGGAAGACGCTCGCCGACGACGGTGTGAAGGCCGTTTACGACAGCGAAGAGACGTCGCTGCGCATCAAGCGGGACGTGCGGGGGCACGCCGCGACCGGCCGCCCGTATGGCGGGATCTTGTACGGGTATGCGCGGATCTACGACAAGATCACTAAGGACTTCGTCGAACAGGTGATCGTCGAAGAGGAGGCCGCCGTAGTGCGCGAAGCCGCCGACTGGATCGGCGCGAAGAAGTCGCTCAACAGCCTGGTCCAGCACCTGCACGATAAGGGCATCCCTTCGCCAGCTGGCCGCGAGTGGTGGTCGACGGTGACGCTCAAGAAGATCGTGCTCAACCCAGGCTACCTGGGTAAGCGGGTGCACCAGGGCGCGGTCTTCGGGCCGGGTGTCTGGCCGGCGATCCTGACGGAAAAGCAGCACCTCGACTGCGTGGCAGTCCTGAAAGCCGAGGGGCGAGCGCAGGAGCGTGACGGCGCGGTTAAGCACCTGCTGTCTGGGCTGATGTTGTGCGACCGCTGCGAGGGCGTACTGCGGGTGACGCCTGCTCACGGCGTCAACTACTACGCGTGCAAGAAGCGGTGCGTTGGGGTGCGGCAGGCGGAGATCGAGCCGTTCATCTGCGACGTCGTGTTTGGCCGAGCTGGCCGCGAGGACTTCGCCGAGCTGCTGGCGACGAAAGCAGGCGCCACTGACGCAGCGGAACACGAGCTGGAAGCGCAGCGGCTGCGCGCCGCCTTGGAGGGGTACTACCAGCAGGCCGAGCCGACCGTGCCCGAGGATGAGCGGTTGACGCCCGGCGGACTCGCACGGATGGAACGCCACTACCTACCGCTGATCGAGGCAGCTGAACGAAAGGCGAAAGCGTCGCGCGTGCCGCCGGTGCTTCGCGCGATCGCTGGCCCTGGCCTGCGCGGTCGCTGGCCAGGGTTCGACATCACCCAGCAACGCGAGGTGATCCGCACGCTGATGGCTATCCGGGTGCTGCCTATCGGGCGCGGCAAGCGCGCCGCACCGGAGGATCGCACGCTGATCGACTGGCTATAGGCAGAGGTCGAGCACGACCAGGTGAAGCCCGGGCACGCATTGCCGGCTCGCCGTGGTCGTGGCGGTGGTGATGGTCGTGGCGGTAGCGGTTTCTCCGGGCGTGGTCGTCGTCTCGACCGTTGCTGAGGACATCGACGGTGAGCCGGTCGGCGTGTGCGTCGTCGACGGATCCGGCATGGTCCCGTCGCCGTCGGGCGGTGTCGAAGCTGGCGCAGTCGTGATGCCGCTGGGAGTCGATGACGTCGCGATCGGCGGTTCCCCCGTTGCACCCGGCGTAGTGGGCGCGATCGAGTCGGTAGGCGGCGGAAGCGCTTCAGGTGGGCGCTCAACTCCGCCGCCAGGACTGCTGGCGACCAAGGCGACGACGACACCGCCGGCGGCGGCGAGACCTGTGGCCGCCGTTCCGACGGGGTGATCCTTCACCCGTCTCCAGGCCAACGCGAGGCCGGCGACGAGCGGTGCGAAAACGGCGACTACGCGGAGATGACGCCTTCTGCCGTCGCCATCCGGCGGAGGGTCTTCGAGGAGTGCGCGCGCCTGCATGTGACCTTCGAGCCAGCGGCGCGTATCACGCAGGTACCACAGCGCATATCCAGCGATACCCAGCGCAATGAGCGCCACCACCCCCAGGAGGATTACGAAAAACGCCATACATGCACGTTGCGCGCTAGTTAATCCGCGTGCGAGCGCTTTACGCGATTTCCGATTGGAGTCCACTCGGATGGACCAATCGGCGTAAATCATTCACCACTCTTGCGTAGCAACTAGACGTCTGGCCAACCGGTCAATCCCCGTAGCGGCGTGCCTGCCTTGCTCGATGCTGGTCGATGTAGGACCAACGTTCTTCCTCCGACAGCGCCGAGATCGCCCACAGTTGCCGCTCGATGTCGTCGCGGAGTTCAGGACCGGGCGGCGCGGCGGACGCTGAGTCGACGAGCGAGAGATGGGGCACGCCCGCGTTCTCGGTCGGCGGGATCGGGCCATCTTCGAGGATCACGCGTGGCGTGTCTTCGGTCCACCCTGGCAAGGCGCGCCCCACGGCAAAGAGGATCGACTGACCGACGCCCGGGTCGCCCTGCTCCAGTAGCTCCAGACTGCGGACGTTGAGCTTGATTCCGGCCGCCTTGGCGGCATGAACGAACGGTGGCCGGTACTGGTAGCCGGCCGCCTCGCGCGCCTTCGTGACAGCATCGCCGAGCCGCGCTCGCGCTTCCGCGCTGTAGTTCGCAGTCCGCAACCGCTTGCCTGCCATGTGCGCATTGTGCCGCATGGTCCCGCATGGGGCTAGCTTCGCCGGCCCCTTCTGGTGACCGCGCCGTCCATGGTTACCCCTAGTCAGTACTCGTGACATGCACGCATGGTACCGCATGACACCGCATGTTGTGAACCCGTTACGCGGGTTTATGCGGTGCAATGCTTGACGGTGCGCCGCATGATCCCGCATGATCTCCGTATGCCCCTCCTGAACGGACCCAAGGTGCGGCACCTTGCCGCCGCCCTTGGCTGGGACCTCCCCACGCTCGCCACGAAGGCCAAAATCCCGGTTCGAGCGGTGCAGAACTGCACCCGCGAGCGACGTCCCCAGCCCATGCACCTCACTCGCATCTACGCCCTTGGTCGCACGCTCGCCGAGGAGACCGGCGAGGACTACCGCGCGGTTACCGCCGAGATCGTGGACGAGTCCACGGTGGCCGCCGAGATCCTGGCCAATGCCACGGGCGCCGGTAGCCAGCCCGACAAGGAGCAACCGAAACGCGAGCCCACGGGACCCGCGCGACGGCAGGAGAAGACCACAGGCCCGAAGCGTCCCGCCGAGGACGTCGCGGCATGACGTCGTCACTGGCCACCGAGAAGACGCACGGTGCCCGCATCCGCCGTACGGACGGCGAGACCCGCGACGAGTTCATTGCCCGCCTGGTGGACGCGGCTCCCCCACTGACCGAGGCGCAGCGCGCGCGGCTACGGCCGGTCCTCGCGCCGGTCCGCGCGGTCGCGTTGGTGCGGGCCGCCTGATCGGCCGGCGCGCCGGGTGCTGACGCGTTCCGCCCGGCCCGCCGGTGCACCACCCGCAGAAACGAAGACGCCCGCCCCGTGCTGGAACACGAGACGGGCTGACCACCAGAGAGATCGGACCTCCCTGATGACCGAACCCGACCTTATCGACTGGCTCGACCCGAGAACAAACGTCACCGCCGACAACGGCTACACGACCACGCAGACCCCGGAGTACGACTCCCCGCCGATCCTGCCCGACCGGGACGAGCCGAAGGCGCCCGCGAAGCCGGGAGAAAAACCGAAGCCCTGGTGGCGGCAGTTGCCACCTCGACACGCGAAAGCGGGCCGGTGCTCGCAACACCGGCCCGCCTTGATCACGAAAGGCAATGCCTTGACCAGCACGGAGACTACAACACCGGGCGGACGGCACCACGCGTCCGCCGCCGCGGCCACGCTGCCACTGATCACCACCCGCGGCGTGCGGCGCCTCGACGACACGGTGCCGCTATCGCGGATCGACGCCATGGGGAACACCGCGCTCGACATCGCCGCCGACCTGTACCGGCTCGGCGCTTGGGTCCTGCCACTGGTGCAGATGGACCGCGACCAGTGCACGCACTGCCGGCAGATCGGGCACGGCACCGTCGTTCGGTTCTACCCGGCCCCCGACCCGGCGCAGCGGTTCGCCCGCACGTCGGTGCCGGACGCGTGCGGGCACTGCGCACCCGGTGTGCTGCGCGAGCTGCTCGACGAAGCCGGTGGCCGAGACGTGCACGTCGAGGTCTGGCACCCGCGGGCGGTCGCCTGATGGGCATCGTCCGCAAGGTCAAGAACTCCGCGCGGTGGATCGAGAACATCGCCAAGTTCGAGGCACCCCGCCCGGAAGACGCCGACGAATCCGAACCGCCCGCCGACCAGCAGGCCACCGCCGACCAGTCGAGTGAGGCGCAGTGACCGCGCCCGCCCGCGTGCAGCTTCCGTGCGGACGCTGCGGCGTTCCCCGACCCGTGATCAGCGGCCTGATCGCCTGCTCGTGCGTCGGCCCCGGATTCATCTTCCAGCCCCACCCCCGCCCCGAGACCAACGCTCCGAAGGGAACCAGTCGATGACCACCACCGAGAAGCCGTTGCACGTGCAGCGGGCCGAGGCACTGCGGGCGCAGGCCGCGGGAATCCTTCGGCTGGCCGACATGGTCGAGGCGAACCCGGAACTTCCGGCGGAGTACCTCAAGCCGAGCAAGAAGATCACCGTCACCGCCTGGTACGCCAGCAGCCCGGCGCAGCTCGCTGCCATCGCGCGGGCGGGCATGGCTCACGGCGCGAAGGTCGACAAAGACATCGTGGGCGAGGACATCTACAGGCTGCGGCTGTCGTGGGGCTGGTTCACCGCTGAAGCGCTCGCTCAGCGCGGGGAAGTGTGCGAGCGGGTCGTCACCGGCATCGAAACCGTCACCAAGACCGTGCGGGACCCGGCCGCGCTCGCCGCCGTGCCGACGGTCGAGGTCACCGAAACCGTCGAGAACGTCGAGTGGGTGTGTCGGCCGCTGCTGGCCGCCGAATCCGCAAAGGACGGTGCCGAGTGAGCGACCTGTGGTTGAAGGTGGCGGCCCTGAGGATGGTCAGCGACCGAGCCGTCGCCGCATACGAGTCGGTGCGCGCGGCGGCGGAGAAGGTGCTGCCGCGCGGCGCGCGCTGGCCGGTCGAGGTCGACGGGGTGAAGGTCGGCACCGTCTCGCGCTCGGCGCCGGGGAAGGTCGCGCAGGTCACCGACGAGGCCGCGTTCACCGCATGGGCGAAGGCCCACTACCCCGACGACATCGTGCCGGAGATCGACATCATCGGCACCGACGAGCAGGTGAAGGCCGCGCTCTACGAGCACGAGCGTTCCCGCGACCTGGTGAAGCTGCGCGAGAAGGTCAAGCCGTCGCTGCGGGCCAGGGTGATGGAGGCGTCCGCGAAGTACGGCGCGCCCGCCGGGCCGGACGGTGAACTCGACATCCCCGGTATCACGGTGACGGCGTCGGCGACGTCAACGGTGTCGTTCCGCACGGCAGACGGCGCGTACGACGTGCTGGCCGCGATGGTGCGCGCTGGGCAGATCGAGGTACCGGACCTGCTCGCCGACCCGGCCGCAACCACCGCGGGCGGCACCGCCTGATGATGACGCCCGAAAAGCTCGCGGAGCTGGCCGCGCCGTTCCCGCCCGAGGCGGTCGGTATCCGGCCGCAGGTGTGGTGTCCGGACTGCTGGGCCCGTGACGTCGAGTGCGCCGAGCACGTGGTGAAGCCGTGCGCGGAGTGCGGTACCACCGTGACCGAGGCTCACGACGATGTCGAGTACGTCGGGCACGCGTGGGTCCGTGAGCGGCTGAACAAGGTGGATCCCATGTGGAATTGGGAACCGCTGGCCTACGACGCGGACGGCTTGCCGATGTTCGACAGGTTCGGCGGTCTGTGGCAGAAGATCACGGTCTGCGGGAAGACCATGCTCGGCTACGGCGACGCACCGAACCAGCGCGGCAGCCGCGCGGTGAAGGAGACCATCGGCGACGGGCTGCGCAACGGAGGCCAGTCGTTCGGCATCGCGTTGTCGATGTGGCAGCAGCGGCGCCCGCCCCGGGCGGTGCAGCCGGCCGGACCAAAGCTGACCGACGAGCAGCGCGCGGCGCGGCTCCGGGACCAGATCAAGCGGTTCCAGAAAGGCAAGGGAAAGACCTTCGCCACGGTCGTGAACGGCTTCGACCAGTGGGCGGCAAAGGCCGCAGCGGACGCGGGGCAGACCGAGGACGTAGCCGTCTTCCGCACCGCCGGGCCGGACCTGCTCACCGCCTACAAGAAGCGCCTAGGCATCAAGTGAACATCAAGACGTGCAAGGACATCGTGCGCGAACGATCGTCCGGCCTGTGCGAGATCTGCGGCTTGGCGCGCGCCGACACCATGCACCACCGGCTCACCCGGAAGTACGGCCCGTGGGACCCCACGAACATCGTCCATCTGTGCGGCGACGGCACCCGCGGGTGCCACGGCCGGATCACCAATACCCGAAACGAGTACTACGACCGCGGATGGCTGATCCGCACGTGGGACCAGCGCACGCCCGCCGAGATCCCCTTTCTGCACCACGCATGGGGATCCGTCTACCTCGACGCGCTCGGCGACTATCACCACCGCGAACCGGAAGGCACCACCATGACCGACCTGAACATCGTGTTGCACCTGATCGAGCACGCGGAACGCTGGCAGATCAAGGACAAGCGATTCACCTACCTCTCATGCAACGGGCTCGGGATGACGCTCACCCTCCCGCACGGCGAGGTCGGCTTGTTCCACCAGTGGGTACGCGAACTCGGCGGGCGCACAATCGTCGCCCGCCGCGACCTCAACCACCCCGGCCAGCTGGAGGCGTCCGGCACCCTCGTGTCCGGCAACCGCGTGTCCGTGCTCGTCGAGCTGGACCGCCGGCTGCTGATCGACGCGAAGATGCTTGGCCGTGTCGAGCTGACGCGCGTCGAGCAGATGGCCCGCGAGCTGAACCCGGAGACGGTGCCCGCATGATCACCGCGACCGACCTGTTCTGTGGTGGCGGCGGCTCCTCCGAAGGGCTTCGCCAGGCGGGAATGTCCATCGAGGTCGCCGCGAACCACTGGCCCCTCGCGGTGGCCACGCACGCGCTGAACCACCCGGACACCGAGCACCGCACCAAGGACCTGAGCGAGCTGGACTGGCGGACCTTTCCGCGCACGACGGTGCTGTGGGGCTCCCCCTCGTGCCGCAGGCAGGGCCGGGCGTCCGGACAAAAGGCGCCGTCGATCGACGTCGAGCTACGGCGGGAAGACGCCGGGGCAGTCGACCGCGCCACCGCGTTCGCGATCATCGCGGCTGCCGAGGTCCACCTGTACCCGGTGATCATCGTCGAGAACGTCCCGGAGTTCACCGCCTGGACGCTCTACCCCTGGTGGCTCGACGGCCTCCGGACACTCGGCTACACCGTCGAGGTGCTCATCCTGGACGCCGCGGACTTCGAGCACGCGCAGAACCGCAAGCGAATGTTCGCGGTCGCCACCCGCGGCGTCGACGTCGACCTGACGTTGCCTACCTTCGCGCCGGTCGCCGCGTCCGAGATCCTCGACCCTGACCCGGGTCGGCCGGTCACGCGGCGGCTGTACGTCTCTCCGCAGATCGACGAGATCACCGACGACGGCGTGCCGCACCTGGTGACCTACCGGCGCAACGCGCGGGCACGGCGAGCCGATCGCCACCAACTGGCGACCGTTACGGCGGGCGGGAACCACCACGCCGTCGCCACGATCATCGACGGGGTCCCGCATCACCGGCTGGTCAGCAACGCCGAATGCGCCCGCGCGCAGGGCTTCGACGACGAGTACCGGTTTCTCGGCAAACCCGCCGACGTCAAGAAACAGATCGGCAACGCCGTGCCGGTCGGCATCGCCCGATGGCTCGGAACCCGTGTCGCCGCTGGCCTTGGCGTGAGCCAGGGAGTAGCCCAAGGAGAAGACGCCGCATGACCGTCCGATTCGTGATCTCCGCCGACCCGGCCGCCATCGCCGCCGCCGGTGTCGCGCTCGCCGAACAGGGCGTGTTCGTCGAGCACGTCGGCAACGACCCGACCGGCCTCCGGCACTTCGACGTCACCGACGACGAGGGCGACGAGAACGCCCACGAAACCGGCACGCTCGGCAAGATCCGCACCGCCTGGCGGCGCGACATCGATTCGATCCCGTTCCCGTCGATCTTCTACCAAGGACAGTCCGGCGAGTAGTCCGCTCTGCCCGATCTCGGCCCGGCGTGGTCCCGATCCGCGCCGGGCCGTTCCCTACCTGAACCCCTTGGAGGTGATCACGTGGACTTCCACACGGAGAAGAACCGCGACCTGCGCCACGTCCCCAAGTTGACCGGGAACGCGCCGCAGCGTTCCGCGCTCGCCGAGTCCGACGCCGCCGCGTTCGCCCGCGACATCCACGCCTACGACGTCAATCAGATCTGGGGCCGCGCGAACTGGATGCTGGAGAAGAGCCCGACCCGTCTCCTTGCCGCGCTGGTGCACCTGGCTGCCCGCGCCGACCCGAGGACGCCGGCATGGTGCGACGCGCTCGGCGGCACCATCGGCCTGCACCCCGACTACGACCCGGCCCGCCACCGCACCGCCGAGCCGAAGACGGCACCAGCCCGGAAGATGGGCAAGCACGATCAGGCGATCATCGACCTGGCCGGCAAGGGTCTGCACGACAACGCGATCGCCCGCGAACTCGGCCTGAGCCGCAAGACGGTCAACCAGATCCGCGGCGCCTACGGGCTGCCCGACCGGTCGCACGAGCGCGTCACGCGCCGCGACGCCGAGATCGCGGAGCTGGCCGCCGTGGGCAACGGAAACCACACCATCGCCGCCGCTGTCGGCGTGTCCCTGAGCACCGTTCAGCGCGCGCTACGCCGCATCGCCGACGCCGCCGGGACCGAGCACGCGGACGCGGGAGCCGAGCCCGCCGCATGACCATGCTCATGATCGGCGGTGCCTGATGCCCTGGGCACGCCTCGACGACCGGCTACAGATGTCGGTGAAGATCCGCGGGCTCGCCGACGACGGCGTCACCGGCGACCGCAAGAAGGACCAGATCAACGGAGCACTCGGGCACTTCATACAGCTGCTCACGTGGGTTGCCGGCGCGGGCACCGACGGGTTCGTCACGGCCGACGTCGCCGATTTGTTCGGCACCGCCGCGACCACGCGCCGGCTGCTGCGCGCAAGGTTCGGCCGTCAGCCGCTGCTGCACCAGCTCGACGAGCACGGCAAGCCGCCGAAGTGCCCGTGCCTCGACGGCCGCGAGTGGAAACCCGACTTCGAGTTCTTGATCCATGACTATCTCGACAGGAATCCGGCGAAGGCCGAAGTGGACGTCAAGCGTGCGAAGGACCGGGAGTTGCGGAACTCGGCGCTGAAAGCTGCGGTCCGGCTGCGCGACCGCGACACGTGCCGCTACTGCGGCGTTTTCTGCCCGTTCAGCGACCGCGTGTCCGACGACGGCTTGACCTACGACCACGTAGACCCGGAGATCGCCGGCGGCATGGGCAACTTGGTAATCGCGTGCCGAGGCTGCAACCGGAAGAAGGGCAAGCGGACGCCGTTCCAGGCGGGCATGGTGCTGCTGGACCTACCTACGACAGGACCTGTGACCGTCGCTGGCCTCGTCACAGGTCCGGTCACAGGTCCGGTTACAGGTCTCGTCGTCACTCCCGGCGCAGCAACCACACCAGCCCCCGACGGCGCCGACGTGCGCGAACACGTCACCGAACCGGGCACCACCCTGCCCGCTGACCAACGACGTGACGGGTCCTCGTCGCAGGTGCAGAGGTCTCCGGGACGGGACGGGGACGGGCTCGTCACAGGTACCGGGGTTCCTTCCACTGTGGAGCCTCCGCCGTCTGTCCCGATCGGACCGCCACCCCCGCGACTGACCGGCCGTCCCGGCAACCCGTACCTGAGGGAGTCCCGCCCGTTCCCGGATCTGCACGCAGGACACCCGCCCCAGCCCGGCGACGACCCGGCAACCGAACGCCTGGAGGCATCGTGAAACCCCCGTTCGCCTACTTCGGCGGGAAAACCAAGCTGGCTGGGCAGATCGCGGGAATGCTGCCGGAGCACGAGCACTACGTGGAACCGTTCGGCGGGTCGCTGGCGGTGCTGCTGGCCAAGCGTCCGTCCCGGATGGAGACGGTCAACGACATCGACGGCGACCTGATGCTGTTCTGGCGGGTGCTGCGGGATCGGCCGGGCGACCTGGAGCGGGTGTGTGCGCTCACCCCGCACGCGCGGGCCGAGTTCCTGGAGGCGTACGCGCTCGGCGAAGCCCCGGACGACGTCGAGCGGGCGCGGCGGGTGTGGGTGCGGCTCTCGCAGTCCCGCACGGGCACGCTGCTGCGCACCGGATGGCGCCACTACGTCGACCCGGCCGGCTCGTCCATCGGGATGCCGGGCTACCTCGGCGGCTACGTCGAGCGGATCGGACCGGCCGCCGCCCGGCTCGCCGGCGTGTCGCTCGAGTGCCAGCCCGCGCTGGAGCTGATCGAGCGCTACGGGCAGAGCCCGCGCGTGCTGCTCTATGTCGATCCGCCGTACCTCGGCACCACTCGCGTGTCCGGCGCCTACCGGCACGAGATGGCGGCCGCGGCCGAGCACCGCGCGCTCGCCGAGGCGCTGCAGGCATGCCGCGCCGCTGTCGTGCTGTCCGGCTACGACTCGCCGCTGTACGCCGAGCTGTACCCCGGCTGGCACGTCCACCGGATCGAGACGACCACCGGCCAGGGCGGCACCCGCCAGGAACGCACTGAAGTGCTCTGGTCCAACCGACTCGCCGAACCGACCCTGTTCGGCGGCGTGGGCCTCGAGGCCCACGCCGCAACCTCTGATCGAGGAGCTGGGTATGACGTCGCTTGACCCGGGCCGGTCGCCATGCCGGACGCATCCGTGCAGTACCGAGCACGCCGACCTTGTGCGCTCGTTCTGGGAAGCCGTCCGGCTCTGGGACGAGCAGGCGGAGCGGGTCACCGGCGGGTACGGGCCCGAACTGGCGTTGTACCGCGAGGACCACCCGCGGCCGACGCTCAAGGCCTACTTGATCACCAGACGAAGGGCCGCATGATGACCGACTTCCTGAGCGTGGCGGACGCCGAGCCGTTCGACAGCTGCCAGCACCCGGTGTGGGTCGCGGTGGGCGAGGTCGCCGACCTGCCCGCCATCGTCGCCGCGGTGCGCGGCAAGGAACCCGATTGGGCCGTGAGCGGCCTGATTGAGGCGTCGGTGCGCGCGGCGCTTGGCGCGGTGGGCTACCGGATGGACCGGCCGCGCGCGTTCGAGATCGGCGACGCCGAGCCGGACGACGTGACCGAGGTCTACGACCCGGCCCGCCGCCGGTGGGCACGCGGACATGACGGCTTGTGGTTCATGACGGAGACGGCTTCGCCGCATCTGCCGTGGGCCGAGCTGCTCGACCGGACCGGCGAACTGGTCGAGGTGCTGCCCGGCCCGGCGACGCCGACGCGCGCCGAGGTGATCGAGCGGGCGGCGGAGGTGTTCTGTGACAGCCCGGCGAACGGCGTCTGGTGGGCCGACCTCGGCGAGCCAATGCGCGCCATGTACCGGCGCCGTCAGGCCGCGGTCGCGGACGCTGGGCTACTCGCCGACCCGGCGGTGTTCGCCGAGATCGCCCGCCTGAGGAACGAGCGCGACGCTGCCCGCGGCGAAGCGGAGCGGCTGCGCGCGGACGCCGAGCGTGCCAGTGACCCGCGCTCGTGGGTCGCGGTGTGGCGTCCGTACGAGGGGCCGGCCGAGCAGTGGCAGCACGGCGAGACGGCGTGCCTTTTCGGCCAGGACGGCGTGATGGAGTTCCGGCGCCCCGTGCGCCCGGCAGGCGACGGACCGGCCCTGTCCGGTCTCGCGCTGCGCGCTGCCGAGGAAGCCGACGACGCGAGCGAGCCGGACGAGCTGACCCCCACCAGCCCGGAAGTGGTCTCCGGTGACTGACCCCGTCAGCGCGGTTGTCCGCGCGTACGCCGCGTTCCTGCGGGCTCGGCTGGCCGTGCGCGAGCGCGTCGCCAAGTCCCGCGCCATCCAACGCCTGGACCGGGAGGACCGGTGAGCCAGTACCTGACGCCGACGACGGCGGAGGAAGACGAACTTGACCGCGTGGTGCGGGAGACACTGAGCAGCCGAAGCGCGATCAGCTGGCACCAGCTGATCGCGGCAGAGGCCGACGCGATCGCCGTACACGGCGTCCTTGACCGCATCAACCGCAAGATCGCCGTGGACCTGGAGTCGCGGCGCACATCGCTCTCGGCGCTGCGGGCGCAACGCGACGCCGGGCAGGTCTCGCAAACGGTGTTCGCCGAGGCGCACGTGAAGTACTCGGACTGGCGGAGCCGGACGCTCTACTTCCGTGGGCACCTGCGGGCTCGGCTCGACGAACTCGACGACCGGATGCGCGACATCAAGGCACGCCACCGCGCCGACGCCAGCCACGCGGAGTGGCAGCGGTACCGGGACGCGCTGTACACCGTGCAGCGCCAGCACGTTCCCGACGCGTCTGGCGACCCGCGCATGTGTATGCGCTGCCACGACGCCGCCGGCGATCCCATCGAGCACCCGTGCCCCACGCACCAGGCCGCGACGGACGCGCTCACGGCGCCGCAGGCGGTCGCGTCATGACGTCGTTGGACCCGGGCCGGTCGCCGTGCCGGTCGCACCCGTGCAGCGTCGAGCACGCCGACGTGGTGCGTTCGTACCGGGAAGCGGTGCGGCTGTGGGACGAGCAGGCTGAGCGGGTGACGGGCGGCTATGAGTGGGAGATGGCGCGCTACCGGGAGGATCACCCGCGGCCAACGCTCAAGAGCTACCTGTTGGCGCGTCGGGTTCCTGGCGGCTCGCCCGCGTCGGCAGCTCGGCGTCCGGCTCACCGACGTAGTACCGCAGGAACTTGACGATCTCGTCCCCGCGGTTAGTTCCCCGCGCGGTGGCGACCTCGCCGGCGCGTAGCCACAGATCGCGCGGCGCCCACACCCGGCCAGGGAACTTGTCGTCAGCGCGTTGGTTCGCCATGGCAAGAAGATATCACGGGTGAGGTCCCACCTATAAATCCTGCTTGACAGGTGGGATCTCACCCGTGTTAGGGTGAGATCCCACCCAGTCGGGACCACCAACCACGGAGGACCACATGACCGAGGCATCGCAGATCAAGCCCGGCGACTACGTCGCCTACTTCGGCTCCCTCGTGGACCTCCACGACATCTGTTTCGTCGTCGGCGTCAACGCCGATGGCACCTACGAACTCGCGATGGACGACGAACCCGAGGTGGTGCGACTGCACACCGTGCGTCGCCAGTCGATCAGCGGGACCGGCGGCCGAACCGACCGATACCGGCGCTACAGCTGACCACCCGCCCCGGCTTCGGCCGAGGCGGCACCACGGCCCAACTGGCAGACACCCGGCGTTCGAGTCCTGGGAGGGCGCAACCACACGACCGTCCACACCAGACAGGAGCACGACCGTGATCAGCGCCCGCGTGAAGACCATCGCCGCAAAGGCAGGCGTCGAGCGCATGAACGAGCTGCGCCCCGGCGTCTACTACGTCGGACAGCCGAACCTCGGAACGATCGTCGAGCGGCTCAGCGCCACCGCTTGGCGGCTGACCTCGACGCGCGGCAGCTCGATCAGCCGCACCCTGACCCGCGCGTTCGAGATCGCCCAGCGCGAGGCCGCCGACATGGAAGCGATCGTGGCCAAGGTCGACGCGATGACCGACGCCGAGTTGCACGAAGCGCTCCGGACGCCCGGCCTGAACTACACCCTCCGGCAGCACGTCATTGCCGCGCGGATCCGACGCGGAATCGACCGGCAGCCCAGCTCCCGCACCAACCCCACCCACTGACGGACCGTTCACACCAGACCGGAGAACCACGATGACCGAGCAGACCATGATGCGCCTCGTCGCGAAGTACGCCGCCGCCACTTCGGCCAAGCTGATCGAGCAGACCGCCGTGATCAACGCGATTGCCAATGATCTGAGCGACGAGAACTACCGCGACCGCCACGTCGCGCTGCTGGAGGCCGAGCAGAACCGGCGGTGTGTCGCCGACGTCGCGACCGCCCGGATCCTCGCGGGCCGCGAGGACGTCGCCCGCTCGATGGCCACCGACGACTTGCAGGAGATGCTGCCGGACTTCGAGCAGGTCGCCGCGCTGTGCGGCATTCGGCCGGACCAGGCCGAGGCGAACCGGCAGATCGTGATCACCGAGCTGCGTCGGCGCGGTATCGAGGCATGACTGATCTTCGCCCCCGCCGCGCGTAGGCGCCGCCGGTCCGTGACCGAGCGGGGCGCACCACCGACCGGCCTACTTCCCATGATCGAAAGGACCACGCGCCATGACGCGCTTCGCGCTTCCCCGCATCCTGTACATGAGCCGACGTGCCGCCAACCTGGTCGACGAGATCGCCGAGCTGCGCCGGTCCGACTCGGAGATCACCCGCGACGTAACCGCCGACTGGCACGCGGAGAACCGGCAACTTCTACTCGACGAACTGCACGCCGCGGCGCTTGTCGACGACGCCGAGCGGGCCGACCAGTGAGCCGCGGATTCAGGGGCGCCGCGTGGGTGTGCATCGTCCTCTCGGCGGCGTCGTCGATGCTGATCAGCTACGCCGGCCTCGCCGGTCTGGCGCGGCTCGTCGGCTACACCACCGTCGACCTGCCGCTGTCGCCGGTGGCCATCGACGCCAGCGCGCTGCTGCCGATCGCCATCGACGTGGCCATCGTCGCCAGCACGCTGGTGTGGCTCGGCCAGGGCGCCCCGGCGCAGACCCGGAACTACGCCCGCGGCTTGGCGCTGGCGACCATCAGCACCAGCGTGCTGGCGAACGCCGGCTACCACGGGTTGACCGGTGGCGGCCCCGCCGGTTCCTGGTGGCTCGCCAGCATCGTCGGGAGCATCCCGCCCGCCAGCCTGGCGGCGCTGGTGCACCTGGGCGCGCTGCTGGTCCGCGCCAACCCCGCGACGCTGGCCGAGGTCGAGCCCGCGCACCAGGTCCCGGAGCAGCCGCACCAGGACCCGGAGCCCGCTCACCAGGACCCGGCGGAGGGTGCGCCAGCGTCGCCAGAACCGGGCGATGAACCTGGCGACGACTTGGTTACCAGCGAAGATCTCGCCGAGAAGGTCGCCAGCGTGATCGCTGCCGCAGAACGCGCGGGGCTCCGGCCGCCCGGCCGCAGCGTGCTCGCGCGTCAGCTCGACGTGAGCGAGCACGAGGTGCGCCAGGCCCTGGCGAGGCTTCGCCAGGAGCGCACCGGACAGCTGGCGTTGACGCCAGCGGCTGGCAGGTAGCAACACCCGACGCTGGCGGGGGCCGCCCGGCCCCGCCAGCCCGACCAACCACGGAGGAACCGTGAGCACCAAACCGAACCCCGCCCCGGCGCCGCCCGGACTCGCCGCCGGCGTGGTCCTGTTCGCCGCTGGCGTGCTCGCCTGGCTCTGGCTCGGCGACTGGCGGTACAGCGCCACCGGCGCCGTGCTGCTGGTGCTGGCCGTCATCGTCGGTGCCGCGCTCAAGGGCCGGAGGCCGCGCGCATGAGCGCCACCTACGCCGGACGCGTGAGCCGGACCATCGTCCGCGGGACCGCCCGCCGGCTCGGCATCACCCGGCCGATCCCGACCCGGGACCTGACCCCGGCCGAGCGTCGCGAGCGCGAGGGCCAGGCGCTCGCGCAAGGCATGCTCGCCGTTGGCGCGTTGCTGCGCCCGCTCGTGCTCGTCGTCGAGCAGCCTCCGGTGGAGTACTCGCCGGACGGCCAGTGGCGTCGGCGTCGCTGCGCCGAGTGCGGGTTCTCCGATGACACGCACTGCTGGGTGGGGCTTGGTAGCCGTGGCCACCTCTGCCGCCGCGACGGCGCCACGGTCATGGTGCTGTGGTCCGGGGACCGGTGGTGACGGTGGGCGACTTGCTGGCCGAGGCCGAGGTGATCGAAGCGCTGGTGCTGTTCCTGCGGGCACGGCTCGACGAGGCCGAGGGCTGGGCGTACGACGCGAGGCACGACTACTACCACGACGACTGCGGACGACGCCTGAGCACGGACATCCAGGTCAAGCGCCGAATTCTCGACCTGGTGACGTACGCGTCCGGCGGCGACGGCTACACCGAGGCGTACCGCGATGTGGTGCGTCTGCTCGGCATGGAGTACGCCGAGCACCCCGACTACCGCGAGGAGTGGCGCCCGTGACCGGGGTCGTTGTCGAGTTCGTCGGCGGACCAGCGGACGGCACCCTTCGCGTCATGGAGTGCGGCGAGGACGGCCGGCCTCCCACCGTGATCGAGCTGCCGGAGTTCGCCGGACCGTCCGGGCCGGAGATGACCATCCGCGCGGTCCGGTACGAGCTGGAGGTGAACTCCGCGGATGACGGGCCACTGTGGCTCTACCGCCGCAAACGGCCCGTGGCCTGAACGACACGAGGCCGGGCGCCCCCGGGTAGCAGCGGGCACCCGGCATCTCGTGCGCCCGCCGCTCTAACCGCCTACCCCGAATAGACGGTTACGCTGTTCGAGTGAGTGCGGGGTGGACGAACGGCAGCACCCGCCGGTGGCGTGGTATCCGGGCGTACGTGCTGGACCGGGACCGGTGGGTGTGCCAGCTGTGCCATGAGCCCATCGAGCGCAGGCACCGTCACCCGCACCCACGCAGCGCGCAGGTGCACCACCTCGACGGCAAGAGGCACGGCGACAACCCGGAGCGGTGCGTGGCCGCGCACCGTCAGTGCAACCTCGACGCCGGCGAGCCCGCTCCCGCACCTGACCCCGAGCCTCGGCCCCTGACGGAGTGGTGACGACCATGCGCACGACGCGACGCGTACAAGCCTCTGACCTGCGGAAATGCGCGTCTACAGTGGACGAGCCCCTGACCTGCGGTTTTTTGGAGGACCCCCGCGGCCAGGACATCCACGTCCCTGTGTCCTCTCTCTCCCCGGCATACACGGATCCGCGATGAGCGCGCCGGAGGAGCCCGGCGAGGGCGTCGAGCCGGCCACGGGCAGCGTGCTGGCCGCCGTCGAGCAGACGTTGGAAGCGCTCGACTTGGAGGACGAGGATGTCGGCGCGGCCACGCTCGCGCGGCGGCTCGCCGTGGCGCTCGACGTCGAGACGAGCGGGCGGACCGTGGCCGAGCTGTCCGGGCGGCTGCTGGCGGTGCTCGACGCGCTCGGCGCGACCCCGGCGGCGCGCAAGTCGATCGTGCCGAAGGGGGGTGCGCATGACGGCGCCGCCGAAAGCCCCAAGAAGGCCAAGCTCCGAGCCCTCCGGGACGAGCACGACGGCCGTACTGGGTAGCACCGAACCGCGGCTGTACACGCCGCCGCTCATCGTCGGCGCGCCCGGCCCGTGCGGCTGCGGGTGCGCGCTGACCCCGGCGACGTCGTACGGGTTCGCGGTCGACAACTTCGCGCGCGACATCCTCGAAAAGCCGCTTGACCCGTGGGAACGGTTCCTGGTGATCCACGCCGGCGAGCTGCTGCCGGACGGCATGCCGCGGTTCCGCAAGGTGCTCGTCATCGTCGCGCGCCAGAACGGCAAGACGCACGTGCTCGTGGTGCTGTCGCTGTACTGGCTGTTCGTCGCGCGCGTGCGGCTGGTGCTGGGCACCAGCACGAACCTCGACTACGCGAAGGAGTCGTGGGAAAAGGCCGTCGAGCTGGTCGAGGAGATCGAGGAACTCGCCGAGGACGTGCCGCTGCGCACCGGCATCCGCCGGGCGAACGGTGAGCAGACCCTGAAGACGGTCCACAAGAGCCGGTACAAGATCGCCGCTTCCAACCGAAAGGGCGGCCGGTCGCTCACAGTCGGGAAGCTCATCCTCGACGAGTTGCGCGAACACCAGACCTGGGAAGCGTGGAACGCCTCCTACAACGCGATGAACGCCGTCCCGGACGCGCAGGCGTTCGGCATCACCAACCAGGGCGACAAGCGCAGCGTGGTTCTGATCTCGCTGCGCAGTGAGGCCGTGGAGGTGGTCGAGGGCGTCGAGGTGATCCGCGCCGACGGTGACCCGCAACTCGGGTTGTTCGAGTGGTCGGCGCCGCCGGGGTCGCAGGCGGACGACCCGTACGCCCTGGCCGCGGCAAACCCGAACCTCGGCCGCCGGATCGACTTGCGATCGCTGCTGTCGGACGCGCGGCGCGCGATCCGCAACGGCGGTGAGGAGTTGGCCACCTACCTGACCGAGATCCTGTGTATGCAGGTCGAGAACCTGGACCCGGCGATCAACGGCGCGAAGTGGTCGGCGCCGGCGCCGGATGGCGGCTGCCTGGACATCGGCGACATGGCGCACCTGCGCGGCCGGACGGCGATGGTGCTCGACGTGTCGCCGGGCAGTCGACACGCCACGCTCGTCGCCGCGGCCGTGCTCGACGACGGCCGGGTGCGCGTCGAGGCGGTCGCCGCATGGACGGACATGCGGAAGATGCGACGGGAGCTGCCCGGCAAGGTCGCCAAGGCGAAGAAGTTCGGGTGGTTCCCCGACGGCCCGGCCGCCGCGTTCGCCGCCGACCTCGCCGACGGCCCGCAAGCCAACTGGCCGCCCAAAGGCGTCGAGATCGAGGAGATCCGCAGCGACGTCCCAGCCGTGTGCATGGGCTTCGCGCAGCAGGTCGAAGACGGCGACATCGCGCAGTCCGATGACCCGCTGCTCAACGCGCAGGTGAAGGGCGCCGAGAAGCTGAAGTCAGGCGACCGCTGGCGATTCACCCGCCGCGGCGACGGCAACTGTGACGGCGCCTACGCCAGCGCGGGCGCCGTGCACTTGGCGCGGACGCTGCCGGTCGAGCAGCCGCCGCCACGCTCCGCCGTCTACTGATCAGCCTGCCGAGGAGGCACTCGGAACTGTGCGACAATCGGCAACGAATCGAACACCTGTACGCACTCGAATGCAGTAGCCGACGAAGCGGAGGACCGCCCGTGCAGCCGAGCACCGACGAGGCCGGCGCCCCGAAGCGCGTCCGCGCGGTGCTGGCCGCCGCTGTCCGCATCGCCCGCAGCGTCGCCACGCAGGGCCGCAGCCGGGCCGCGGTCGCCGCGCAGCTCGCCGGCACGGGCGGCGCGCTCACCGGGTTCTCGATGCTGGTCGGTCCGGCGTGGACGCTGCTCGTCGGCGGCGTCGCGCTGCTCGGCGTCGGGACGCTCGCCGAGTGGAAGGGCGCGCGCTGATGGGCCTGGGCAAGATGCTGCGCCCGCGCAGCACGCAGGCGCAGCACAACCGCTACGCCGGGTCCGGGTTCGAACTGATCATCGACGGCACCCCGGGCGGCGTGTCCGGGCTCTCGCAGATCCAGCAGTACCGCGGCGCGATGTCCATCCCCGGCGCGTGGCGCGCCGCCATCCTGATCTCGGACCTGCTCGGCGGGGTGCCCTGGAACGCCTACGACGAGGCGGACGCCGGACACCTGGAGAAGGTCACCCCGACACCGCCGCTGCTCGCCAAGCCGGCGCCGCCGGACAACCGGATGACCACCTTCTCTTCGTGGGCGCTGGATCTGGTGTGGCACGGCAACGCGGTCGGGGTGGTGGCTGCGCGCGACGATCTCGGCTACCCCACTGCGGTGCTGCCGGTCCCGGCCAACTGGGTCGGCGTCCGCCGCGTGTCCGGAATGGACTACTCGCCGCTCCCGGTCGGCGCGGTCGAATACTGGATCGGCGGCCTGTCCTACGCCGAACACCAGATCATCCACATCAAGGGCCCGTGCGCGCCCGGCGCGCTGCGCGGGTTCGGGGTGCTGGAGGCGCACCTGAACGGCACGCTCGACCTCGCCTCGGAGTTGCAGGCGCAGGCGCGGTCGATCTCGCAGCACGGCGTCCCGACGGCGGTGCTGAAGTCCGACAACCCCGACCTAACGCAGGGCGAGGCCAACGACCTCAAGGCCGGGTGGCTGAAGTCGCAGCGCGAGCGGACGGTGGCCGTCCTCAACGCAACGACCTCGTTCGAGGCGCTCGGGTGGGACCCGGAAAAGCTGGAACTGGTCGAGGCACGCAAGTTCTCGTTGACCGAGCTGGCGCTGATCTTCGGGCTGCCGCCGCGGTTCCTCGGCGCGTCGTCAGGGGATTCGATGACGTACGCGACCAGCGAGACCGAAACCATCGACCTGTTGAAGTTCTCCCTCGGCGGGCACCTGGCCCGGTTCGAGCAGACCCTGTCCGACCAGATGCCGCCGGAGCGCTGCGCCAAGGCGAACCTGAACGCGCTGCTGCGGGCCGACACGTTGGCGCGCTACCAGGCGCACGACATCGGTATCCGGTCCGGGTTCCTGCTGCCGTCGGAAGCGCGCTCGATCGAAGACCTGCCGCCCGTCGAGGGCATCGACGAGCGGAAGCCGGCCGCGCCTCCCGCACCCGCAAACGCCACCCAGACAGGAGCCAAGCCGTGAGCGCTGCATCCCGCCGCAACACCCGCCCGCGTACCGAGCAGGCCGCGCCCGCCGCGGCGCAGCCTGCCGAGGACGTCGCCGAGCTGTCCCCGCCTGTCGGCGAGGAGCAGCCCGCCGGCGACGGCGCACCGCCGGTGGAGACGACCAGCGACCAGGCGCCGACCGAGGACCAGCAGGCGCCCGCCACCGAGCAGCCGACGACCGACGAGCAGCCGCCCACCGACGTCGAGGGAAAGCCCGCCACCGCGGCGCCGGTAGCGAGGACCACTGACGGGCGCCCGGTGTGCCGCGTCGGGCGCGACGTCGCGCCCGCGCTCCCCGCCTGCGACAAGCCCGAGTTCATCGACGACTTCGGGATCTGCGGCGGGCACTACGCCATCCGTCCGGACCTGCGCAAGGAGGCATACCGTGGCTGAGGTCGTCTTCCGGTCCTTCACGCCGGATCTGGAGGTGCGCTCGGCCGCGCAGGGCGGCGACGGCCGCACCATCGTCGGCATCGCCGTGCCCTACGACCGTCCACAGCGGATCGACCGGACGTTGGTGGAGGCGTTCGCGCGCGGCGCGTTCAACCACCAGCTGCGTGCGGCGCACCGCATCCCGTTCGCGCGTGAGCACATGTCGCTCGGCGGGACGTTGGTCGGCAAGACGGTGAGTCTCCGCGACGACGCGGCCGGCCTGTACGGCGAGTGGCGGGTGTCGAAGACCCCGGCCGGAGACGAGACGCTGGAGCTGGTGCGCGATGGCGTACTGCCGCACCTGTCCATCGGGTTCCGTGAGGACAAGAACAAGCGCGCCGCGGAAGGGACCGTCATCCGTACCCGGGCGCACCTGACCGAGGTCGTCGCCACGCTCCAAGGCGCTTACGGCGATCACGCCGCGATCAGCGGTGTGCGCTCCGCCGACGAGATCGACGACGAGGACCAGGACGACGACGGCACGCCGCGGCTGCTGGCCGTGCGGCGGATGCTGGCCACCTCGACCTCTCCGTACCTGCGTGGCGTCCTGGCCCGCAGCGACGGGTAACCGGCGTACCCGCTTCATCGGTTACGATAGCCGCCAAGAGAACCGGCACCCCGCGTCTCGACGAGATCGAGCAAGCGACACCCCGGATGGTTTCGACAACATCCGGGAGAGGCTGTGCCCCCGAAGAACCCGTACCTCGCCGCCCAGCAGACGAAGCTGACGGCGCTCGAAGATTCCATCCTCGCCACGCAGACCCGCGCGGCCACCGAGAACCGCGACCTCACCGACGAAGAGGTCCGGTCGATCACCGCCGAGGCCAAGCAGCTTGAGGCGATCGGCGCCCAGGTCACGCAGCTGGTCGACATCGAGAAGCGCGCGGCCGCGGTGCGCTCCGCCGCCGCAACGGTCGAGTCGGCCGCCGGGGACGCGGGCGCCACGCAGGCCGGCGGCGAAAACCTCGGCGTCGCCGAGCAACCGGCAGGCACCGGCGGCAACGACGCGGGCACCAAGACCCGTTCCCGCGTCACCACACAGGATCGCGACCCGGGCCACTACCGACGCAAGGGCGGCAGCCACTCGTTCTTCGGCGACCTGTACCGGTCGCAGATGGGCGACGACACGGTTGCTCGCGACCGGCTCGCCGAGCACACCCGTGCACTGACGACCGGCGCGAACGGCCCCGGTGTGGTTCCGCCGCACTGGATGACCGAGGAGTTCGAGACCCTGGCCCGCCAGGGCCGCGCGCTGGCCAACGCCGTGCGGAACATCCCGCTCGGCGACGACCCGCGGCCGATCACTCTGCCCAAGCAGACCGTGGGCACGGACAACGTCGTGGCCGAGCAGGCGAACGAGAACGACCCGGTGTCGGGCACGGACGCGTGGGACTCCGACGTGGACACCGCGACGCCGAAGCCGACCGCGGGCAAGCAGATCGTGTCCCGGCAAATGCTCGACATGTCGAACCCGGCCATCGACCTGCTGATCTACGGCGACCTCATGGAGGTCTACAACGCCAAGGTCGAGGCGAAGGTGGGGGCCGTGTGCATCGCCGCCGCAGGCGCTCCGATCGCCTCCGCGACGTTCGCCACCGAAGCGGCGTTCACCGGCGTGGCCCCGGCAACCCCGGCGCTCGATGCGTCGATCGACCTCGCGATCGCCGTGCGCAACGCGCGCAAGAAGCCCGCCAGCATCCTGGTTTCGACCGTCACCCGGTACGGGAAGTTCCTGAAGCTGAAGGACACCACCGGCCGACCGCTGATCCCCTCGGAGACCGCGGGCATCATGAACGTGGCCGGCGTCGGCGAAGTCGCGGTGGACGGCCGGATCGAGGGTCTCGGCGTGATCGCCACCGACGGCATCGGCGACGGCGCGACCTACCCGGAAAAGTTCCTGGTGATGCGCCCGGCGGACGTGCTGCTGTTCGAAGGCAACATTGCGCGGTTCCGGTTCGAGGAGCAGGCCGGCCCCGAGTCGGTCGTGCTCGGCATCTGGGCCTACACCGCCGCGGTCGCCCGGCAGAAGGGTGCCAGCAGCACCGTCTCCAAGGCGATCCGCGCCGGCCAGGTCACGGCGGCCTGAGTCATGGTGACGTGGCCGCCGCCGCTGGCGGACCTGAAAGCCGACATGAACTCGCCCGCCGGGGCGAGCGATGACGCGGCGCTTCAGGCACAGCTTGATGCGGCGGTCACGTTCGTGCAGCGGGTCCGGTCCGATGTGGACTACCGACCGAACCCGCTGCCCGAGGCCACCGTGCCGGATGCGGATCTGGTGCTCGGCACGCTCCGGCTGGCCGGCCGATGGTTCACCCGCCGCCGATCGCCGGAGGCGCTGGTGACCATGGGCGAACTGGGCTCGGCCCGGGTCCCCTCGTTCGATCCGGACATCGAGCGGCTGTTGCGCATCGGGCGGTTCCGCGGGCCGGTGTTCGCATGACCCAGATCGAGGACGCCGCTGCGGCGCTGAAAGCCGCGCTGGCCACCGTCGAGCAGCTCGACGGCCGGATCTACGAGAACCCCGGCGCCACGGTGACCGGGGTGAGCGCGGTTGTCACGCCGCCGACTCTGGAGTGGGGCAGCTTCGGCCGCGGCGCCGGGCCGACGGAAGCCACGTTCGTCGTGCACTTGGTCGTGCCGTTCGACGAGTACGCCACCGATCGGCTGTACCCGCTCGTCGAGCCGATGCGCGACGCGATCGAGGCTGACCCGCTGTTCACGGTCGCCTCGGCATCCCCGGGCCTGCTCCAGCAGGGCGGGACTCAGCTCCCCACGTACGCCTTCACGGTCGACGTGGGTTTGTAGGAGGAGGACAGGATGGGCAACCTCACCGCGCGGCGGCTGAAGCTGCTGAACCTCACGATCGGCACGGTGTCGGTCGAGTGCCAGCTGTCGAGCTGGAACCTCGATCCGGGAATCCAGGACGGCGACCGGCTGCGCAGCTACTGCCCGGACGGCGTCACGATCGCCGAGACCGACGCGGAACCCACGCTGCAGCTGAAGACCTACAGCAAATGGGTGGTCGGCGGGTTCGAGGACTTCTGCTGGAACAACCGCGGCGTGGTCGCGGATTTCCAGCTCGACCACCACCCCGACATCCCCGCCGAACACGTGCGGTGGAACGGACAGGTGCTGGTTCAGCCGGCGCCGGTCGGTGGCGACCGGGGCGACCAGGAGATGACCGAGATCACGTTCATGTGCATCGACGACCCCGTGTTCTCGCGGCCGTAAGGGAGATCTACGACATGGCCAGGCAATCCGTCACCACACAGAAGATCACCCGCGCCGGGACCATCCCGACAGCGACGTCCCCGAACGTGGACGGCGACATCATCGACACCGGCGCGTCGGTGTTCCTGCTGGTGTCCAACACCGGCGGCTCAATGGCACAGGTCACCGTCCAGACACAGGCCACGTTCGACGGCCTCCCCGTCGAGGACCTGGTGGTCCCGCTCGCCGGCGGGGTCACGCGGGCGATCGGGCCGATCCACACGGGCACGTTCGGGTTCCCCGAGGGCGACACCAACGCCGGTCGGGCGTTCGTCGACTACACCGGCACCCCGGCCGACATCAAGCGTTCCGTTCTGTCCTACTAGGAGGCACGTACATGATCACGCTCCACATCACTGGTGACAGCGGGTTCGACGCCGAGGTGGTCGTCAAGCCGCGGCACTTCCTGCTGTTCGAGCGGGCGACCGGCGTCAAGTTCTCCGACTTCGAGGCCGGCGTCTCGATGGCCACGCTCTACCAGCTGGCGCACCTGGTGATGAAGATCCAGCACGCGGCCGACACCCCGGCGAAGCTGGTCGAGTTCGAAGAGACCTTCGACGTGCTGCCGGTCGGTGAGGAGGAGCCGCCGGGCCCTACCCCCGCGGCTCCCTGAGCTACACGGTCCTGGGGATCGCGGTAGCTACAGGCATTGCGCCGCAGTACATCGAACGACTCGACGAACGATCGATCACCACCATGGCGTGGCATCTCGAACAAGCCGAGAAGCAGGCCAGGGGAAAGACCTCGGGGCCAGGTGAAGGCCCGAGCCGATTCGGCTCCGCCCAGATGTCCGGATAAGGCGCGAGGAGGTGCACCCCGATGGCGAAGACCACGCTCGTGGTCACCGTGCGCATCGACGGTGTGCGGGAGATCCTGCGCGCGTTCTCCGTGCTGCCGAAGTCGGCGCAGAAGGCGATCCGGGACCACTCGCAGGCGCTGGCCCGCAAGCTCGCGGTCAAGGCCGTGGTGGACGTGTCCGCCCACGGTGGACCGCAGGGACCGAACCTGGCGACGACGGTCAAGGCGGTGCGCGACCGGGTGCCGGCGATCCAGGTGGGCGGCACGCGCAAGCTCGGCCGCCACCTGTCGCCGGCGTGGGGGATGTTGTTCGGCTCGCTGTTCGGCATGAACGGCCGGAGCGGCTGGTTCTCCGCCGCCCGCTACGCCTCGGCGGCCGGCCGTCAGTACCGGCCGCACGCCGGGCAGCAGGCGTACGCGTTCTTCCCGCTCGTCGAGGCCGAGGCACCCACCATCTCGCGTGAGTGGCACGCCGCGGTCGACGACGTGGTGCGCGAGTTCTCCCAGGGCGGTGCGTGATGGCCCTCGGCGAACGCACCGTAAAGATCAAGTTCGACGGGTCCAGTGCCGGTCTGGTCGCCGCGGCCGCGGTCGCCAAGGCCGAAATGAAGTCGCTGGCCGACGACGCCAAGAAGCGCAGTAAGGCACTGAACGACTTCGCCGCTGGTGTCGGCAACGCCGCGCGCGGCGTGATGAGCCTGGCGTCCAAGGCCGCGTCGGCGGCGTCGGTCGCGAACCTGCTGCCCGTCGCCATCAACGGCATCATCGCCGCGGCCGGCCTGCTGCCGCTGGCGGTGGCCGGCGGGTTCGCGCTCGCTGGCGCGATGGTCGCGGCCAAGCTCGGCGCCGACGGGGCCAAGCGCGCGTTCGCCCAGCTGAACCCGCAGATGACCTCGCTCAAGGCCGCGGTGTCGTCGAGCTTCGAATCGGCGCTGTTGCCCGCGGTGCGGAACCTGCAAGGGCTGTTGCCGAAGACGACGAGCGGGTTTCAGCAGATCGCGACCGCGATGGGCGGCGTGGCGACCAAGGTCACCGGCGTCGTCGCGTCCGCGAAGGGCACCGAGCAGGTCAACACGCTGCTGTCCGGCACGGCGCGGGTGATCCAGAACATCGGTGCGTTCCTGGCGCCGGTGATCGCCGCGTTCCTGCGGATCGGCGCGGTTGCGATGCCGATCCTGGTGCAGCTGTCGGGCGGACTCGGCGCGGCCGGCGAGAAGTTCAACGTCGCGGTGCAGAGTTTCGCCGACTCCGGCGAGCTGACGCAGTGGATTCAGGGCGCCGTAAGCGGTTTCAAGTCGTTCTTCGGTGTCGTCGGCGACGTGATCGGAATCATCAGCTCCGTACTCGGTGCCATCCAGGACGCCGGCGGTGGACTCGGCGGGTTCATCGGTCCGCTGCTGAACACCGTGCGCGAGTTCCTGGACTCCGCGCAGGGCCACGACACGCTCGTGAAGTTCTTCCAGGCACTGAACACCGTGGCCGGCGTGGTGTCCAAGGTGCTCGGCGCGCTGCTGGCCGCGGTCGCACCGGCGATCCCGCCGCTGGCCTCAGCGTTCGCGAACCTCGCCACGACCATCGGCAACATCCTGGTGCCGGTCATCAACTTCCTGGCGCCCGTGCTCGCGAACATCGCCAATTTCATCGCGCAAAACACGAGCTGGATCATCCCGCTGATCGCGGCGATCGGCGCGTGGATAGTCGTGCAGAACATCTTGAACGCGTCGCTGTGGGCCAACCCGATCGGTGTGGTCATCCTCGCGATCGTCGCGCTGATCGCGATCGTCGCGGTGATCATCACCTATTGGGACCCGATCGCGGCCTTCTTCGTGTGGCTGTGGAACGTGGTGAAGGACGCCGTCACCGTTGCCGCTCAATGGATCTGGCAACGGCTCGTCGACGCCTGGAACTTCATCAAGGGCGTGTGGTCCGGGGTCACCGGCTGGTTCTCCGGCGTGTGGAGCGGCATCACCGGCGGCGTGACCACCGCGATGAACTGGGTCCGCGACCGTTTCAACGACGCGTGGAACTTCATCAAGGGCGTGTGGAACGGCGTCGGGTCCTTCTTCTCCGGGATCTGGTCGGGCATCGGCAACGGCCTGAAGGGCGCCCTCAACGGCGCGATCCGGCTGCTGAACGGCGCCATCGACGGCATCAACAACATCTCCGGCGTGGTCGGCATCCCTGCGATTCCGCACATTCCGTACCTGGCCAAGGGCGGCACCGCCCGCGGCGGCCGGCCGTACATCGTCGGCGAGCGCGGGCCCGAGCTGTTCGTTCCCGGCCAGACCGGGCGCGTGGTGTCGAACGCGCAGACCTTCGGCGGCCCGCGGGTGATCGAGCTGGCGGTGGACCTCGGCAAGGGGATCCAGGAGCGCATCCGAATCGACCTCGACGACGCCGGCCGCCAGACCCGCCGCGCCGTCGCCGCCGGAACCGGTGGGATGCGATGACCACCACCACGACCTACCTCGACGACCTCGGCCGTGTGCGGGTGGAGTTCAGCGGCCTGAGCACCGACGCTGACTACGCACTCGTCGAGCGTTCCACCAACGGCATCACCTGGACCACCGTGCGCGGGGGCGACAAGGTCGGCTTGAGCGGCGGTGTGGGCAAGCTCGACGACTACGAGTTCGCGGCCGGTGTCCCGAACACCTACCGCGTGACCGCCATCGACGCGGCCGACGTGTCCCGGTTCGGCGCGGCCGCGTTCACCACGGGCAACAACGCGACGTTGAACCCGCCGCTGCCAGCGGGTGTACCGAACGGCGCGCTGCTGCTGCTGTCGGTCACCCACGCCAACACCGCGGCGACGATCACCACCCCGACCGGGTGGACACTGCTGCCCGGGGGCGCGTCGCACATGGCGGTGTTCTACCGGACCATGGGCGCCGGGGTCACCGCGCC